>JANPEL010000361.1:0-2909 GCA_031431925.1 Gemmatimonadota bacterium | reverse complement strand
TATTTCCGCCCCGGAAACCGGATCCGGGTGACCGTCACCGGTCGGGACCACCTCAATTTCCCCGGCTCCCCCCGCGCCTCCCGGGTGACGATCCACCGCTCGGCCAGGTTCCCCTCGCACCTCGAGCTCCCGGTCATTCCGGAGCCCTCCCGGTGATCGCACTTCCGGTCCTGGTCGCCGCCCTGGCCATGGCGGGCCCGGCGGACCAGCCGCCCCCGACACCGGCTGAGGTGCGGGCCACCTTCCGGCAGCCGCCCAAACGTTACCGGCCCATGGTCCGCTGGTGGTGGCCCGGCGGCGACGTCCGCGCCGACGACCTCAAGCGCCAGATCGGCCTCCTCGACGAGGCCCACTTCGGCGGCGCCGAGATCCAACCGCTCCGCCTCGGCCTCGACCCCCGGGCCCCCGCCGACGCCCTTCGCCGAGTCCACGACTACCGGACGCCGTCGTTCTTCGGCCACGTCCGGGCCGCCCTCGAGGAAGCCTCGCGCCGGGGAATGTGGCTCGACTACACCATGGGCTCGGGCTGGCCGTTCGGCGGAGGAATGACGATTACGCCGGAGCTGGCGGAACTCGAATTGCGGCTGGCCCATCGGACCGTCCCGGGCGGACGGAGGTTCACCGACCGGATCCCGTGGCCGGCGCCGCCGCCCGGGTTCGGCACTTTCGTCGCCAACCTCACGGGCACCAACGATTCACTGCCGGCCGGGTGGCCCGAGCGGCTCGCCGCCCGCGAGAAGCTCGTGGCGGTGGTGGCGGTGCGCGGGTCGGCGGCCGTGATCGACTCGGCGGCCGGGAAAGACCTGATCGGCAATCCGGTCCGAGGCATCAAACGCCCCGGCACCCTCGACCTCGGCTCCACCGTGGTCCTCACCGACCGAGTGCGCGCCGACCGGACCCTCGACTGGATCCCGCCCGCAGGCGAATGGCAGCTCTTCACGATGGTTCAGGCTCCGGCGGATCAACGGGTCCTCGGCGGGGTCGGCGGACCGCAGTTGGTGGCCGACCATCTCGACCGTCGCGCCATCGAAACGCACTTCGCTGCCGTCGGCGACTCGGCCGTCAAGTACCTCCGGCGGTTCGTCGGCACCACCTGGCGCGGCGTCTTCATCGACAGCCTCGAGCTGGCGGCCGAATTCTGCTGGACCGAGGCGTTCCTGGCCCACTTCCGCCGGCTCCGGGGCTACGACCTGACCCCGTTCCTCCCCCTGCTCGATGCGGCCTACGACGCACCCGGCGTAGCCGACCGGGTCCGCCACGACTACGCCGAGACGGTGGCGGACCTCTTGGCCGAGCAGGCCTTCGGCCCCTTTGCCGAGTGGGCCACCCGCCACCGGATGGTGTCGAGGATCCAGGGGCACGACGCCCCGGCCGACGAACAGCGCCTCTACTCGCTTGCCACCATTCCCGAAACGGAAAACCTCCACGGCGGCGGCCGGTACGATCTCCTCAAACTGGCCTCGTCTGCCGCCCATGCGAACGGCCGGCCGATCACCTCAGCCGAGGCGTTCGTGTGGATCATGGAGGAGTATCAGACGACGCCGGAAAAGATGAAACGCCAGGCCGACCAGATGATCGCGGCCGGCGTCAACCAGATCGTGGCGAGCGGCTTCCCGGTCGAGTACCTGGACCGACCCGAACCGGGGTGGTACCCGTTCGTCTCCCCGTTTCCGTACGCCTCGCACCTCAACCGGTACGACCCGTTCTGGCGGTTTCTCCCGCCCCTCAACGACTACATCACCCGGCTCCAGTATCTGTCCCAGGCCGGCCAGGCCGTCACGCCGATCGCGGTGCTCCAGGCGGATCTGTCGTTCTCGGACCGGCCGGCGGATGCCCCGGTGGTCCGGTTCATCGGCAACCTCCTCGACGCCGGATACGATTTCGACTACCTCAACGGCCGGGCGGTCCTCGGCTCCCGGATGCGCGGCGGCCGGCTCGTGTCCGCCGGCGGGGCGCGCTACGACGCCCTGGTTCTCGTGGACGTGGAGCAACTGGACGTCACGGTGGTCGAGCGGCTCGCCGCACTGGGCCAGGCCGGGCTTCCGATCATCGTCGTGGGGAAACGGCCGGCCGACCAGCCGGGATATCGGGATCACGAGGCCCGGGCGGAGCGGATCCGATTCCTGATCAAGGGGCTGGAGCGACTGCCGAACGTTCGGTTCGCCGCCACCCAAGCGGAGGGCCTCGCGCAGGTCCGGGCTACGGTCACCCCCAACGTCCGCCTCGAGGGGACCAGGGCCGGGGTCAACGTAATCGAGAAGCGGATCGGCGCGTTGGACGCCTACTTCTTTCGAAACGGGTCGACCGACGGCAGAGCGTTGATCGCACGGTTCCCGCGGGCGCGGGGCCGAGCCGAGGTGTGGGACCCGTGGACCGGCACCGTGAATTCGCTCGCGCCCACGGGAGACTCCGCGTCGTTCGCCCTCGACCTCGCGCCGTCCGGGTCGGCGTTGATCGTTTTCGACGCCACGGCCCCCGCGCTGCCCGTGGCGGCGAAGCGCGAAGCCGGGGCGGCCCGAGTCATCGAGATCGGTGGCGCGGCGGAGTGGCGGTTCGAAGCCGTGGGGCGGATCGGCGGGGGCACGGACACTCGTCTGGAACGGTCCGCCACGGCGTTGTTCGATTGGGCGGCGGACTCCGCGCTCAGAGACTTTTCGGGCCGGGGAATCTATTCGATCGGATTTGAGCTCGATTCGATCGCCCTGGCCGGGACTCGGATCGACTTGGATCTTGGGGTGGTTCGCGATGTGGCGGAGATCACCATCAACGGGGTGGCCGGCCCAACGCTGCTGCTCCGGCCCTTTCGAACGGAGATCACTTCCCTGCTCCGCCCGGGCCGCAACGAACTCCGCGTCACCGTCACCAACCCGCCGCTCAACCGGATGATCGGGGCCGGCGCTCGCCTCGGG
>JANPEL010000360.1:0-14190 GCA_031431925.1 Gemmatimonadota bacterium | reverse complement strand
CTCCCGACCGGTGACGCGGCGATGTTGGCGGCGCCCCAGACTACGGTGGACCCAACGATCGGAGCTCAGCAACTCGACCTGGCCTATGTCCTGGCGCTGACGGTGGTGATGGGTTTGGTGGCGGCGGTGGCGGGGGCGAACTGGTCGGCCCGGGCCCTGTCTCGGCCGGCCGCGGAGCTCCGGGATGCCGCGTTGGCGTTTGGCCGGGGCGATGACTTGCCGGAACCGCGGGGCGAGCCGCCACCGGAGTTCGAGCCGGTCTTCGCGGCGCTCAAGAAGATGGCGGTGGATGTCCGGGCCACCCAAGAAGCCGAGGAACGGGCCGCGCGGGTCCTGGCCTGGGGCGAGATGGCCAATCAGGTGGCCCATGAGATCAAGAATCCGCTCACGCCGATGCGACTGGGCATTCAGCATCTCCAACGGGTGGTCCGGGACGGCCGGCCCATCGGACCGATTCTCGACGAAACGGCCCGGCGGATTCTCGGGGAAATCGACCGCCTCGACACCATCGCCCGGGCGTTCAGCCGGTTCGCGGCTCCGTCGGAGGGGCATCCCGATCCCGAGCCGACGCCGTTAGGCGATGTCTGCCGGGAGGTCGTGGCGCTCTACGGGCTCGCGCCCGATGCGGCCGGGGTGACCCTCGACGTGGGGGAGGACCGTCCCGTACTGGCGCATCGGGACGAGCTCAAGGAGACCCTGGTCAATCTGCTCGAGAACGCCCGGAACGCCGGGGCGAGCGCGATCCGGGTCCGGGTCGACGGGACCATGGTCTCGGTGTCGGACAACGGGGTCGGGATTCCGCCCGACCGGCTGGGCCGGATCTTCGAGCCTCGCTTCTCGACCACGACGAGCGGATCGGGGCTGGGGCTCGCGATCGTGAAACGGTTGGTTGAGGGCTGGGGGGCCGCGATCAGCGTCGAGAGCGAGGTGGGCCGGGGGACGACGGTGACGATCGTCTGCCGGCCTGCCTAACGTTCACCGGCGGCCGGGAGCCATTTGGCCAGCGTTCTGGCCAGGTCCTCCTGCTGGACCGGTTTGCTGATGTAGTCGTTCATTCCGACCGCCAGGCAGCGGTCGCGGTCGGTGGCCAGGGCCGCGGCCGTCATGGCAATGATCGGGAGGCCGGCGTATGGGGCCGCGCTGGTGCGAATGGCCTGGGTCGCGTCGTAGCCGTCCATCTCGGGCATTTGGCAATCCATCAGAATCAGATCGAACGTGCCCCGCGTCAGGTGGTCGAGAACCTGCTGGCCGTGCTCGGCCACCGTCACCTCCAGGCCGAGACGTTCCAGCATCCACCGGGCGATTCGCTGGTTGGCCGGATAGTCCTCGGCCAACAGGACTCGACCGGCCAGCCGGCTCGGTACGGTGGCCGCGCTCGCCGCGGGCGCGGACGCCGCGGCCGGGCGTTGGAACGGGATGGTCAGGGTGAAGGTGCTGCCGTGGCCGGGGTCGCTGGCGGCGGTAATGCCGCCGCCCATCAACTCCGCCAACTGGCGGCAGATCGTCAGGCCGAGCCCGGTGCCCCCGAACTTTCGCGTGGTTGACGTATCGGCCTGGGTGAATTTTTCGAAGACGCTGGCGAGCTTGTCCTCGGGAATCCCGATCCCGGAGTCGCGGATCGTGAACGAGACGGTGCTGACTCCATCGGGTCCGGGTAGCGGCGCCAGATGAACCATCACGAATCCTTGCTCGGTGAACTTGATGGCGTTGTCGATGAGGTTGGTGAGGACCTGACGCAAC
Organism: Gemmatimonadota bacterium; assembly: GCA_031431925.1. Taxonomy (GTDB): domain Bacteria; phylum Gemmatimonadota; class Gemmatimonadetes; order Gemmatimonadales; family GWC2-71-9; genus SHZU01. The sequence goes on along the minus strand of JANPEL010000360.1, from coordinate 12,450 downwards.
CTCCCGGGGTCACCGGTGACGTGCGCTGGGGTTCCGTCGGCGATCTTGGCCCGGAGCCTGATGTGCTTGGCCTCCGCCTTGGCCGTGAGCAACGCCACGACCCCTTCGACCGTCTCCTGAAGATCGAAGACGATGTTCTCGATCCGGAGCTTTCCGGCCTCGAGTTTCGAAAAGTCGAGGATGTCGTTGATGATGGTCAGCAAGTCCCGACCGGATCGTTCGATCGTCTGCGCAAGGGCGCGTTGCTCGGGCTCGAGGCCAGCCTCCATCAGCATCGCCACCGTGCCGAGGACCGCGTTCATCGGGGTTCGGATTTCGTGGCTCATGTTGGCCAGGAACTCCGACTTGACCTGAGCGGCCCGGAACGCCACGTCCCGGGCCTGCCGGAGTTCGGCGGTGCGGACTTCGATGGCTTCCGCGAGGCCCCGGTTGGTTTGGCGGAGCTCGGCCCGGAGTTCCTCGGAGCGGAGGTTCGTGGCGCAGCTCGTCAGGACGATGGACATCAGTTTTTGGCAGCCGTCCGGGATGAACGTTGCCCGGTCCGGCACGGTCCCGAGAAACATCCCGATTGGGCCGCTCCGCGTCACCAGTGCGTGGAGGACGGCGGTCCCGCCGAAGGTCACCCCGGGGACCAGGACCGGGTGGTTGTTCTGGAGGGCCCAGGCAAAGACGCCTCGGGAGATTTGGGCCTCGATCTCCTCGGCGAATTGCCCGACCCGCCCCGCGGGCTCGCACCAGGCGAGCGGGAAATCGACACTGGCCGGATCGAGCCGGAAGCAGGCCGCTCCATCGAACGGCGCGATCCGGAAGAGGGCCTTGCCGGCTTGGGCAAATAGGTCGTCGGGCCCGTGGTCGTCCCGGTCACCGGGCTGGACGATGCCGACGGTGGCGACGTGATCGAGGGCGTCGAGGAGCCAACGGTTGGTGGCCCGGGCCGCGTCGGCGGGGCTGTCGGTCGCGACGCGGAGCGCACCATCGGCCGGGGCGGTCATGATCTAGTGCTCGGGCCCGAGGATCGCGTTCACGGCATGCACGAACTGAAACTCGAGCTGCTTGAACAGGCCGGGCAGGATCGTGGGCGAGAGGTCGATCGCGTCCCAGGCGGCGGGGTCGAAGGTCGGGACCCGGTGTTCGCCGCTCGATCCGAGTTGGAGGGCGTTGGCGATGACGTCGGCAAAGTGGACCACGGCGGCCTCGCTGGGAAACCGCGGGGCCAAGTGCGGGGCGTGGTGCCAGGCCGCACAGTCGACCAGCATGGCCGGCAGCCGCCACCGGTCGAGCAGCGCCGCCCCGACCGCGCCGTGATGGAACCCGAGCAGCTTCCGCTCCACTTCGAACAACGGTTGCTCGGTCCGACCGGCCTCCAAGAGCGCGGAGGCCGCCTCGAGCGGTACCCGCATGAAGACAATCGGCCGGCCGATATCGTGCAACAGTCCCGCCACCATGAACCGTTCGACGTTGGCTTCCCGCCGGCCGGCCGCCAGCAGGCGCGCGGCAAGGCCGCAGGCAATGCTGTGGCGCCAGAATGAGTCCATGTCGACGAGGTGTGACGGCACGTTGGTAAACAGTCGAATGAAGGAGGTGCCGATGGCCAAATCACGGAGTTGGGTCATCCCGACGATGCTGATCGCCTGGGAGACCGTGTCGATCCGGGACGGGAAGCCGTAAATCGGGCTGTTGACCAGCCGAAGCAGCCGCGCCGTGAGGCCGGGGTCCTCGCCGATGACCTTGCCGACGTCGGAGGCGGAGCTCAGCGGATGGTCGATGACCTGGACCAGCCGCTGGTACATCGTTTGGATCGTGCCGACGTCCATGACGCCGCGAATCAGGTCTTCCGGCCGGCGAGCCATGGGTCAGGCGCCCTTTCGCAGGTGCCGCTCGACGCAGTGGCGGAACAATGCGGCGATGGCGGGGTGACTTCGGTCGGCATGGCTGAACCGGGCGGCCACGGCCGCCTCGGCCTCGGCGACGGCGGCCGGGTCGAAGGCCGGGTCGGTGTCGGGCGCGGCATCCTCGGTCCCCTCGACCTCCGCATCCGCGACGCCCCACATTTGGCAGTACCGAAGGTGCTTGTCGGTCAGCACCGTGCCGTTAGGCAGGAGGAGCCGTCCGCCCGAATCAACGATCTCGGCGGCCAGCACCATGTCGGGACGAAGATTGTCGAGACTGACTCTCATAGCGGCGGTGTCGCTCCTTGCCCGCCATGGTATCGGCTCGTTCGGGAGCGACTTGAGGCGGGGCCGGGGATGCCGATGCTAGACCCATGGGTTTCGACTTCGACCGCGCCTACTATCGGCTGGTCTATCCGATCGCGCTCCGCCCCGGGTTCCGGGTCGGGGGCCGGGTCGTTCCGGTCGTCGACCTATCCGAGCAAGGCGCCCGGCTCTTGTTCACCGAGCCGCCGTATCCCGAACTCGGGGCCGACTTGGTTGGGTTGATCGGGTTGCCGGGGGGCGAATCGATCTCGGCCGAGGGCCGGGTCGTCAGGGTCGACGCCCCATTCGTCTGCCTCAATCTGACCCGGGGGGTGCCCTTCGGCGTGATGCTGGAGCAGCAGCGGTTCCTTCAGCACCGGCTGGCCGCGTGGCGGTAGCCGACGAGTGATGTCATCGATCTAGACGTCCGGCCGATCGAGTGCAGTTTTTTGCCATCCCACCTCTCCGGCCGCGCCGAACCAGCCGGCGGCGCCATCCGCCGGCCGGTGGCCCGTGGGTCTCCCGGGTCCGGCCCACCTTATGCCCCTCCGGTTTGCCAGTGATCGTTTCCCTGTCTGGCAGGAGGCTGTCCGTGAACGTTGATCCGATTCCCCAGAACCTCATCGCGGTCCACGATCTCCTCTCGGAGACGGCCACGGTCGCCAACGAGCAGAGTGCCCGATTTCAGTGGGGCGTGGCGATCTTTCCCAGGACGGGACGGTTCGATGCGCCGGTGTTCGGGGTCGTCACCTGTGGTGGGGAGTCCACAACGTTGACCTACCGATTGCTCCAATCACTCATGGAGTTGCCGGTCTATGTCAGCGGCCGAGTTCCGGCCACGATTCGGGATGGGATGGCCTTCGGCCCCCGTCGATCGGCCCCGCCCCCGGCGCTGATGGATCAGCCTGTTTTACACATCATGCTGACCTGCTGCATTGGTTCGAGCCCCGATGACCTGGACCGGACCATGCCGCTCGAGTCGACGGTCTTCGCCGGCGATATCAAGTCACCGATCATTCTCTTGACCGAAGGCCGGCCGGACGGCTGGCCCCGGTAACTCAGCGTCCGGTCGCGGCGATCGCGATCAGGAGCGCCCACTGGGGGCCGAGGTAGCCCCGGTCCCCGTCCTCGTACCACTCACCCAATGAATGGGCCCCGTCGGCCCGGCCCCCGCCATCGATCGCGAGCGCGGGGATGCCCCTGGCAATCGGCACGTTCGCGTCGGTGCTTCCGGCCGTTCCCTGGGGGACCGGAAATCCGAGCGTCTTGGCCGCGGCCTGGGCCGCTCGCGCCAGCCACAGGGTGTCAGGCTGGGCGCCGGCGGCCCGCTTGCCGATGACGTCGATCGTTACCCCGAGCGCCGCCGTGGATCCCGGCCAGCGACCTTTCTCCGTTGCGACCGCCGTGCGGATGGCCTGCTGGACTTGGTCGTCGAGCGCCGCGAGGGCCGCGGCGGATTCGGACCGAAGATCGAGCTGCATCGTGGCCGTCGCGGTGATCGAATTCACCGAGGTGCCGCCTTCGACGACGCCCACGTTGAAGATGGTCCGAGGCGAACTCGGGACCGTGAGATCGGCGATCGCGGCAATGGCGCGTCCCATCGCGTGCATCGGATTCGGGATCCCGAAATCCCCGAAGCTGTGCCCGCCGGGACCCTGGAATGTGACCCGATACCGGTTGCTGCCGACCGCGCGCGTCACCATGCCGAGACCGACGCCGTCAACGGAAACGAAGGCGTCGATCGGGCCGGCCGACTGGTCGTCGAAGAGATGGAGGGTGCCCCGGAGGTTGCCAGGGCCCTCTTCACCCACGTTCGCGACGAAGACCACGTCACCCGCCGTGGCGACCTTGGCCAAGGCCATGGCCCGGGCGACGCTCAACACCACCGCGAGGCCGCGGCAGTCGTCGCCGATGCCGGGGCCCTTGAGCCGACCGCCATCCCGGCTGACGGTGACGTCGGTGCCCTCGGGAAACACCGTGTCGAGATGGGCCGCTAGCACCAGACGGCGGCCGCCACCGGTGCCGGGCCGGGTGGCGATGACATTCCCGATCCGGTCGGTCACCGCCCGATAGCCTAACGCTTCCAGCCGGCGGGCATACTCGGCCCCACGGACGGCTTCTTTGAACGGCGGTGCGGGGATTTCACACAGCGAAATCTGCTGCTCGAGGGTCCAGGCGTTGTCGCGCCGAAGGATGTCGAGGGCGGCCCGAACGGAGGGCTCGGGGGCCGGTTGGGCCCGCGTCGTGATGGGTGCGCCGGCCAGGAGCGCGGCGACCAGCGAGTGAGTCCGGTTCATGGGGTGGGGCCCTCCGTCAGCGCCACGGCCGCCACGCAGACAATCTCCAGCCCGGCCCCGTGGTGCAGAGGTCCAACGGGCACCACCGCGCGGGTCGGGCGGGCGCTCCCCATGATCCGGGCGTAGACCGCGTTGATGGTGGCCCAGTCCTCGATCCGCGAGATGAAGATCGACATCTGGAGCGCGAACTCGAGTCCGCTGCCGGCGGATTCGAGGATCCGGCCGATGTTGGCCAAGCAGAGCTCGGTCTGTTCCTCGATGGTCCCGACTCGCGGGGCGCCGGTCTCCAGATCGGAGGGAAGCTGGCCGGAGACATAAACAAGGCCGCCATGAACGACGGCCTGAGCGTAGTGGCCGGCCGGGCGGAGGGTGCCGGGGGCCTGGATTGGTCTGATGGAGGCCATGCTGCCATTGGAAAGGGGTCGCCTAATTCTCAAGCCCCCGACCGCTAGAGGCAACCCCGAGGGATCGGGTGGCGGCTTTCATCTCAGCCACGAATGTGCGGGTCACCTCGCCGAGTCGGTCGGGTGCGGCCGTGGCGATTCGGCGAACGAGGGCCGATCCGGAGATCGCCCCGGCCGCTCCCAGGGCGAGAGCCTCGCGGACGTGGCTGGGTTCTCCGATCCCGAAACCCAGGAGGGCCGGCGGGGCGCCGGTCCGCTTGAGGTCGCGAATCAAGCCCGCGGTCGACGCCGCCTCGGTCGAGTCCTCCCCAGTGACACCAGAGCGCCGGGTGACATAGCTGAAGCCTTCGGTGAGGTTGGCGAGCCGCGATAGCCGTTCCGGTGTCGCGTTCGGCGGCACGATCATGATCGAGGCGATCCCCGCTGCCCGGGCGAGGGCGGCGAACGGCGTCGCTTCTTCGGAGCCGAGATCCGCGAGCAAGACCGAGTCGGCTCCCGAGGCCGCCGCCTCGTGGTAGAATTGCTCGGGCCCGCGCTGGAGCGCGAGGTTAGTGTAGGTCAGGACGCCGATCGGAAGGGTCCCTTGCCGGCGTCGCAGACCTCGGATCAAGGTCCAGCAGTCGGCCGGCGTGGTTCCGGCCGCCAGGGCGCGGACGGCGGCGGCTTGGATGACGGGGCCATCAGCCACCGGATCGGAAAACGGAATGCCGACCTCAATCGCGTCAGCTTCGGACTCCGCAAGCTCGACGAGAATCCGAGCCGAGCTGGCGAGGTCGGGGTCACCGAGCATAACGAACGGGATGAAGGCGCCTTCCCGGCGGGCCTCGAGGCGCCGAAACATCTCGGGGTACCGTTGGTGGCTCATCGACGGACCTTCTCGAGAAACCGCTCGACGGCTGCGAGGTCTTTGTCTCCGCGACCGGACAAATTCACGAGAATGGACTGGTATCGGCCGTCGGCCGCGAGCTCGGCCGCCACTGACAGAGCATGGGCACTTTCGAGGGCGGGAAGAATCCCTTCACGGGCGGCCAAGTCGGTGAACGCCGCGACCGCGGCGGCGTCGGTGCAGCTCCGGTACATGACCCGTCCGGTGGCGGCAAGATGGGCGTGTTCGGGCCCGACGGCGGGGTAGTCGAGCCCGGCCGAAATCGAATGGGACTCGAGGATTTGCCCGTGGGCGTTTTGGAGGACCATGGTGTGCGCGCCGTGCAAGACGCCGGGCCGTCCCAGGCGGAGGGTGGCACCATGGTGGTTGGTGTGCAGCCCGCAGCCCCCGGGCTCGACCCCGATTAGGTCGACGGGATCGCCAAGAAACGCCGTGAAGATCCCGATTGCGTTCGAGCCGCCGCCGACCGCGGCGACCACGACGTCAGGCAAGCTGCCGGTGGCCGCCAGGAATTGGCGCCGGGCCTCGTCACCGATGATCCGTTGGAAGTCCCGCACCATCGTGGGGTAGGGGTGCGGGCCGGCAACGGTCCCCAGGAGGTAGTGGGTGTTCGCGTAGGAGGCGGACCAGTCGCGAAGCGCCTCATTGATCGCGTCCTTGAGGGTGGCACCACCGGTCGTGACCGGAATCACCTCGGCTCCGAACAGTCGCATCCGATCAACGTTCGACCCTTGGCGTTCGATATCCTTGGCGCCCATGTAGATCACCGTCTCGAATCCGAACACGGCGCCCGCCATCGCGGTGGCCACGCCATGTTGTCCCGCGCCGGTTTCCGCGATGAGCCGAGTCTTGCGTAACCGTTTAGCCAGGAGCCCCTGGCCGAGCGCCTGATTGGTTTTGTGCGCGCCGCCGTGGAGGAGGTCCTCCCGCTTGAGCCAGACGGGGCACCCATCGCCGGTGCGCACGCAGCGATACAGCGGGGTCGGACGCCCGGCGTAGTGAATGAGCAGGGCCTGGAGTTCGGTCTGAAAAGCCGGGTCTTCGCGAGCGAGGATGAAGGCCGTTTCGAGCTCTTCGAGCGCCGGCAGAAGGATTTCGGGCACGAACGTTCCCCCGAAGGCACCAAACCGCGTCGGCAGTTTCATCAGCTGATCCTCCTGGAGATGGATGCCGCCCGGCGTGCGGCAAAGAAACGGGCGAGGGTCGAATGATCCTTTCGGCCCGGCGCCCGCTCGACCCCCGAGCTCACGTCGAGAAAGCTGATGCCGGTGGCTGCCGCGGCCGTCACGTTGCGGGGCGTAAGTCCGCCGCTCAGAATGCACCGATCCGGATCGGCCAGCCCGGCCAGGAGGCCCCAGGCGAACGTTCGCCCGGTTCCGCCCCTCCGGTTGGGGTCGGCTCGATCGAGGAGGCGGCGGTCGAACGCTTGGACGGTTGCCGGCGGGGGCACCGATCCAACCGGCACCGCTTTCCAAATCTCCGTGTCCGGGGAGAGTCTGGCTCGAAGGTGAACCGCGTAGCTCGCATCTTCGTCGCCGTGGAGTTGAACCGCCTGCAGGCCCAAGTCGTTGGCGATGGCGGCAACTCGGCGCTCGGGCTCGTTCACGAACACCCCGGTCCACTGAAGGCCGGCGGCGGCCCGAATTGGCCGGGCCGAGGCCACCGTCACGGCCCGCGGCGAATCGACGGCGAACACCAATCCGCCATGGGTGGCCCCGAACTGCCAGGCGGCGGCCGCGTCGTCCGGCGAGGTCAGTCCGCACACCTTGGTGGGACCGAAGATCAGTTCCCGCGTGGTCATCTCGGGATCGGCCGAGGCCATCGGGGCCGAGCCGACGAGGAATCCGTCGACGATGGGTGCGAGGCGACGGACGTCGGCGGGCGATCCGATCCCCGATTCCGAAATCACGATTGCCGCTGCCGGGGCCAACGGCGCCAGCCGCTCGGTCACGGCCAAGTCAACGTCGAGGGTCCGAAGGTCGCGATTGTTGATCCCGATGATGGTGGCGCCTAACGCCGTCGCCCGGGCCATCTCGGACGCGCTGTGAACCTCGGCCAGGACGGCCATCCGGAGCCGGACGGCCAGGTCGGCGGCGGCTCGATATTGGGCGTCGTCGAGGAGCGACAGCATCAGGAGCACGGCGTCGGCCCCGGCCCGCCGAGCCTCGACGACCTGATAGGCATCCAGGATGAAGCCCTTGCAGAGCACCGGCTGGGAGAGGCTGGCGCGGACTCGGCTGAGCAATTCAAACGACCCGCCGAAAAACCGGTGATCGGTCAGGACGCTGACGGCGGTGGCGAACCCCCGGTAGGCCCGGATCACGGCATCGAGTTCCGAAGCCGCCCTGATCCGGCCGCGGGACGGCGAGGCCGGCTTGATTTCCAGGATAAAAGCGGGATGCTCGTGCTGGAGGGCCGCCTCGAAGTTGCGATCGCTTGGCTCGAGCCCTTCCAGCAACTCGGCGAGCGGCCGCCGCTCGCGCCGCGCCTCCAGGTCCACCCGGGTGGCGGCAACCATCGACTCAAGTCCCATGGGACGCCTCGATCAGCCGTTCGAGGGTCGCCGTCGCGGTGCCGCGGCCGAGAATCTCCCGAGCGACGTTGACGCCGGAACGAAGATCGGGTGCCACCCCCGCGATCCAGAACAGGGCGCCCGCGTTGAGGGCGACGGCCGCGAGGTGCGCGTCGGGCGCCCGGCCAGCGAGGAGTTCCCGGAGCCATACCGCCGCGTCGGCCGGCCCCCCTTCCGCCAGCAAGGCGCTGACCGGATACCTCGGCAACCCGGCGTCCTCCGGAGTGAGGATCAGGTCCGTCAGGTTGCCGTCCTGGAGCAACGTCGCCTCAGAATGGTGGTGGAGGGCCAACTCATCGAGGCCGCCGCCGTGCACGACCAGCGCGGAACGGCATCCAAGCCGGCCCAGGGTCAACGCCGTGGAGCGGCAAAGGCCGGCGGCGTAGATCCCCATCAGCTGAATCTCGGGCCGGGCCGGGTTGGCCAGGGGACCGAGCCGGTTGAACACGGTCCGGGTCTTGAGGGTCTGCCGGACGGCCGAGGCCAGCCGGACGCCGGCGTGGTAGGCGGGGGCGAACAGAAAGCAGATCCCGGCATCATCCAGCGCCCGGCGGGCGAGGCTCGGCGCCAGGTCCAGGGGAATGCCTAACGCCTCGATCAGGTCGGCCGAGCCACACCGGGAGGTCGTGGCCCGGTTGCCATGCTTGGCCACCGGTACGCCGCCCGCGGCGGCGACAAAGGCGGCGGCGGTCGAGATGTTGATGGTGCCGCTCCGGTCGCCGCCGGTGCCGCAGGTGTCGGCCACCGGTCCGGGCGGTTTCGGAAACGGCCGCGCGGCGTCGCGAAGGGCCATGGCGGCGCCGGCAATTTCATCGGCGCTTTCGCCCCGGGTCTTGAGCGCGACGAGCACCGCGGTGATCTCGACCTCGGAAAAGCAGCCCGAGAGCAGCGTCTCAAAGGTCCGGTAGCTCTCCGCCTGGTCGAGGTGGCGATGGCTGAGGGTCTCGAGCAAATCAGCGACCGGCATGAATAGCCCAGGCGATCACGTTGCCGATCAGCCGCCCGCCCTCCGGGGTCAGGACCGATTCGGGGTGAAACTGGACCCCGACGGCGGGGGCATGGCGATGCCGAACGGCCATGACGATCCCGTCGGCCTCGGCGGCCAACTCGAGTTCGGCCGGCAGGGCCGTCGCCACGAGCGAGTGGTACCGCCCCGCCGGCATTGGGCTCGGCAGGCCGTTGAACGGCGGCTTGCCGTCGTGCCCGATCGAGACGGCCTTGCCGTGCACCGCCTCAGGGGCCCGGGCCACGGTGCCTCCCGTGGCCTCGACGAGGGCCTGATGCCCGAGGCAAACGCCGAAGAGTGGTACCCGGCCGAGCGCCCCGCGGACCACCTCGAGGCAACATCCGGCACCCGAGGGCGTTCCCGGGCCAGGCGATATGACCAAGAGTCTCGGCCCGCCGGGTCGAGTGGCCTGGGCAAGGACCCGCCGGGCCGTCGCCTCGTGGCGGATGACCTCGATCTGGGCCCCCCGGACGGCGAATTCTTCGGCCAGGTTGTAGGTGAACGAATCACGATTGTCGAGCAGGGTGACGGACAAGACGTTAGGCATTGGCCACCTCGGGCGCCGCGCGCTGGATCGCGCCGATGACGGCCGCGGCTTTCCGGCGGGTCTCGGCCGCCTCCTTGGCCGGGATCGAGTCCAGGACGATGCCGGCACCGGCGCGAACCGAGGCGACCCCATCGCGGACCACTGCGGATCGGATCACGATCGCGGTTTCGAGCGAGCCATCCGACAGCAGGTATCCGACCGCGCCCCCGTAGTAGCCTCGGCGACCGGGTTCGACCCGCCGGAGCAACGACGCGGCTTCGAGCTTCGGCGCCCCGACCAGCGTCCCCATCGGCATCGTCGCCGCGTAGGCCTCGATCGCGTCGACGCCGTCGCGGAGAACGCCGGTTACTTCGGAGACCAAGTGCATCACGTGGCTGTATCGTTCCACGTCGAGGAGCCGGGTTACCGAACGAGTGCCCGGCATCGAAATCCGGGCCAGGTCGTTCCGGGCCAAATCGACCAGCATCAGGTGCTCGGCGAGTTCCTTGGGATCGGAGCGGAGCGCGACCTCGTAGCGGGTATCGAGGTCCGGGTCGATCGTCCCGTCCGGTCGCCGACCCCTCGGAACTGTTCCGGCAATCGGGACAATGGTGGCCCGTCGAGTTGGTCCGTCGACGCGCAGGCACGTTTCCGGCGAGGCGCCGAACAGCACGGTGGCGGGGCCGTTGAGGAAGAAGAGATACGGGCTGGGATTGGCGGCTCGGAGAATCCCATAGGCCGTCAACGGCTCGGGACAGGGAAGCGTGAACGTCCGGGAGGCCACCACCTGATATCCGTCGCCTGCGCGGAGGTGTTCGGCGAGTTCGGTCACGACGGCCTCGAAGGCTTGGTCATCCTGGTCGACGGCCGGGGCCTCAGGCATGCCGCCGTCCAGGCGGCGGTGGGCGAGGTTGGCGGGAAGACCGGACCCCAACTCGACGAGGGCGGCCAGGTCGGCGCTGGCATCGTGGCGGCGGTACTCGTCGCCGGGACCGGACCAGGTCGTGGCGATGAGGGTCGTGGTGTCTCTCGTGTGGTCCACGACGATGAGCCGATCGGGAACCCAGAACTCGACCCGAGGCGCCTCGGCCTCGGGTTGGGGCCCCGCCGGCAACGTCTCGAAATAGTCGATCGCGTCGTAGCCGATGGTGCCGATCAGGAGATGGCACCACCGCGCCGGGGCGCCGGCGAGTTGGATCTGGCCGGCCAACTCCCGGACGATATCGAGGGGGGACGGTTGGCGGAACCGGTCCCGCTCCGCCGGATCGGGCCCACCGGCCGGTATCGCGAGTCGAAAGATGCCGGCTGAGTCGGTTCGGCCGTCCGGCCGCCGCTCGGCCAGCCAGGCAATGGCGGCCGGGCCGTTCGGCGAGGTCGGAGCGACCGTGACGGTCGTCCGGTCGGCGGTGAGGTGCACCGCGGAGCGGACGCCGATCAAGCTCCGGGTCGTTCCGCCGGGCGTGTGGTCGGCGGACTCGAGCAGCTGGGTGTGGGGCGTGGCCCCGTCGGCGCTGACGGCCCGATACCAGCTGAGCGGGTCACCGGCGCCCGGGATCCGTCGGACCACCGGGGTCACGATTCCGAGGCGGGTTGGCGTCACAGGGTCCTCCCCGCCGCCGCGGCGAACCGGCCGAGGTCACGCATCAACGCCGCGAATTGGGCTGGGAAAAGCGATTGGTGTCCGTCGGACAGGGCGGTTCGCGGGTCGACATGAACCTCGATGAGCAGTCCGTCCGCCCCGCAGGCGATGGCGGCCTTCGCCATGGGCGCGACATATTCGCGGACCCCAGTGCCATGGGACGGATCGACGATGACCGGCAGGTGGCTGCGCGCCTTGATGGCGGGGACGGCCGACAGGTCGAGCGTATTGCGAGTGGCCGGGTCGAAACTCTGGATGCCGCGCTCGCACAGAATGACGTTCGGATTGCCCTCGGCCAAGATGTACTCGGCCGCGAGCAGCAGGTCGTCGATGCGAGCGGCCGGACCGCGTTTCAGAACCACCGGTTTCCGGGTCTGGCCTAACGCCTTGAGAAGCCGGAAATTCTGCATGTTCCGGGCGCCGGCTTGAAACCCGTCCGCGTACCGATCGACCAACTCCACGTCCGCGGCGTCGACCACCTCGGTCAGGGTCGGGGTTCCAGTCGCTTCGGAGACCCGCCTCAGGATCTCGAGGCCGGCTTGGCCGAGGCCTTGAAACGCGTACGGGCTGGTCCGGGGCTTGAAGGCGCCGCCTCGGAGGATGGAGGCGCCGGCCGCGACCACCGCGGTGGCGGTGGCCTGCATCTGCTCGTCACTTTCAACCGAGCAGGGCCCGGCGATCACGACGAGCCGTTCGCCGCCGATCGGGACTCCGCCGAGCTCGACCACGGTGTCGGCGGGATGGAGTTCGCGGGCCACCAGCTTGTAGGGGGCCAGGATCGGCTTGACGCTCTCGACCATTGGGTGGGCTTCGAGTCCGAGTCGGGCGAGGACCCGTTCGTCGCCGAGGGCGCCGAGAACGACCCGCTCGGTACCGGGCATATGCAGCGGTGTGAGCCCTTGCGACCTGATCGTATCGATCAGCT
>JANPEL010000359.1:0-4020 GCA_031431925.1 Gemmatimonadota bacterium | reverse complement strand
GACCACCGAGGACGCCGAGGACGTGGTCCAGGACACCTTCATCGAAGTGTTCCGGAGCATCGGTCAGTTCCGGGGTCAGGGCAGCATCTGGGGCTGGGTTCGCACCGTGGCCTCGAGTAAGGCCTTGATGCGGCTCCGCCGAAACAAGTACCGCGACACCGACGACTTGGTCGACGATGTCGCCCCGATGAAACGAGAAGACCCGGCACTCCGGATGGACTTGGAGGCCGCGTTGGAGCGGCTCTCGGAAACCTCTCGCGCCGTGGTGTGGCTCCACGATGTCGAGGGCTATACCCACGAAGAAATCGCCGGGATGATGGATCGGACCGTCAGCTTTTCGAAATCGCAGCTGGCTCGGGCCCATGCCCGGCTCCGCAAATGGCTCGGCGAGGAGGCGATCGCATGACCCATCTTTCCATGGAGCAGCTCCTGGCCACCCGCGAACCCGGGCTCGAGCCGCAAGTCCGCAACTGGCGGGATCACGTCGAGATCTGTGCGGTGTGCCGGACCGAGCTCGATCGGCTCGATCAGCGGGTGGCCCGGCTCCGGGCCCTGCCCGGCCTCCGGCCGTCGCGCGATCTCTTCGGAGCCGTCCGGCTCAAAGCGGCCGCCGATCGGCGGGCCAAGCAGGTGCGCCGAGTTGTCCTGGTCGGCATGGCGTTGGCGGCATCGGTCACGTTCGCCGCGGTGATGATCAACGGCCGCCAGGACAACCGAACCTTGGTGGCCGCTGATCCCGAACTGGCTGAGATGATGAGCCAGTCGCAGGGCCTCGAACAAGCTCTTTCCGGATTTGACCAAGACCGCCAGGTGGTGGATGGTCGGGCGGTAGCGGTCACGTCTTCTCTCGAAGACCAGCTGGCGCGGGTCGACCAGCAGCTCGAAGCGGTCGGGATGCTCGAGGCGGAGGCCCGGCAGGTTCGAATGATCAAGTTGTGGCGCGAGCGGGTCGGGCTGCTCGACGCATTGGTGGATGTTCACCTCACTGGTGCCCGTTACGTGGGGTTCTGAGCCCCAAGGAGTCATAGCAGGATGACCAATCGATCGATGTGGTGTGTTGCGGCCTTGGCCATGGCCACTGGCCCCTTGTCCGCGCAAGAGCGGCGGCCGGCCCCGGAGCGAACCCCGCGGGCCCGGGTGTATATCAACGGCGAAGAAGTCAATCCGATGGACATGGTGACGAGCCGGCGGGCCCGGATCGGCGTCGTGCTCGACATGCGGGCCGTCGACAACGACTCGATCGGGGCCACGCTGAGCGGCGTGACCCCGGGCGGGCCAGCTGCCAAGGCGGGGATTCGCTCCGGCGACATCATCACCCGGCTCAACGGCCAGCGGCTGATCAAGGCCGAAGGGGACCGGAACGAAGACGACGAGCGGTCGCTCGCGGCGTTGCGGCTCACCGAGTTGATGGCCAAGCTCGAACCCGGCGATACCGTGGCGGTCGAGTACCGGCGGGGCCGGGACACCCGCACCGCCAGCATCGTCACCGCCAACGAGCGAAGCCTGGCCATGCGCGACTTGGGCGAGGGGAACACCTTCTTCCGGATGCCGCAAATCGAGGGGAACCTCCGGAATTTGGAGGGCCTGGGCGAGATCCGGGTCAACCGGCCCCGGATCATGGGCACGCCGGAACCCAATAGCTTCGCGTTCAGCTTCGGGGGCCCGTTTGCCGATCTCGAACTGGCGCCTATCAACGCGGATCTCGGGGCCTACTTCGGCACCGCGGAAGGGGTCTTGGTCATCGACGCCCCCGAGCGGAACACCCTGGGCCTCAAGGGCGGTGATGTGATCTTGAGCGTCGATGGCCGCAAAGCCCGGGGACCATCGAGTCTGCTCCGGATCATGAGCTCGTACGAGAACGGCGATGTGATGAAACTCGAGATTCTCCGCAACAAGGGTCGCCAAACCATTTCGTCGAAGGTCGATCGCGACGAAGACTAGCCGCGGCACTCCGCCGCGGGGTCGAACGAGAGGCGGTCATCCGACCACCTCTTTTCGTTTTCGGTCCGTTCTTGCCACCGGTCCGGCCCCTCGCCACCTTACCGGCATGAGCAAGTACCGCACGATCGAAATCGACTCCTGGCCCGACTATCAGCGTCTGGTGGGCGGGAGCGAATTCCGAACCTGGGCCTTCCGGGGGCAGCAAAGCGCCAGGTGGAAACTCTTCAGCACGATCTCCCGCTATTTCAAGACCTTCCGGGTCAAGCCCGAGGCGTGGTCGCGCCAGGAACTCCGAGTCAATCGGATTTTCCGGCGGAAGGCCCATCTCTACCTGAGCCATGTACCGGACCGGGACGACGATTTTCAGTGGCTGGCCCTGATGCAACACCACGGCGCCCCGACCCGGCTCCTCGATTTCACCTGGTCGCCGTTCGTGGCGGCGTTCTTTGCCCTCGAGGCGGCCACCGAGCCGGCGGCCGTCTGGGGACTCTGTGTTCCGAGGCTCCTCGGTGAGAAAGTGACCACCGAAAAAGGTGGCGTGGCGGCCAGGGATCTTCGCCTGAACGACGCCGGCCATTACGACCGCTGGTTCATTCCCAACAACCTGCGGTTTGCGGTCCAGGGCGAACCGTTGGTCATGAATCAGCGGCTCGTGGCGCAATCGGCCACGTTCGTGGTGCCGGGCGTCCTTGACCGGCCCGTCGAACGAATCATCGAGTCGTATCGCAGTCCCAAACGCACCCTGGCCAAGATCGTCCTCGACACCGAGCGGATTCGCGACGACGCCATGTTCTCGCTCTACAGCATGAACATCACCAACGCCACCCTGTTTCCCGGCCTCGACGGGATGGCGCGCTCGCTGGCCTACGAACTCGAACATCACTGGGAGTACAACCCGAAGACCCTGGACGTCCATCCCGACTTTCTGCTGCCGCAACGAGGCACCGGTCCCAAACGCCTGACTCGAGCAAAACCCGGGTGACGCCGCCGGCCCGCCGGACTTGGAAACGCCGCAGCGAGGCCCGGCCCCGGGAACTCAAGGCGGCCGCCTTGGCGCTGTTTGCCCAACGGGGTTTTGGCGGCACGACCATGGAGGACGTGGCCCAAGCGGCCGGCGTCACGGTCGGCACCCTCTACCGCTACCTGCCCGACAAAGACGGCCTGCTCACCGCCCTCGGCGAGTGGGTGGTCGAGGAGCCGCTCTGGCGGGAGCCACCCGAGTGGCCGGCGGAGCCGGCGGTGCGCTTGGCCGCGATGCTCCAGTCGATCTGGACGACCGCGCGGCAGGCGCCCCATGCCGACATGCTCCGGGTCCTGATCGCCGAGACCGGCAACGCCCCGGCCCTCGTCAGCCAATACCGGACCCGAGTCATCGAACCAACCGAGCGCGCCCTGGCGGCGGTGGTCGCAACCATCGATTCGACTCGTGATGCCCTGCTGGTGGCCCGGGCCGTGCTCGGCAGCTTGCTGGGCGCGAGTATCCTGGGCGGCACCCCGTCCGGCGTGGTCCCCCTGATACCCCAACTCGCCCCGATCGACGTCACCATCGACCTCCTGGTTCGCGCCGTCGCCGAACCGAACCGCCCTGCCGCATCAAATCCTGTTCTCACTCGCCACTCGGGACCCGAATCGTGGTAACTCGCCGAACCGCCGCCTGGCTTCTCACGACCGCGTTGCTGGCGGACCGGGCAACCGCCCAGGGATTGCCACCCTACTTCGCCGTCAACCCGGTCATCACCTCGCGGAGCGGGCTCTTCTTTCAACCCTATGTCGACCCGGATCGGCGCTGGGAAGTTCGGCTCCTGACCGACTACGCCAGCCTGATCGAGTACTCCGGCCGGCCCACCTCATCGGTGGTGCTCGACGCTGAATTGTTGCGACTCGAAGGCACCGTCATCCGGAACACCGGCCGAGGGTTCGTGGGCGTGTCAGCCGGCCTGAACGGGGCGTACAACGGCTTTATGGATGGGGTTCTCAACTGGTACCACCGGGTCACCGGACTCGAGGTCAAAGCCCGGGAAATCAGACCGAACAACGTCTACGACTACGCCATCAAACTCCCCAACGGCGACAGCCTGA
>JANPEL010000358.1:0-15049 GCA_031431925.1 Gemmatimonadota bacterium | reverse complement strand
CAACTCACCCAATGGTTTGGGAGCATTGTCCGAGAGTGGCGGCTCCGTCGATGCGACCGGATTCACTATGGGCTCCCGGGGCAATCGCCGCCCTGGTACACCAAGCCGGACTGGCCGGTTCGGGTCCGGCGGGGCCTCTATGCGGCCGGCGACCTGCTCGACACCGCCAGCATCGACGGGGCGCTCCGGTCCGGGCGGGCGGCCGCGGAGGCGTGCCTCGACGACGCCTGATCGTTAGGCGGTGGCCAGTGACGACGCCCACGAGGCCGCCGTGTGATAGGCCTCTTGGACCGTGGCCGTCGGGGTCCCAATCCGGCCGGCCAGATCGTCGAGGCGGCCCCAGTCACCCTGCTCTTGGGCCACCACCAGGTCGAGGACCGGCCCGAACGGCGGCTCCCGCCGGAGGAGCCCCGCGGTCAGCTCGGGCGATGCTCCCATCGACTCGACGACTTGGTCCAGCGGCTGGTCCATCACCGCGTCCATGACCGACAGCAGGCCGGCAAAAAACAGGTCGATGTCGGCGCGGCCGAGGCCGGAAGGCTCGGCCAACAATTCGGCAAGCCGGGCCCGAAGGAGGCCGGTCACCAGGAGTTCGGTTGGCTTGCCCTCCGCCAGGCCCACCGTGGCGACGGCCGCGACCCATTTCCGGAGTTGGCGGACCCCCAACAGCCGGAGGGCGTGGCTAATGGACTCCACTTCGTACCGCCAGCCGAAGCCGGCCGAGTTGAGATAGCGGAGGAGCCTGATTGAGAAGGCGACTTCTTGGCGGATGATGGTTTCGACCCGGTCGAAGTCGATCTCGCCCTGGCCCACTTCTTTGAGCAGCCGGAGGTAGTTGGCTTTGCTCGGGCCGATCGCCTTACTCGCCATCATCTCCGGCTTGCAATAGAAATAGCCCTGGAACAGCTCGAAGCCGAGTCGCTCGGCTTGGACCCGCTCGCCCAGGGTTTCGACCTTCTCGGCCAGGAGCCGGGAGGGCTTTCCCTTGAGGCGGTCGAGTGCCTCGGGCGACCGGCTGGCCTCGTTCCGGAAATCCACTTTGACGATATCGGCTAGTTCGAGGAGCGGCTCGAATTCGGGCCGGTAGACGAAGTCGTCGAGGGCCAGACGATATCCGGATTCCTTGAGCCGGCGGCACGCCGCGATCACGTCGGCGTCGGGCTCCACCGATTCGAGCAACTCGATGACGGAGCGATCGGGGGGCAAGAGCGTGTACAGCTCGCTCAACAGGACTCGCCGGGACAAGTTGACGAAGGCAGGCTTGCCGTCGGTGATCGATTCGAACCCGAAACTCATGACGGCCCGTTCGAGTCCCTTGCTCGCGGCCACGTCACTATCCATCGGGATGAACCGATTCTCGGACCCGGAGCGAAACAGGAGTTCGTAGCCGGCGACCGCGCTGCACCGGTCGAAGATCGGCTGTCGGGCGATGAAAACGTCTTCGAGTGCCATACGGGACGACTATCGGCAGGGGAGCCATTTGGATGAGGCCATCCGGCCCCCGGCCGGTTATCTTGGGCGGCTTGTCCACCCGTTCTGATGCCGTGCCCGGAGTCACCTGATGTCGGCCGAAACCGAAGCCCCCCAAAGACTTGCGACCGAAGTGGCGAGGCGGAGGACGTTCGCGATCATCAGCCACCCCGATGCCGGCAAGACGACCCTGACCGAGAAGCTGCTGCTGTATGGCGGGGCCATTCATTTGGCGGGTACGGTCAAGGCCCGCCGGCAATCCCGGCATGCGACGTCGGACTGGATGGCGCTCGAACGGGAACGCGGCATTTCGGTCACCTCAAGTGTCATGCAGTTCGACTTCGAGGGGATCCGGCTCAACCTGCTCGATACCCCGGGCCACCAAGATTTCTCCGAGGACACCTACCGGACGTTGATGGCGGCCGACAGCGCGGTGATGTTGCTCGACAATCGGAAAGGCGTCGAAGAGCGGACCCGCCAGTTGTTCGACGTCTGCCGGCGGCGGCGAGTGCCGATCGTGACCTTCGTCAACAAGTGCGACCGGCCCGGCACCGATCCGCTCACGCTGTTGAGCGAGGTGGAGCGGGATTTGGGACTCGATTGCCGGCCGATGACTTGGCCGATCTTCGGACTGACCGGGCTGGTGGGGGTGTACGACCGGCGATCCACGCGGGTCATGCTGTTCGACCGGGGCTCCGACCACGGGGCTACTCGCTCGGTTGCCTCGGACCTGGCGCTCGACGACCCCGCCTTCGTGGCACTCGTCGGAACGGCGGCCCGAGACCAGTTGCTGGACGAGATTTCATTGCTCGATCAGGCCGGGCATCCGTTCGATCTGGCGGCGGTCCATGCCGGGGAACAAACCCCGGTCTACTTCGGGAGTGCGCTGACCAACTTCGGCGTTGAGCCATTCCTCCACGATTTCCTCAAGCTGGCCCCGCCGCCGGCGGCCCGGCCCTCCTCGATCGGGCTGGTGCAGCCGGATCGGGCCGATTTTTCCGGGGTCGTGTTCAAGATCCAGGCGAATATGGACCCCAAGCACCGCGACCGGATCGCGTTCCTGCGGATCTGCTCCGGCCGATTCGAGGCGGGCCTCGAAGTGACCAACACCCGAACCGGCCGGACGATGCGCCTCGCGCCGCCGCAGCAGTTTCTGGCCCGGGAGCGGACCCAGACCGAGGAGGCGTGGTCGGGTGACGTGGTGGGCGTGCTCGACCGGGGAACGCTCCGGATCGGCGATACCCTGGCCGAGGATCCGACGATTCGGTTCGACGGGATTCCGCGGTTTCCACCCGAGCACTTTGCCCGCGTCTACCCGGCCGATCCGCTCCGCCGGAAGCAACTCGACAACGGACTCCGCGATTTGTCGGAGGAGGGCGCGGCCCAGGTCTTCTTCGTCGACGGGATGTCGGGTTCGGCTCCCATCCTCGGCGCGATCGGCCGGCTCCAGTTCGACGTGATGGTGCACCGCCTGGAGCACGAGTACAACGCGCCGTGCCGGCTCGAGCCGATTGGCTTCGGGTCGCCCCGGTGGGTGGCCGGACCCGAGGCGGCGGTGGAGCGGGCCGGCAACGCCCGGGGCCGGATGCTGGTGTACGACGCCAAGGGGGCCCCGGTGTTGATCTTCGAAAACAGCTCCGCGTTGTGGGGAGCCCAACACCACGAGAAGGACCTGACCTTCTACGAGATCGCCCCGTGAGGAAGATCGCAGGCCGAGTGGTCTTCGGCCTGGTCTGGGCGGTGCTGCTCTGGCGACTCTATCCCCATCTCCAGACGATGGCCGGCATTCGGAATGCGTCAGGCCGGCCTCAGTTCGAGTTTGCCTCGCTCAGCGGAGCGGTGGTGACCAGCGACAGCCTGCGTGGCAAGGTCGTCTTGGTCAACTTTTGGGCAACCTGGTGCTTGCCGTGCCGGGCTGAGATGCCGTTGCTGCAGGCGATGGCGGCACGCCACCGGGCACGCGGATTGGTGGTGCTCGGTTTGTCGCGGGATCGCGGGCCGGTCGCTGAGGTCCAGCGCTTCCTGACGGAGCGGGGCATCGATTATCCGGTGGCGGTGGTCGGACCGGAGGCCGAGCGGCTGTTCGGCGGGGTGACGGGGTACCCGACGTCGTTCCTCATCGACCGGGCGGGCCAGGTCCGGCACCAGGCGTTAGGCCCGCTGGCGATGCTGTCCTTCGAACCCGCCGTCCGGCGGTTGCTGGCAGAGCCCTGAGCCGAGTATCGTTGGCGACACCGTTCACCGAGAGACTCCATGTCAGTTTTGTTTCGTGCGGCCGCCGTCCTCGCCGCGGCCACCGGCCTTCTGGCGTGTGCCGGCGGTCCCAAACCGTTCCCGGCGCCAATCCCGCTGCTCGAGGGCAAGGCCCGGACGGCGTTCGCGCTGCAGGTGGTGGAGGTGGCCGCGGGTACCGGGGCCCTCGCGCAGCCGGCCAAGTGTTTCTACGTGCACTACACCGGCTGGCTCGTCGATGGGAAGAAGTTCGATTCGTCCCACGATAGCACCGGGGCGGGGATGCCGCGGGAGCCCCTCGGGTTTCCCCAGGGGGCTCGGCGGGTCATTCCGGGATGGGATGCCGGCTTCGAGGGCATGCGGGTCGGGGGGAAGCGGCGGCTGATCGTGCCGTACCAGCTGGCCTATGGCGAGAAGGGCCGGCCGCCGGTGATTCCGCCGAAGGCCACCCTGGTGTTTGACGTGGAGCTGATGGCGGTCGGCGACCCCGGCCCGCCGATGCCCGGATCGTCACCGCCGGTGCCGCAGTGTGCGCCGTGGGCCGCGGTGGCGCCGGCTCGTTAGGTTCCCCGAGGGGCTGTCCCGGAGGGGGGCCTTGAGGTGTCAACGGCGCGGGTGAGATTCGAACTCACGGAACCCTTACGGGTTCGCCGGTTTTCAAGACCGGTGCATTCAACCACTCTGCCACCTCGCCTGGACAGCGGTCCTACGGATTTTTGCTCTGGCCCGGATCCCGGAGGCTCTTGACCACGGCGGCGGACACGGAATCGGCCTGGGCCGCGCCGGCGCTATCGCCCTGCTGCAGCAGAGTCCGGCCAATCCCGTCATAGATGACCGCATAGAGCTCGAGAATCGACCGCGACGGCGGGTCCACCCAGCCGGTGGCCCGCGGCCGGGCGGCGCTCTGCCACCGATACGCGTTCCAGAGGAGCGACTTGGTCCGCTCCAGGTCCATCCAGCCCATGCCCGCGCTCATCACGACCGGCCCGTTCGGGGTCACGGCCTCGGAGTAGAGTTTTCGAACGAAGCCTTGGGTCACGAGATACGGAGTTAGCCCCAGTGTTTGGTCAGGGAAGCCGCCCGCGCTCCAGCTGAAATAGATCGGGCGCTTGCCGAGATTGTCTCGGATCAGGAAGATCGTGGCGAGATCCTTCCGGTCGAGCACCTGCTGGTTTCCGAAACTGACCTCAACGTTGCCGAACTTGAGGGAGGTCTCCGGCGCCCGGGCGTACTCCGGCAGGCTGTCGACTTGGGCTTCGGTGAGGGTGAAGACCGACCCGGCCGGCTTGGTCCACGGACCGGCTTTCCAGAGCTCGATCGAATTGGCCGGGTCGAAATCGCCGGCTTGGCGCCGGACCAACTGCTTCAAGTGCCACTCGGTGTTCATGAGCGACATGTTGGCGACCGTGACGTCGGTCCGAATCCCTTCCACCTCCTGGGCGTACCAAAGAGGGAAGGTGTCGTTGTCGCCGGCCGTCACGATGATGCCGTAGGGTTCGACCGATTCGAGCAGGTCTCGGGCAAAGTCGCGGGCCGCAAATTCGCCGGCCCGGCTGGCCGAGGCGTAATTGCCTAGGAGCGGAATCAAACCAAGAAGGCCGACGGGGAGCGCGGCCATCCAGGCCGCGGACTCCGAGGTCCGGGTCTTGAAGAAATCGGCCACCGCGCTCATGGCCGTTCCAATTCCGGCGGCGACCAGGGTGCCGAAGAAGGCGAACGAGCAGAGGAAGAAGTAGTCTCGTTCGCGGACTTCCCGCATCTCGGAGGTGATGTCCAGCCGCTCCGGATACATCGAGTAGCCGTACTTGAAGTTGAGATAGAAAATCAACGCGAGCGTCAGCGTGCCGAACATGGCCCCGGCCGCCAGACCGGCTCGGCGGTCTTTCTTGATGAGCTGGAACAAGCCGGCCAGTCCGAGCACGGTGAACAACGCGGTGGCCAACCGAGCCCCGGCGCCCCAGTTCTTGGCGAACTGCCAGGACCAGTACTGCCAATACATCCCGAGTTGCCCCACCACATCGGCCTGGCGCTCGAACACCGACGGCTTGCCGTATTGGACCCGGTTGATGACGTCGGAGAGCGGCTGGCTGCACTTGGCGAGCCCGGCGGTGAGGGCGCAGATGGCGTTGAATCCGATCGGCTCGCCCTCGTTGATCGGCGGGTATTGGGCGGCTCGGATCGGGAGGAACACGTAGTTCGGCGTGAGCCCGATCACTACGACCAGGACCACGCCCAGCAAGACCCACGGCCGCGTCAGCACCCGCCAATCGGTCCACAGCACGTAGATCGCCACCGCCGGCGCGGCGAGGGCACCCATCATGTGGTTGGTCGACGTCAGCGCCAGCAGGAACGCGATCAGGATCAGCCAGCGGTCCCGGTGCGGTCCCGGCTCGTCATCGCCCCAGTGCACGGCGAGCCAGGTAACGAGCGCCATGAAGAACAGTGAGACCGTATACACCTTCTCGTTGACCGTGGATTGGTTCCAGACGGTCCACATGGTCGCGCCGACCAGGACCCCGGCAAAGGAGGCCACCAAGCGGGGCAGTTTGAGCGGCACGATGTTCCGCAGCCACCGGTCCGACACCAAGAACCAAAACCCGGCGGCCCCGGCGCTCGTGACCGCCGCAAAGAGGTTGATCCGCTCAGCGTAGGTCGGCGCCAAGGGCAGCAGCCCGAATACGTGGGCCAGCAGGACGAACAGCGGGTTGCCGGGCGGGTGCGGAATGCCGAGTACTTTGGCGGCGGCGATGTACTCGGAGGTGTCCCAGAACGCCGTGGTCGGCGCCAGGGTGGCGATGTAGATCCCGAGGACCACCAGGCCGGCGGCCGTGGCCCAGAGATACGGAGGCGGTTCGCGTTTCGTCATCTTAGTGCCGGAACATTCGGGTGCCGGTCAGGACCATCGCAATCCCGAGCCGGTTGGCTGTGGCGATCACTTCGGCGTCGCGCACCGATCCGCCCGGTTGAATGATGGCCGTGATGCCGGCCGCGGCCGCCTCTTCGACTCCGTCGGGGAACGGGAAGAAACCGTCGGAGGCGAGCACCGCGCCCTGGGTCGGGTGCCGCTGTTGTTTGGCCTTATGAATGGCCATGAACACGGCGTCGACGCGGCTCATTTGGCCGGCGCCGATGCCGATGGCCTGTTCGTTCCGGGCAATCAGGATGGCGTTCGATTTGACCGTCGTGACGGCGGCCCAGGCAAACCGAAGTTCGTTGAGTTCGTCGGCGGTGGGTCGCCGGCCGGTCGGCACCGTCCAGTTGGCCTCGCTCGGATTGAACCGGAACCGATCCTGCACCAGGAAGCCGCCGCGGACCCGTTTCCAGTCAAGTCCGGTGGCCTCCCCGATCGGAAGCTCCACGACCCGGAGGTTCTTTTTCTCGGCAAAGACGGCGAGGGCTTCGGCGTGGACCGAGGGGGCGACAATGGCCTCGAAGAACAAGTCGCGCAGGGACTCGGCCAGGGCGCGGTCGATCACGGTGTTGCAGGCGATGACGCCGCCAAAAGCCGACAGCGGGTCGGTGGCGCGCGCCTTGTCCAACGCCTCGAGGGCGGTCCGGCCAACGGCCAGCCCGCACGGCGTCGTGTGCTTGACGATGCAACAGGCCGGGCGGCTCTTCCAGACGGCGACGGCCGAGGTGGCGGCATCGATGTCGAGCAGGTTGTTGAAGGAGAGTTCCTTGCCCTGACGCTGCTTGAGATCCCGAATCCCTCGCGGTTCCTCCGAGGCGTAGAGCGCCGCCCGCTGCTCGGGGTTCTCGCCGTACCGGAGCGGCAACAACAGTTCGGCAGCGAGGTTCAGGCGGGGCGGCAGGCCCTGGTCCTTGACCGTCAGGTAGCCGGCGATGGCATTGTCGTAGTCGGCGGTGTGCGAGAAGACCTTGGCGGCAAATGCCTGTCCCACGTCAGGACTGAACCCGCCGGCCGCGAGCAATTCGAGCACCTTGGGATAGTCGGTCGGGTCGACCACCGGCAGCACGAACTGGTGGTTCTTCGCGGCCGCCCGGAGCATCGACGGCCCGCCGACATCGATATTCTCGACCGCGTCTTCGAAGGTCACGTCGGACCGCGCGATGGTGGTCTGGAACGGATAGAGGTTGACGGCCACCAAGTCGAACCGGAGGATGTCGTGCGCCTTCAGGGTGTCGCGATGTTGCTCGATGTCCGGCCGGGCGAGGAGACCGGCGTGGATTCGGGGGTGCAGGGTTTTCACCCGTCCATCGAGGATTTCCGGGAAGCCGGTTACGGCCTCCACGGTGGTGACCGGGAGCCCGGCCTTGGCCAGGATTCCCGCCGTGCCGCCGGTCGACACCAATTCGAATCCGAGTTCCACCAAGCCGCGGCAGAATTCGACGATTCCCCGTTTGTCGCTCACCGAGATCAGGGCGCGCTTCGTCATACCAGCCTAACTGAGAGTGAAAGGAACTGCCCGACCCGTCGTGGCCGCGGCGAGGACCGCGGCGGGAAGGAGTCGGTGTTCGGTTTCCAGCACCCGGGCCGCCAGCACCTCCGGGGTATCGCCCGGCAGGACCGGCACCCGGGCTTGCCCGAGAATCGGGCCTTCGTCGTACCGCGCCGTTACCAAGTGCACGGTTGCGCCGCTCTCGGTCTCGCCCGCGGCGAGGACGGCTCGGTGCACCTGCAGGCCATACATTCCCGGGCCCCCATGCTTGGGGAGCAGGGCCGGGTGCACGTTGATGATCCGGCCCTGATAGGCCGCGACTACGGCCTCCGGGACCTGCTTCAAGAACCCGGCGAGGACAATAAAATCAATCGCCGCCGCTTCGAGTGGCCCGAACCACTGACCCGGGTCCGAACTTGGCGCGAGCACCGCCGTCGGGATCCCCCGGCCCCGGGCGATGTCGAGGGCTCCGGCCTCGGCCCGGTTGCTCAAGACCAACGCGATCGAGACGGGACCATCCGCCGGGAGTGCCGCCAACAAGGCCGCGAGGTTGCTGCCTCGGCCCGAGACACAAACGGCCACCCTCATCGACATAGCCGGTCAATATAAACCGAGCGGTTTGGCGCCAGGGTCGGCCAACAGGGCGGCGGCGGCCGCCAGGTCATCGGCCACCTCGAAACCCTCGGCCCGGGCCTCCGTTTCGTGATCCAGGCCGACGCCGGTTCGGACCAGAATCCCCCGTCCCCCGAGGGAGGAGGCTGGGGTCAGGTCCGTGATCCGGTCGCCAATCCAGGCCGAACGGGTCAGGTCGAGGCCGAATCGGGCCGCGGCGTCGAGGTAGTGCTTGAGTCCGGGTTTCCGGCAGTCGCAGGGTCCGGTCACGGCCGGGTAGTGCGGGCAGGCAAAGGTGGCGTCCGGTGCGGCGTCGCCCAGCAAGGTGACCATTCGGTCGGCCACGGCGTAGTAGTCTTCCCAGGTAAAGAACCCGCGGCCGATTCCCGATTGGTTGGTGACCACCACGATGGCCATGCCGCGACGCCGGAGGTCCCGAATGGCCGCGGCCGCGCCGTCCAGCACTCGCACATCAGCCGGGTCCTTGAGATATCCCGGGTCGGCGATGATGGTGCCGTCCCGGTCGAGAAACGCCGCCGGCCGGTTCAATCCGGGCCGGCCAGTCGGCCGAGGGCCGTACCGATCGACGCCACGTCACCGTCGGCCAGGGTTCGTGGGTCGAAGACGACGCGGTTGTTGGTGACTCGGGCCACGATGCTCGGATCGCCGAGCCGGAGCTCGAGGAGGACGGCTGCGGCGCCGCGGGCCCCCGGATCAATGGTGACCAGCATGGTCGGAAGCTCGGCCTCGGGGAAGGAGCCGCCGCCGACTGCCGATTGGCCGGGTTCGAGTCGCGGCGCGAACCCCGCTGGGACGGTTTCGGCAAGCCGGGTGGCTCGGTCGGCCAGCGCCGCCGGGCTGGTCGTCAGCATTCGGAGGACCGGAATGTCTCGCAATGCCCGGAGCGGGTCGCGATACAGTTGCAGGGTGGCCTCGAGGGCGGCGAGGGTCAGTTTGTCGGCCCGCATGGCCCGGGCAAACGGATTCTTCCGGAGGGCCGCAATCCATCGCCTTCGGCCCACAATGCAGCCCGCCTGCGGGCCGCCGAGCAACTTGTCCCCGCTGAACACGACAAGATCCGCCGTCTTGGCCGCCGCGGAGATCAGCGGCTCGCCGGTCAGGCCGGAGGCCGAGAGATCGAGGAGGAGACCACTGCCGGCGTCGTGAATGACCGGGACGTTCCGAGCGGCCCCGAGCGCGGCCACCTCGGCCGGGGCGGGGGAGGTCACGAAGCCCGCCATCGAGAAATTGGACCGGTGAACCACTAGGAGCGCACCGGTTTGGCCGCCAATGGCCTGCTCGTAATCGGCCAGGTGGGTGCGGTTGGTCGTCCCGACCTCGCGGAGAATGGCGCCGCTCTTTTCGAGAATGTCGGGAATCCGGAACGAGCCGCCGATCTCGACCAGTTCACCCCGGGAAATCACCACTTCGCGGCCGGCCGCGAGCGCGTTCAAGGCGAGGACCAGCGCCCCGGCGGCGTTGTTGACAACGATCGCGTCCTCGGCGCCGGCGGATTCCGCCAGCAGGGAGGTGGCGTGGTCGAGCCGATTGCCCCGGCTCCCGGTGGCGACGTCCAGTTCGAGGTTGCTGTAACCGCCGCCGATCCGAACGACCGCGTCGATCGCGGCCGCCGCGAGCGGCGCCCGTCCCAGGTTGGTGTGCAGGACGACGCCGGTGGCGTTGATGACCGGGTAAAGCGAGGGGGCGGTGCGGGCCGCCACCCGTTCAACCAAATGAGCGCCCCAGTCGTCCGGCGGCCCACCAGCCGACAGCCGGACATCCGCCACCGCTTCCCGGGCCGCCGCGACGACCACATTGCGGGGCACCCGAGCCAGGAGCTCGACGACGGCCGGAAGCTGAAGCAAGCGGTCGATCGAGGGGAGGCTCCGTCGGCCGTCGGTCATCGGCGGCGGATCGCGGGCGGGGTCTTCGGATCGGGCGGCTTGGCCCGAGTCGAGTCTTTCGCAGTCGAGTCCTTCGCGGTCGAGTCGGTGACGGTCGGCTTCTCCACCGGCACTTGGAAGCCCTGGATCGCCCGCCCGGCAACCCGACTGACCGACTCGACGCCGCTCATCTCCACGATGTACTTCGATCCCGAGGTCAGGGCTTGGCGGACCCGCACCACCAGGCGGTCGAACAACGGGGGCTTCGTCGTCAACGGCCCCTCAGCAACGGGTCGGGGTGGCAGTTGATTTCGACCGGGCCGGCGGGCAGCCTCGACGGCCCGGCGAACCGAGTCGGCCCGGGCCACGGAGTCGGCCTTGGCAATCGAGTCCGCGCGGGCGCGGATGACGGTCGAGTCCGGCGGCTTCGCGGAGTCCGGTTTCGCGGGGCGCCGATAGAGCGAGTCGTACAGCTTCTCGGTGACGACGGCCTCGACCTCGATGTCGGTCGAGTCCGGGAGCAGCCGAACCCGGGCTTGCGACGGCGTGAACGGCTGTGATGGATTCAGTTGCTGGCTGAACGTCACCATGATCGACATTGAGTCGTTCTTGGCGATGGCCTGAATCCGGGCGGGCACGGTGTCGTGCTTGAACATCCAGATTTCGCCCACGGTATCGCGGCCGGCGGCGAGGCGGATGGTATCGAAGACTTCGCGGGAGTCGAGTCGGTTGTTGCGATTCTGGTCGACGGCCCCGGCGACCACGAACTCGCCGTCGGGGAGGGGGCCGAACGAGAACCGGCCGGTCGAGTCGGCGGTGGTCCGGTACGACAAGCTGTCGGGCAACAGCAGCGCGTCCACCAGGGCCAGCGGTGAGGGCCGCGACGTGCCCCAGTCGACCACCCGTCCCGAAATGAAGCGAGTCGGAATCGGGGCCCCGGTCGTAAATGTGATCACCCGGCCGGTCTTGCTCCGATTGGTCCGGAGGTCCATCAGCCCGTTCAGGAGTTCGATCCGGTACACTCGGTTGGGCTGCCATCCTTCCTTCGGATGGACGGTGATCCGGCTCCGTTTCCAACTCACGACCGGCACGTCTTTGGTCGGCGACAGGACGATCAATCGTTCGAGGTCGCCGGTGCCGAGGCCGAAATTGGGGCTCGATCCCTCGCTGACGGTTTCATTGAACAGGAACTCGGCGTCGCCCTTGAACGCCGGTGCGACGATCGTGGACTCCGGGATCGTCCCGATGATGATGGGAGCGGCCACGTCGGGCGGACCGCCCGGCGGCTCTGCGATCCGGGAGCAAGCCAACGACGCCAGCAGGGCGAAGGCGACGAGCCACCTCATGGCGGGCATCCGAGCAGGGCCCGTTTGCCTTCGAGGACGGTGGCCTGATCGCGCCAACTGGCGAGTTTCTCCCGCTCTTTTTCCACGACTTCGGCGGGGGCGCGGCTCACGAACTGTTCGTTGCCGAGTTTCTTTTCCTGATTGCCGATCGCGGCGTGGAGGCGGGCGATCTCTTGGCCGAGCCGAGTGCATTCCTTGGCCACGTCGATGAGGTCACCGAGCGGGACGGTCAGGCTGGTGCCGTCAGTCAAGACCGCGCTGGCGCCGGTGGGCGCGCCGGCCGGATCGGCCTCGGTCACGATGAGGCCGCTCAGTTTGGCCAGACGCTCGATCGTTGGCTGTTGCTGGCGGAGGGCGGCGATCACGTTCGGGCCGCAGCGTGACAGGGTGGCCCGGATCGACTGACCCGGTTGGACGTTGTATTCGGCGCGGATCGAGCGGATCGCTCCAATGATGTCTTGAAGCGCGCCGAACTCGTCGACGGCGGCTTGATCGGTGGCGCGGTGATCGGGCCTGGGCCATGGGGCCACCATGATGGTGGCGTCGTCCGGGCGGCCGGGGAGTCGCTTCCAGAGCGTTTCGGTAATGAACGGCATGACGGGGTGGAGGAGCCGGAGCGCCACGTCGAACGTCTGCACCACCACCGCGCGGGCCACGTCGCCGCCCGGCACGTCGCCGTAGAGCCGCGGCTTGATGGCTTCGAGGTACCAGTCGGCCAGATCGTTCCAGAGGAAACGATATACCGCGTTGGCGGCGTCGTTGAGCCGGAGCTTTTCGAACGCCTCGGTCGCCTCTCGCACGGCGGCATCGCACCGGGCAATGATCCACCGATCGCCGAGTGCTAACTCGTCTCGGCCAACCACGTTCGCGAAATTGCCCGCGAGCGGACGGACCGGTCCGTCCAGATTGGACAGGATGAACCGGCCCATATTCCAGAGCTTGTTGGCGAAATTCCGTCCGCTCGCAAACGAGGTGTCGAGGTCGGCGGGGTCGAGAATCACGTCGGTGCCGACCGCGAGTCCGCCGATGACGGTAAAGCGAAGGGCGTCGGCGCCGTACCGGTCCACGACGTCGAGTGGATCGATCCCGTTGCCGAGCGACTTCGACATCTTGCGGTGCTGGGTGTCGCGGACCGTGCCATGGAGGTAAATGGTGGTGAACGGGACGGCGGCCCGAAACTCGAGACCCGCCATGATCATCCGGGCCACCCAGAAAAAGAGGATTTCGGGGGCGGTGACCAAGGCGTGGCCGGGATAGTAGCGGGCCAGGTCGCCGGTGGCGTCGGGCCAGCCTAACGAACTGAACGGCACCAGCTGCGAGGAGAACCAGGTGTCGAGGACGTCCTCGTCTTGGCGGGCGGCGCCCCCGCAGGCCGGGCAGCGGTCGAGATCGGTCCGGCTGGCCGTCATGGCCCCGCACGCCGAGTCGTCGCAATACCAGACCGGGATCCGGTGTCCCCACCAGATTTGCCGGGAAATACACCAGTCGCGGATGCCCTCGAGCCACTGAGCATATTCGACTCCACGGCGCTCGGGCACGAACGTCAGGGTGCCGTTCCGGTAGGCGTCGAGGGCCGGCGCGGCGAGCGGGGCCATCTTCACGAACCACTGATCGGAGTACCGCGGCTCGACGACCGTATCGCACCGGTAGCAGTGGCCGACCGCGTGACGATGGGCGTCCACGCCCACCAAGAGGCCCCCGGCTTCGAGTTCCGCCACCACCCGTTTCCGGGCCTCGAACCGGTCGAGGCCGCGGAATCGCTCCGGCGCGGCGTCGCTGATCCGGGCATCGGGCGTCATCACGTCGATGGCTTCGAGGCCGTGGCGCTTGGCGATTTCGAAGTCGAGCGGATCGTGAGCCGGCGTCAGTTTGACGGCGCCGGTGCCGAAGGCTGGATCAACCGCCGAGTCGGCCACGATCGGAATCAACCGGCCCACGAGGGGCAGCCGAACCGCCCGGCCGATCAGGTCCCGGTAGCGGTCGTCGTCGGGGTGGACGGCCACGCCGGTATCGCCCAACATGGTTTCCGGGCGGGTGGTGGCCACCACCACTTCGCCGGACCCGTCGTCGAGCGGGTACCGGAGGCGCCAGATCTTCCCGTCGGTCTCCTCCTTCTCGGCCTCCTCGTTCGAGAGCGCGGTCAGGCATCGGGGGCACCAGTTGATGATGTACTTGCCCCGATAGATGAGGCCCTGGTCGAACAAGGAAACAAACACCTCGCGGACGGCGCGCGAGAGGTCATCGCTGAAGGTGTAGTAGGTCCGGTCCCAGTCGCAGCTGGCGCCGAGGCTTCGGATCTGCTCGAGGATCGTGGTCCCGGTTTCGGCGACGTACCCGCGGACCCGTTCCTCGAACGCAGGTCGCCCGACGTCGAACCGGGTCAGCCCTTCCTTGGCGAGGAGTTTCTCGACCACGTTCTGGGTTGCGATCCCGGCGTGATCGGTGCCCGGCACCCAGACGGCGTCCCGGCCGCGCATCCGCTCGAAGCGGATCATCACGTCCTGGATGCTCAGGTTGAGTCCATGACCCATGTGGAGCTGGGCCGTCACGTTCGGCGGCGGCATCATGATGACGTACGGCTCGCCGCGGCCCCGGGGGCCGAAACGGCGATGGTCCCGCCACCACTGGTAGAGCGGGGCCTCGACGGACTTGGGTTCGTATTGGGGCGGCAACGGCTCGGTCATGCGGACTCGGGCTCCTCGCGGAGCGGGACGTCAGGGGTACGGATATCGTCCTCGCCCCACACCAGGAGGCGATCGACAAGGGCAATGTCGAAGGGTAAGGCGGCGCGGACCGCACGGATCGCCCGGGTTCGGGTCGGTCGCGAGGCCACCCAGCCGTGGAGTTCGACGGCGTTCCGGCCAACGGCGACCAGATCCAGCAATTCGGATTCGGCTCCCTAGGCCTGCTGGAGCGCGGTCTTGAGTTGACCGGTCAGTTCGGCGGGGCTCTGGCGGGGGTCCGCGGGCCGGCGGAGCCGGCGAATGACCCGCCGGATCGCTTGGCGGCCACCCTGGCCGCCGAACAGCTCACCCAGGATGAAACCGGCCGCCAAGCCCAGGCCGAGGCCGATCAGGGCGGCCGGGCCGGCGTCGGTTGATTCCGG
>JANPEL010000357.1:0-7887 GCA_031431925.1 Gemmatimonadota bacterium | reverse complement strand
GGTCGACCCCCAACAACCCCCTTAACGCCCAGGTTTGGACGGGAGGGGGTTGTTCTGGCTCTGACGGGCGCTCCAACGCGGGGCGTTCCGAGGACGTTCATCTTCTTGGAGGAAAATCATGTCTGGTCGATTCATTGCCGGTGCGGTTCCGTTCGTGATTTGGGGGTCGATGGCGGCCGTCGCGCCGGGGGCCCCGAGCACCACCAAGTACCGAATCGATACCAAACTCGAACAGATTGTCGACCTCAGCGCCATGGGGCAGGGCAATCAAACCACATCCTTTGACCAGCATGCGATCATTTCCGTGACGCTCACGGATACGATCGGCGGGCAGATCATGCACGTCGTGATCGACAGCCTTACGTCAACGGCACCGGTCCCCCCGGAAATGATCCAAAAAGCCCAAGGCGCATGGCTGCACGGCACGATCGACGCATGGGGCCGGGGCAAGGTCACCGCGACCTCGGCCGATTCGAACGACATGGTGTCACAGCTGAAAGGGACGATGGCTCGCTTCTTCCCGATCGTCAAACCGGGCGCGAAGGCCGGCGATTCTTGGCTCGATACGGCCACCGTCGACACCAAGACGCCGGCTCAGACCATGAAGTCCATGACCATCACCAACTACACCCACGGGGGTTCGGTGACGCGTGACGGGCAACCAGCAGCTCGGATCGATGCGGCCTCCTCGACCACCGGGGCCGGCACCATGGAAAATCCCATGGCGGGCACCATGGACGTCGAACTGAAAGACACCGCAACCAGTTCGTATTTTGTCGGATCGAACGGCCGGTTCCTCGGTGGTGAATCGTCCTCCGACGGAAAGAGTCTTGTGCGGACCCCGATGGCACCCGATCCGATCCCGGTTGCCATCAAGCGGACCACCACCATCTCCGTTGCCAAGTAAGCGATTGGGTTGACGATGTCACGGCGCCCGGTTCCGTCGGGACCGGGCGCCTTCCTTATGAACCCGCCTTCGGTAGTTCCCGGACCCGGGCAACCCTCGGCCCCCAAGCGATCGCGCTTCCGTCGAATTCTGATGGCGTCGCTCGTCCTCGGATCACTTTTCTGGCTTTGGATGTTCGCCGTTTGGCCCCCGCCGATTTGGTACCGCTGGAACTGGCCCCGACAAACGGCCTTCATGGCGATGCGGGCTGATCAGGCCGACAGTCTCGCCCGTCACGGGCAGCGTCGGCGCCAAGCCATCGACGGCACCCTCCCAAGGCTCTACGATCCAGTCGAGTTTGATCGGATCGCAACGGCCGTCCCCCAAGCCGTTCTGATCGCCGAGGACCACCGCTTCTTCGAGCATGGCGGGGTTGATTTCCAGGCAATTCGACAAGCCCTTGGCTACCGCCGAGAGGATTTTGAACTGAAAGATCCCCGGGATCGGGCTGAGCTTCGCCGAGTGGTTGGGGCGGCCTGGTCGCGGCGCGACCGAATCAGAGGGGCGAGCACGATTACCCAACAGCTGGCGAAAAACCTCTACCTTTCCCCGTCTCGCAACCCCCTTCGGAAGTTCAAAGAAGCCCTGACGGCCTATCGCCTCGAGATGGCGATGTCCAAGACCAGGATTCTCGAACTCTATTTGAATGTCGTGGAGTTCGGACCGGAAGTCTGGGGCGTCGAAGCCGCCGCCCAGGCCTACTTCGGCAGATCCGCCGATCGATTGACAGTGGAACAGGCGGCCGCCCTGGCCGGGTCACTTCCGTTTCCGCTCCGGTCGAATCCAGCCTTTAGATCCGGACGGATGCGGTGGCGGCAGCAATTCATCCTGCGCCGGCTGCGGGGTGAACCAATTCAGGTTCCGGACGACGGCGAACCACCCGAAGGAAAAGAGCCGATGGAGCCCGACTCCACCGGCTCCCGATAGCTAATCCAACAGCCGTAAAGGCATCACCAGCGAGAGATAGCTGGCCGGGTCATCCCAACCGACGGGTTCACAGGTCGCGGCCCGCTCTGGGGCTTTAAAGCTCATCCGGACCTCGTCGGTCGGCATGTACTTGAGCACCTCAAGCACATAGGCCGCGTTGAATCCGATTTCCAGCGGGTCGCCCTCATACGCGACCGTCATTTCCTCTTGGGCCTCGCCCAGATCTGGAGTCGTCACCGACAGTTTACAAGTCCCGTTGGCGAAGGCCATCCGAATCCGGTGGGTCTGATCGCTGGCGACGATACTCATCCGACGGAGGGCGGCCGCGAGGGCCGCTTTGTCCGCCGTCATGATCTTGTCGTTTTCCTTGGGAATAACTTGTTCGTAGTTCGGGTACGGGCCTTCGATAAGCCGAGTGTACACCTGGGTACCCGCTGATCGGAATCCGAGGTGATTGTCGCTCCGGGCGATCTCAATTTCCTCATCGGGTTTGTAGAGCCGCCGAATTTGGTCCAAGGCTTTCGGCGGCACGATCAGGTCCGCCTGCCCCGAGCCCTTCAACGGGACATCCATCCGGGCCAGCCGGTGCCCGTTCGTCGCCACCATCCGCATCCGGTCGCTTCGAAGCTCCCAAAGCACGCCATTGAGAATCGGCCGGCTTTCCTCGGTGCTGGCGGCGAACGCCACGTGTCCGATCAGTTTCTGGAGGTCCTTGGCCGCCACTTTCCAAGCCCCTTCGAACTTAACGGCCGGGAAGGCCGGAAACTCATCGCGCGAAAGGCCGAGCAGCTTGAACCGCGACCGGCCGCATTCGATTTGGACCCGCTGTTCCCCCGAGGCGGTGAACCGAATGGCGGCGCTTGGTAGTTCGCGGACGATCTCCACCAGCTTTCGGGCCGGGAG
The DNA here is from genome assembly GCA_031431925.1 of Gemmatimonadota bacterium. Taxonomy (GTDB): domain Bacteria; phylum Gemmatimonadota; class Gemmatimonadetes; order Gemmatimonadales; family GWC2-71-9; genus SHZU01. The sequence goes on along the minus strand of JANPEL010000357.1, from coordinate 5,111 downwards.
GGTTGTAGCACCCTCCTGATCGACTTGGGCTGGAATGATCGTACTGACCGCAATATCGAGGTCGGTTCCCGAAAGCCGGAGACCGTCTTTCATGGCCTCGACCAAGATGTTGGAGAGCACCGGCAGCGTAGTTTTGGACGGAATGCTGGCGGCAACCGCTCCAAGGCCTTCGTGCAATTTTTCCCGCGTAATTGTGAACTTCATTTCGGATTACTCTCCACCCGGCCTCGAGTTATCACCACGGGCTATTAGAAAAGCAGTACCTATATAACAAAATAGTAGTAGTCGTAGAGAGGGTCCATTGTTGATGACCGAACCAACCGCTTATGGCCAAGCGAGTTGCTCTCAAGACGATGCCCTCATCCCGTGTGCACGGCGGGGAAAGGTCTGAAAAACGCACCCAAATATCCCCGTGATCCACACTCAACACACCTAACTCACACGACCGATGAGGTTAACTCCACTCGAGCGGAATCGACGCGATCGCGGAATCCTCGATCGCGGGCCAGCTGTCGTTGGACCTTGTCCACGCTATGAATCACGGTCGAGTGATCCCGTCCGCCAAACGCCTGCCCGATCTCGACGAGTTGCATATTGAGGACCTCCCGGGCCAAGTACATGGCGATCTGCCGAGGCACCGTGAGACTCTTGATCCGGGCTTTGGAACGGAGACCTTCCGGGGTGACCCCCCATCGTCGGGCAACTACATCCTGCACCTTGTCGATTGAGGGCAAGGCCTTGGGTCGGTCGTCACCGGCGGCTTGGCTCGGCCGAATTCGGTCGGCGAGGGCTTCGCGGGCCAGGTCGACGGAGATCTCCCGGTGCCGAAGCGAGGCGTAGAGCAACAACTTGATGATCGAGCCCTCGAGCTCGCGGACGTTCGAGTAGACATGCTCGGCGATGAACGTGAGAACGTCGTCGGGGATCGTCGTTTCGAGGTGGTCTTGTTCCTGCTTCTTGCGGAGAATGGCAATCCGATGTTCGAGATCCGGCATCCCAACGTCGGCCACCATGCCCCATCCGAACCGGCTGACCAGCCGATCTTCGAGGCCGGGCATTTCTTTCGGAGCCCGATCGGAGGTCAGCACGATTTGTTTTTGGGACTCGTACAACGTGTTAAACGTATGAAAGAACTCTTCTTGCGTCGCTTCTTTACCCTCGAGGAAGTGGACGTCATCGACCAGGAACAGGTCAATTTCACTGCGATATCGTCGCCGGAGATCGGGCATGGTACGCCCGTGGATCCCTTCAATGACCTCATTGATGAAATGCTCGGCCCCAACGTAGGTCACCCGGGTTGCTGGATTCTTCCGAATGACGGCGTGGGCAATGGCCTGCATCAAATGGGTCTTGCCGAGCCCGGTGCCCCCGTAGATGAACAGCGGATTGTAGGTCCGCCCCGGGGCTTCGGCCACCGCATAGGCGGCTGCCGCCGCGAGCTCGTTCGACTTCCCGATGACAAAGGAGTCAAACGTGTACCGTTCGTTGAGGGGCAGGGGTGACCGGGTGGTTCGGATCGGTGCGGTGATCGGCTCGGGCGGTGGCGCCACGAAGAAATCAATCTGGGGGCGTTGGAGCCGGTCATCCGGCACGCGAAAGCTTACCACAACCGCATGTCCTAAAACGACTTCAGCAATCTTGGCGAGGATAGCTGAGTGTTTGGCTTCATTCCACTTGACCGCAAATTCGTCCGGGAGCCCGAGTACGAGATTTGCCCCGTCGAAACTGATGGGCTCAGCCGGCGACAGCCAGGTCCCGACCGCTTGCTCGGTGAGCTCGCGCTGGGCCTCATCGAGGATCCGTTTCCAGGCGTCTTTCGGGGACAACGGCATTTCGCCTCGAAAAAGATCAGGGGTCTAGCGAAGGGGGGACGATCTTACGGCTGGCGTGTGGAAAAGTCAACCTTGACCGAAGCCGGATCGAGCCGCTATCTTTTCGGGCTCACTTGAAGTGTTGGGGATTCTATGCAGCCGTCATATCGCCCGCGGAATCGTAAGCGGGTCAACAGGCATGGTTTCCGGGCCCGGATGGCAACTCGCTGGGGTCGGGCTACGCTTGCGCGCCGACGTAAGAAGGGCCGCAGGAGCTTGACCATTTCGATTCCGTCCAAGCACGGCGGGAGCTGACGACCTCCGAGGGTTTTGCTCGACGGCTTCGCTTGGCCTCGCCCAATGACGTCCGGCGAGTAATGAGTCGGGGCCGGCGCCACCGAACGACGCACCTCGAAATCGCTTGGCTAGTGAATGATGCGGGCCATCCAAGACTGGGATTGATCGTCCCGAAGTTCCAGTCGAATGCGGTGGCCCGTAATCGTTTGCGGAGGCAGTTGAAGGAAATTTGGCGGCGGGGGGGACTACCCCACTTAGGGCCGATCGACATTGTGGTACGGACCCGGCCGGCGACGTACACAGCACGGCCGAGTGACCTCAAAGCCGAGGTGCTCGGATGGGTGCAATCAAAGACGCCGGGGTCTTGACCACGGTCTTTCAGTGGCCGCGTCGGGTTGGCGCTGCATTGATTCGCGGGTACCAGCGGTTTGTATCGCCCGCCTTTCCGCCCCGCTGTCGCTTCAGTCCCAGTTGCTCGCAGTACACACTCGAGGCGGTGGAACGCTATGGATTGGTTCTCGGGATTTGGTACGGGCTCAAGCGGCTCGCCAAGTGCCATCCGTTCCATCCGGGTGGGTATGATCCACTCCCTTAATCTCTAGAACCCTCGGCGCCGACTATGGATCGTCGATTCGTCTTGGCCATCGTCTTGATGATGGTCGTCTTGATCGTGCCGCCGCTGTTTCTCAAGAAACCCGTGCGCCCGGTGGGCAAACCGTCGGTGACCACAGTCACCCCGGTTGCCGAATCACCCGTGGCCTCGACGCAGCCGGTGCTGACTCGTCCAAGTCTTGCCCCTTCCGATCCGGGTACGACCGGTTTCGCGGAGGACACGGTTGTCGTCCAATCCGCTTTGTATCAGTACCGGTTTTCGACGCGAGGCGGGCGGCTCGTGGGAGCGGCCCTGAACGACTATCGGTCGATGCGGAAAGACGAAAAGGGCCAGCGACTCGAGATGTTCGGGCCAGCCAGCCAGTTTCTGTCCCTGTCCTTGCTGGTCGGCCGGGATACCGTGTCGCTGTCGAACCTGCTTTTCCGCCCCTCCGCCCCGCAACTGGACGTCACGGCCGGGGCCGAGCCGAGCCGGCTCACGTTTTCGGCGACGATCGACAGCACGCTGGCGCTCGACTTGACCTACGGGTTCACTCCCAAGGACTATCGGATCGATGTCCGTGGTTCGGTACGGGGCCTTGGGCCGACCGGTGGCACGTTGCTCATCGGGATGGGCCCCGGGCTTCGCAACACCGAATCGGACAGCGTCGAGCACTCGCGTGAAGTCGGGGTCGTGACCCGTAATACCAGTTCCGAGCTGACCCACTTCGCAAAACTGAAGCCCGGCGAGCCCACCCTGTTAAATGGACCGTTCCATTGGGTCGCGCTCAAGTCCAAGTACTTCGTGACGGGCGTCCTCGCGTCTGACACCGGCCGGGCGCCGCCGGGACGGCTGGGCGGCGTGTCGGCGTTGACGAACGATCGGACCCATCGGACGCCGGAATGGGCCGATGTCTCGACCAGTGTCGGCATCGGGCCGAACGGCGATATCGGTTTTTCGCTGTATGTCGGACCGATGGAATACCCCAGGCTCCAAGCCCTCGGTCATGGCTTTGACGACGTCAACCCCTATGGCTGGGCCTGGCTTCGGCCGGTGATCCGACCGGTGGCTGTTGGAGCTCGGTGGCTTTTGGTCTGGCTCCACGAGAAAATTGGCTTGGCGTACGGATTGGCCCTGGTGGTGTTCGGGGTCGGGATCCGATTGGTACTCTGGCCGCTCAACCAGCGCGCCATGCGGGCCAGCATGGCGATGCAGGCCATTCAGCCGGTCCTGAAAGAGATTCAAGACAAGCACCAGAAGGATCCGCAACGCCTTCAGCAGGAAATGTTCAAGGTCTACAAGGAAAACAACGTCAACCCGTTCAGCGGTTGTTGGCCGGTGTTACTTCCGTGGCCGATCCTCATCGCACTGTTCTTCGTGTTCCAGAACTCGATCGAGTTGCGGGGCCAAGCGTTCCTGTGGGTCCCGGACCTATCGCGGCCGGACCCGTTCTACATCATCCCGGTTCTGATGGCGGTGTCGATGTTCGGCGTCACCAAGATCGGCCAAATGGGAATGCCGGTAAATCCCCAGATGAAGATGATGCTGTACTTCATGCCGATCATGATGTTGGTGTTGTTTTTGAATTTCGCATCAGGGCTCAACCTGTACTATGCGGTTCAGAACTTGGCCAGCATTCCCCAGCAATGGCTGGTAGCGCAAGAACGGATGCGACGGTTGCCGCCGACTCCGCCGGCATCGCCGCCCGCTCCAGCCAAGGGCTCGTCCAAGCGCTGATCCGGCGCAACGATCGGTGGTGGTGATGTGCTTTCCGATCTGATTGCCGCGCTGGCCACTCCGCCGGGCCGCTCGGCACTCGCCGTGGTTCGGCTGTCGGGACTCGGGGCCTTCGACGTTGGGCGTCGGGTTCTTTGTTGGCCAGATGACCGCCTGATTCGGGCCCGGCAGGTCGAACTCGCCACGGCTTACAGCCCGTCTGGCCATCCCGTCGATCAACTCATGGTCACGTTCTTTCAGGCTCCTGCCAGCTACACCGGTGAAGATCTGGTGGAGTTCAGTTGTCACGGGGGTTTACTGGTCCCGGCCCAACTACTCGGCGTCCTGTGCGAAGCCGGGGCCCGCCTTGCCGGTCCCGGGGAATTCACCCGCCGAGCGGTACTGAACGGCAAAATCGATTTGCTCCAGGCAGAGGCTGTGGGCGACCTCATCGACGCCACGACCGTCGCGCAGGGTCGCGGCGCCCTGCGGCAGCTTGACGGAGGCTTATCCCGCCGCCTCGAGGTCCTTCGGTACAACCTGACCGACCTCCTGGCCCTCCTCAGCTACGACTTGGACTTTCCAGAGGAGGACGACGGGCCGGTGGAACGAGCCACTGTTCTGGGTGGCTTGGACGCCGTTGTTGACGCGATTCGGCGCTTGTTGGAGACCGCCCTGATCGGCGAGCGGGTCCG
>JANPEL010000356.1:0-22615 GCA_031431925.1 Gemmatimonadota bacterium | reverse complement strand
CCTCCGTGCTCTACCGGAAGCTCGACCGTCCGTTCCCGAAGGTGGTGCGGGGCGAGGGCTCCCGGCTGTTTGACGAGTCCGGCAAGGACTACCTCGACGGGTCGGGTGGCGCCTATGTGGCCAATCTGGGTCACGGGGTGGCCGAAATCGTCGACCAAGTGGCCGAGCAGATTCGAAAGGTTGCCTACGTCAACGGGATGGCGTTTACCAACGACGCCGTCGAAGACTTGGCCGCGGAGCTCAAGACTCTTTCGGTCGGCGATCTCGACAAGTTCTATTTCCTGACCAGCGGTTCCGATGCGGTGGAGGCGGCCCTCAAGCTGGCCCGGCAGTATTGGGTGGAGACCGGGAAGCCCGGTAAGCACAAGATCATTGCTCTCTCGCCGGGGTATCACGGGAACACGATGCTGGCGTTGTCGGCGTCGGCTCGCCAGCACTACAAGGTCATGTTCAAGGAGTGGCTGATCCCGGTGGTGCAGGTGCCGGCGCCCTACGCCTATCGATGCGATTGTGCCGGGGCTCCCGACTGTCCGCGCTGCACCGGGCAGCTGGTGGAGGCGGCCATCGAAGCCGAGGGCCCCGAGACGGTGGCGGCGTTCATCGGCGAGACGGTCGGTGGATCGTCCACCGGCGCCTCGGTGCCGCGTCCCGAGTACTGGCGGGCCATTCGGGAGGCGTGCTCGAAGCATGGCGTGCTCTGGATTGCCGACGAAGTGTTGTGCGGGGCGGGGCGGACCGGCACCTGGACGGCGGTCGAGCAGTACGGCGTGGTGCCGGATCTGATGACGATGGGCAAGGGCATCAGCGGCGGGTACGCGGCCCTGTCTGCGGTGGTGGCCTCGGAGCGGATTCTCGATCCGATTGCCCGGAGTTCCGGGTCGGTCATCCATGCCCAGACCTTTACCCACACGCCGATGATGTGCGCGGCCGGCTTGGCCGCGGTCCGCTACATCAAGAAACACGACTTGATCGCCCGAAGCCGCACCATGGGCAGCCGGTTGCACCAATTGCTCGAACCGATCCGGCGGCATCCGCTCGTCGGGGATATCCGGGGCCGGGGCTTGTTGGCCGGAATCGAATTCGTGGCCGATCGGGGCACCAAGGCACCGTACCCCCGGAAGGCCAAGATTGCCGAGCGAGTGACCGATGCGGCGCTCGACGCCGGGCTGATCGTCTGGCCTAACGTAGGTCAGGCCGACGGCTCGGCCGGCGATCTGGTGTGCTTGGCGCCGCCGTTCGTGGTAACGGACGCCGAGATGGATGAAATGATCGCCCGGTTCGGCCGGGCGCTCGACGTTGTGTCTCAGTCATTGAGTTAGGGGAGAGCGGGATGACCACGGCCATCGGCAAGATCACCTACACGACCACCAACGTCGACATGGAGGCGTTTCACCGGGAATTCGACCGGGCACTTGCAACGGTCCGGAGCCAATTCGGCGGGTTCTATCCGTTGGTGATCGGCGGCGACCGGATCGAGGTGCGGAAGAACGCCATCGTCGATACCAGCCCGATCGACACCCGGACGGTGTTGGCAACGTTTTCTGCCGGCACGGCCGAGCACGTGGACTTAGCCGTGGCCAGCGCCAAGCGAGCCCAGGTGGCCTGGGGACGGACGCCGTGGCGCGACCGCCTGGTCATCATGCGCCGGGCGGCCGCCTTGATCCGGGAACGCCGGTTTGCGCTGGCGGCCTTGATGAGCATCGAAGTCGGCAAGAACCGGATGGAATCGATCGGCGACGCCGAGGAAGGGGCGGATCTGATCGACTACTACGCCGATCAGATGGAGCAGGCCAACGGATTCGTCCGGCCGATGCACAACCTGACGCCGATCGAGCACAACACCGACGTCCAGCGGCCGTACGGCGTGTTTGCTTGTATCGCGCCATTCAATTTTCCGCTGGCCCTGTCCGCCGGGATGTCGGGCGCGGCGCTGATGGCCGGCAATGCGGTGATCTTCAAGCCCGCCGAGGACACCTGCTGGACCGGCTATCAGTTGTACGAGATCTATCGCGACGCCGGCGTTCCCGCCGGAGTGATCAACTTCCTCACCGGCCACCGGGAAGACATCGGGGATGCGCTCTGGCAGCACCCGGGTGTGGACGGCGTGGTGTTCACCGGGTCGAAAGAGGTCGGGATGCGGATCTTCCACGGCCTGTCGAAGGACTTCGTCAAGCCGTGTTTGATGGAGCTGGGGGGGAAGAACGCCACCATCGTGATGCCGTCGGCTGATCTTGACGCGGCGGCCGAAGGGGCGATGAAATCGGCGTTTGGACTTCAGGGGCAGAAATTCAGCGCCACGTACCGGGTGTATTTCCAAAGGGAGGTGGCCGCCGCGTTCCTGTAACGACTGGTGGCCCCCACGGAGCACAATGTCGTCCGCGAACCGACCGAGCGGCAGAACTGGTATGGCCCGGTCATCAACCCCCGGGCGTTGGAGCGGTACCTGGCCGTCGTCGCCGAGGCGCGGGCCACTGGCACGGTTCTGACGGGCGGCAAGCAGCTGACCGGCCCCGGGTTCGACCACGGGTACTACGTGGCCCCGACCATCGCCACGGTGCCGCTCACGAGCCGGCTCTTCTTCGACGAGTTCTTCCTGCCAATCCTGGCGGTTGGCGAAGTCGATTCGCTCGAGCAGGCGGTGGCGGAGGCCAATGCGGCCGAATATGGCTTGACGGCCGGGTTCTTTTCGAAGGACCCGGCGGAGGTCGAGCAGTTCCTCGACACGATCGAGGCGGGCGTCTGCTACATCAACAAGCGATCCGGTGCCACCACCGGGGCGTGGCCGGGGTCGCAGCCCTTTACCGGTTGGAAGGGGAGCGGGTCGTCCGGCAAGGGCGGTTGCGGGCCGTACTACCTCCAGCAATTCATGCGGGAGCAAAGCCGGACCGTCATCGTCGAGCCGGCGTCGGCGTGACGACCCGCGCCCTGCTGATCGGGATCGTGGCGGGTGCAGCGGTGACGCCGCTCGCGGCGCAGCGGGAGACGGTCCTCAAACAGATCGCGGTTCCCCACAGCTATTACTTCCGCGAGATGTATCTCCCCCAGGTCACCACCGGGCCCGGGTGGGTGGCCTGGATGCCCGATGGCCGCTCGGTCGTCTATTCGATGGCCGGGACGCTTTGGCGCCAGACGTTAGGCAGCGATACCGCCACCCAGTTGACGGATGGACCAGGCTACGACTACCAGCCCGACGTCTCGCCCGACGGCCGCCGGGTGGTCTATTCCTCGTATCGGAACGATCAGGTGGAGCTCCGGGTCCTCGACCTGACCACGGGGGCGGAGTCGCCGTTGGTCAGCAATCAGGCCGTCAACGTCGAACCCCGATGGTCGCCGGACGGATCGAAGGTGGCCTACGTGTCGACGGCATTCGAGGGCCGGTGGCACGTCTTTACGCTCGAGGACGGCGCCGGGCGGGTGCCGGTTCGGATTACCACCGATCACGAGAGCGGGCTCCCGCGGTACTACTACGGCCCGTTCGACCACTTCATCTCGCCGACCTGGTCGCCGGACGGGCGCGAACTCATTCTAATGTCCAACGCGGGCCGGATTTGGGGCAGCGGCGGATTCTGGCGGATGGATGCCCGGCCCGGTGCGGTGCCTCGGCCGATCTGGTTCGAAGAAACCACCTGGAAGGGCCGGCCCGATTGGTCCCGTGACGGGAAGCGAGTCGTCTACAGTTCCTATCTCGGCCGCCAATGGAACCAGCTCTGGCTGATGACCGGCGAAGGCGGCGATCCATTTCAGTTGACGTACGGAAGCTTCGACGCCACCAATCCGCGCTGGTCGCCCGATGGGACCAAGATCGCGTTCATCAGCAACCGCACGGGAAACCCGGCGCTCCAGGTCATCTCGGTGCCGGGCGGCGACATCGCGACCGTGGCGGCCCGGACTCGGCGCTACCGGACCAATGCCGTGCCGCTCACGATTTCGGTCGTGGACAGAACCGGCCGGCCGATAGCGGCCCGGGTTTCGGTCACCGGGCCGGACGGCCGGGGCCACTTTCCCGCGGACGCCTGGGCCCACGCGGATGACGGTTTCGACCGGGCCGATCGCCGGTTCGAGTTCACCTATTTCCATAGTGCCGGTTCCAGCCGACTCGACCTGCCGCCGGGCCGGTACATCGTGGAGACGACCAAGGGGCTCGAGTACGCCCGCCAAGTGGACACGGTCACGGTCGCCGGCCGGCCCGCCGCTCATCGGGTCCGGCTCCGGCGGCTGATCGATTTCCCGGCCCAAGGATGGTACAGCGGCGATCTCCACGTCCACATGAATTACGGCGGCCACTATCGGAACACCCCGGCGCGGCTCCGATTCCAGGCCCAGGCCGAGGACCTGCATGTGGTGGAAAACCTGGTGGTGAACAAGGAGGCCCGGGTTCCCGACATCGAGTACTTCGGGGCCGCCCTCGATCCGGTGTCGACGGCCACCACGCTGATCAAGCACGATCAGGAATACCACACCAGCTATTGGGGCCACTCCAGTCTGCTCGGCTTGACCCGGCATTTCGTGATGCCGGCCTACGCCGGCTATACCAATACCGCGGCCGCCAGCCTGTTTCCGCATAACACCAAGGTGTTCGACGTGGCCCAGGCCCAAGGCGGGGTCACCGGCTACGTCCACCCGTTCGAGTCGGTTCCCGACTTTTCCAAGGGTGAGACCACCACGATCGGGTTTCCGGTCGATGCGGCGTTAGGTAAAATCGACTACCTGGAAGTCGTCGGGTTCAGCGACCACTTGGCAACGGCCGAGATCTGGTATCGGCTGCTGAATACCGGGATCAAGCTTCCAGCTGGGGCCGGGACCGATGCGATGGCCAACTACGCGTCCCTCCGCGGCCCCGTCGGCATGGGGCGGGTGTTCGTCCAGAGCGGAACCCTCGACTACCGGCGCTGGCTTGGGGCCCTGAAGGCCGGCCGGACCATGGTCAGCAACGGTCCGCTGCTCACCTTTACGCTGGGCGGACAGGCAATCGGGAGCACCCTCAAGCTGCCGGCGGGCCGCCACCGGCTCGTGGCCAAGTTGGCGCTCCGGTCCATCGTCGAGGTCGATTCCCTCCAGGTGATTCAAAACGGGCGGGTGGTGCACTCGGTCGATCTCGGTGCCTCGCACACCTCCGCCGATGCCACCGTGAGCCTGACCGTGGAGCAGAGCAGTTGGTTCTCGGTCCGGGCGTTCTCGCGCCGGGCCCGCCATCCCTCGCTCGACATCTATCCGTTCGGAACCACCAGCCCGATCTACGTCGAAGTGGGCGGGGCCCCGATCTGGTCGGCGGCCGACGCCGGATACTTCCTCCAGTGGCTCGATCAGTTGGTTCCGCAGGTTGAGCGCCATCCCGGGTGGAACTCCACGGCTGAACGAGACGAGGTCCTGGCCGACATCGCGCGGGCCCGGGCGGTCTTCAGCTCCTCTCCGGGCGGCGCCCGACGGCCGTGACGGTCGGCACGGTCAGCATCGCTCGCGGACTGTCCAAGCTCGGAGTGTGCTCGCGTGCCGAGGGCGAACGATTGGTCGAGGCCGGCCGCGTCACCGTGGGCGGCCGGGTCGTTCGGGAGATCGGGCACCGGGTCCGGCCCGAAACCGACGTGATTGCCATCGATGGGGTGCGGGTCGGCCGGGTTGACCGGGTCTATCTGGCGCTCAACAAGCCCCGGGGATTGGTCACCACGCGCGACGACCCCGGAGGCCGCCCCACGATCTATCAGTGCCTGACCGACCACTCCCTGCCGTTTGTCGGTCCGGTCGGCCGGCTCGATAAAGCCAGCGAGGGGCTCTTGCTGTTGACCAACGACACCCGGTGGTCGGCCCGGCTCCTCGATCCGGCCTCTCATGTCGACAAGACTTACCACGTTCAAGTTCGCGGCTTGATCGATGAGACCGTGGTGGCGGCCGTGGCGGCGGGTGTCATCGAGCGGGCCTCCGGCGAACGCCTCAGCGTGAAACAGGTCTCGCTGCTTCGGGTCGGTTCGCGAAGCAGTGCCTGGCTCGAAGTCGTTCTCGATGAGGGAAAGAACCGCCACATCCGCCGCCTGGTGGCCGAGCTCGGGTTGGAAGTGCTTCGGTTGGTCCGGGTGGCAATCGGCCCCTTGGCGTTAGGCGATTTGGCCAAGGGGGCTTGGCGGCTGTTGACGACGGACGAAGTGCGGAGTCTCGGCGAGGCGGGTAGTGGGGTCAGCCCGCCACAACCCCCTGGTCGATAAGCCGGTCGATGTCGGCGCTGGACCGGCCGAGGAGTTCGTGAAGGACCTCGCGGGTGTGTTGCCGGTGGAGTGGGGCGGGGGAACCCACCCGGCCGCTGGTTTCGCTGAACTTGATCGGCGCGCCGGTCACTTTGGTTGGGCCGGCGACCGGATGGTCGACCGTCGGAAACATGTCCCGCTCGGCCGGCTGGGGATCAGCCGCCACCTCCGCCAAGGTGTTGACCAACGTGCATGGTACGCCGTGGCGGTCGAGGATCTCGAGCCACTCGGCGGCCGGCCGGCGCCGAAACGAGTCGGTGATCAGGGACTCCAGGACCGACCGGTTCTCGATCCGGAGCGCGTTGGTACGAAACCGGGGGTCGTCCGTGAGATCGGGACGTCCGAGCGCCGGACCGAAAGCCTGCCAGAGCTTCTCGCTCGCAACCGCGATGCCGATGGAGCGGTCCTGAGTCGGAAAGCAGGCGTAGGGAACAATGGTGCCGAAGGCGGTGCCCCTGGGGATTGGCGAGACTCCTGACCCGAACAGATTCGCGAATGACGACGCCATCGCCGAGATCATCCCGTCGAGCATCGCGACGTCCACCTGTTGTCCCCGCCCGGTCTGGTCCCGGGTTCGGAGCGCCATCAGAACCCCGATCAACGCGAACATCCCAGCCGTCACGTCAGCCACCGAATGCCCGCAGCGGACCAGATCGCCGGCTTCAGTTCCGGTCATGCTGATCAGCCCCGAGGCGGCTTGGAGGATCAGGTCCATGGCCGGCCCGTCACGCCGGGGCCCGGTCTGGCCGTAACCCGAGATCGAACAGTAGATCAGCCGCGGATTGATGATCCGGGCCGTATCGTAGCCGAGTCCGAGGCGGTCCATCGTGCCGGGCCGGAAGTTCTCGATCAGGATGTCAGCCTTGGCGATCAACTCCCGGCAGAGTGCGACCCCTCGGGGGTCTTTGAGGTCGATCGCAATGGCCTCTTTCCCGGTGTTGATGCCGAGAAAGAACGAGGCGTCGGCGCCGCTGAACGGGGGGCCCCAGGTCCGTCCCATGTCGGTGGTCTCGGTGCCTTCGACTTTGATGACCCTGGCGCCGTAGGTGGCCATCAGCATCGTGCAATACGGGCCGGCCAGAGCATGGCTCAGGTCGAGGACGAGGAGGCCGTCGAGGGGAAACGGTGGCATCATGAGCGAAAGATACTGGGGATGGTAGATTACCCGGTCCTTTGATTTGGAGTTCCCATGATCCGTCCTGGTGTTTCGATTGCCACCTTCGTTCTGGCCGGCTCGGCGCTCGCCGCCCAGCCGGGGTCCGGGAACCGGAGCGTGACGATTCAGCCCGGTGAATCTTGCCCGCCGGGCATGACGGAGGTCCGGCCGCGCAATTGTCAGGCTCCGACCCTCCCGTTGCCGAGCATCTTGGACTACCGGCCCCGGTCGACTCTAAAAGCGCCGGCGCACTCGGTGCCGAAGGCCAAATATCCGGCCATCGACTTTCACGGCCATCCCACCAGCCAACTCGGCAGCGCCGAGGGGCTCGTTCAGCTTGGGGCGGCACTCGACGAGATCAACGTCCGGCTGATCGTGGCGGCCAATAACGTGACCGGGGAGAGTCTCAAGAAGCAGGTCGCCCTGGTTCAGGCGTCGGCGGCGATGAAGGACCGGGTTCGGTTTTTGACGGGGATCGACCTCAGGACCGTGGGGCCGGGGTGGGCCGAGCGGGCGGTGGCGCAACTCGAAGCGGACGTGGCCGCGGGTGCGGTGGGCATCGGTGAGGTTGGTAAGGGCTTCGGCCTCTCGTCCAAGAAGGCCGACGGATCCCGTCTTGCCCTCGACGACGCGGCGCTCGATCCGATCTTTGAGGCGGCGGCCCGGCTCAAGCTGCCGGTCTTCATTCACACCGCTGACCCGCAGGAGTTCTGGCAGCCGATCGATTACCAGAACGAACGCTGGCTCGAGCTCGCGCTGTTCCCGAGCCGCCGCTATCCGGCCGAAGAGTTTCCGGCGTTCGAGCAGCTGATGACCGAACGGGACAACCTGCTTCGGCGGCATCCGAAGACCACCTTCGTCATTGCTCACATGGGCTGGCACGCCAACGATTTGGGCCGGCTCGGGAAACTGATGGAGGAGCTCCCGAACGTGCACACCGAGGTCGGTGCGGTGCTCTACGACATCGGCCGCCAGCCCCGGGCGGCCCACGACTTCTTCGTCAAATTTCAGGACCGGATCTTGTTCGGCAAGGATAGTTTCCAACCCGAGGAGTATCCGTACTACTGGCGCGTCTTCGAAACCCGGGACGACTACTTCGACTACTATCGGCCGTACCATGCGACCTGGAAGCTGTATGGCATCGATCTGCCGGACGCCGTTTTGAAGAAAGTCTATTTCGCCAACGCGCTCCGGATCACCTCCCGGTTGCCACAGTCGGGTTGGCCAAAGTAATGCGGGCCTCGCGTTCGGTCGGCCTATTACTGGCGGTGCTCGGGCTCACCGGCTGCGCCCCGGAGCCCACCTATGACCTGGTGCTTGCCGGGGGCCGGGTCATGGATCCGGCGTCCGGCCTCGACTCGGTGCGCCACGTTGGAATCCTCGGCGACAGCATCGCCGCCATCTCGGCGAGCCCGCTCCGGGGCACTCAGGTGGTCGATGTGGCCGGTTTGGTTGTCGCGCCCGGGTTCATCGACCTCCACGCCCACGGCCAGACCCAGGGCGACATGGAGATCCAGGCCCGGGACGGCGTCACCACGGCGCTCGACATGGAAGCGGGGGTCTTTCCGGTGGCCAAGTGGTATGCCTCCCGAGCGGGCAAGTCGCCCCTCAACTACGGAGCGACGGTCGGGCACCGGGCCGTGCGGGTCTTCGTCTTTCACAACGGCCTCGAAGTGGGCCACGGCCCCACGAATCCCGGCGCCACCGCCGGCCTCGGTCCGCTGCCCGCCGGCGCCAACCAGCCGGCCACCGAGGCAGAGATCGTGGCCCTCGAAGCCGCCCTCGGCCGGGGCCTCGACGAGGGAGCGTTAGGGGTCGGCTTTGGGATCAATTACTCGCCAGGCGCCACCGCCGCGGAAATCGAGCGATCGTTCAAAGTGGCCGCGGATCGGGGGGCGGCGGTCTTCGTCCACACCAGGGCCTTTGGCATCGGGGCCATCCGCGAGGCCATCGGGGCCGCCCGGGCCGCGGGCGCCGGCCTCCACCTGGCTCATATCGGCAGTAGCTCGCTCGGCGATATCTCCCTATCGCTGGCGCTGCTCGACTCGGTTCGCGCCGCCGGCCAGGATGTGACCACCGAGGTTTATCCCTACACCGCCGGGTCGACGCGGCTCGAGTCCGCGATGTTCAATCCCGGCTGGCAGAGCAACATCCGGCTCGACTACGGCGATCTGGCCTGGCCGCTGACCGGGGAACGGCTGACCGCCGAAAGCTTCGAACGGTACCGCCGCCAAGGCGGCTGGGTCGTCATCCACATGATGAAGGAAGAAAACGTCGCGAAGGCCATCGCCCATCCGGGAATCATGATCGCGAGTGACGGGGTGCCGTTCGTGAACGAGACCGGCCATCCCCGCGGGGCCGGGACCTACGCCCGGATCCTCGGCCGGTACGTCCGGGAAAACCAAGCGCTCACCTTGATGGATGCGCTGGCCCGGATGACCATCCTTCCCGCTCGCCGGCTCGAGGCCCACGTGCCCGCCATGGCGCGGAAAGGCCGGGTCGCGGTCGGCGCCGATGCCGACCTCACGGTCTTCGACCCCGCCACCGTCGCCGATCGGGCCACGTTCGCCGAGCCGACCCTCCGTTCGGCCGGGATTCCGCATGTCCTGGTCAACGGTACTTTCGTGGTTCGCGACGGCCAGCTCGTAGCGAACGCCATTCCGGGACGGCCGGTCCGAGCGCCACTCAAGCCCTAAGTCACCGAAGCCGGCCTTGCCCCGTAGGGTTTCGCATGACCCCCATCCTGTTGCTACTCCTCCTGCCGGCCCGAGCCCCGTTCGTCGATCTCAATCCTTCCTGGTCACCCGACGGAAAACAGGTGGCCTTCGAGTCCTGGCGCCACGGGCAAAGCGAGATCTACGTCGTTGCGGCGGATGGCAGCGGCCTCCGCCGGTTGACCTGGACCGGGGGAAACGACACCCACCCCGCCTGGTCCCCGGATGGAACGACCATCCTCTTCGACTCCGATCGGGACGGCAGCTGGAATCTCTACGCCATCAACGCCGACGGAACCGGCGAACGGCGGATTACCTATCCCGAGGCCAATCGAGCGCTGAATTTCGCCCGGCATCCCGCCTGGTCGCCGGATGGCCGCCAAGTGCTGTTCGACTCCGACCGGGACGGCGACCAAGAGGTCTACCTCTTGGAGTGGGCCACCCGTCAGGCCACCCGGGTGACCCACTCCCCCGGCGTCGACGGACACGCCCGCTGGAGTCCGGATGGCCGGCAAGCTTTGTTCACGAGCGAACGAGCCGGCCAACAGGACCTCTGGCTGATCGGGATCGACGGCACCGGCGCCCGCCGGATGACCGACGATCCCAGCCACGACGGGGCCGGCCGGTTCTCGCCCGACGGCCAGCGGATCGCGTTCTACTCGGAGCGGAGCGGGTCGGCGGATCTGTTCGTGATGAATCGGGACGGGTCGGGAATCCGGCCCCTGCTGTCTGGCCCCGACACGATCTACGAAATCGACTGGAGTCGGGACGGGAGCCGGATCGCATTTTACTCCGATCGGTCGGGTCGTTTCGAGCTCTACATTCTTACGGTGGCCACCGGCGAAGTCCGCCCGCTCACCAACGCCGGATACGCTAACGCCTGGCCGATGTGGTCGCCGCTGGGTGACCGGATCGCGTTCGCCTCGAACCGCGATGGTGATTGGGAGATCTACGACATGGCCGTCGACGGCTCGGCAGAGCGGCGGCTCACCTGGTCCGAGGGCCGTGATGCCCATCCCGCGTGGGGCCGGGACGGTCGGAGCCTCTTCTTTCAGTCTCCTCGCGGGTACGAAGTCGCGGGTCCGGTTGACCTGTACCGGATGGCGGCGGATGGAAGCGGGGTTCGCCGGTTGGTGAGTGGAGGGGGCTTCAACGGGGTGCCCGTCGTCTTACCCGACGGGCGGACCATTGCCTTTCAGCGGGGCACTCGCGATTCGGTGAGGACCCTGCATTGGGACTTGTTCTTGGCTGATTCGAGCGGTGCCAACGTTCGGCCACTGACCCACGATGCCGGCAACGAACAGGTTCCGGGTTTCAGTCCGGACGGACGGCGGCTGGTGTTCTTCTCGAACCGCACCGGCCGGGAGCAGCTGTATCTGATGCCGGCCTCGGGCGGCGAGGCCACAGCGTTGGTTCCGAGCCAAGGGAATGATGTCGCGCCGTCGTGGTCACCCGATGGGCGCTCGATCGCCTTCGTGTCGGATCGAGGTGGTCGTTCCGACCTCTACCTCCTTGACGTGAGCTCCGGCCGGGTTCGTCGCCTCACCACGGATCTTGGAGCGGAGGGGCAGCCGAGCTGGTCGCCGGACGGGCGGCGGCTCGTCTTTTCAGTGGCAAGCGCTGACGGTAGTGCCGATGTCTACGTCATGGCAACCGACGGATCAGGACTCCGGGCCCTGACGAGCGGCGCAACGGGTTCGAGGCCCGAGCAACCTTAGAAAGTCAGCCGTCGATACACGACACTGATGTCGCCGGTCTGGCTCGGCAGCACGCCGGCGGGCCGGGGTGGAATCGTGACGCCCGGAAGCGTCGGAAGCCCCGCGACCTGTCGGGTCAATGTCACCACCGGCTTGGCATCGTTCGGGACCACCAGGCTGAGGGTGAAGCCGGAATCGGCGGGAGCCCAATAGGTCAGCTGCCAGTCGGGCGATCGGTACCGGTACTTGCTCGGATCGACGACCCGGCCGTCGACTGTCGCCGTGAGAACCGGACTTCCAGTCACCTCGATGCCGATGGCGGTGGTTCCGCTGCCGGCTCCGATCCGCAGCGTGAGGCGCCGTCCCGAGGCCTCGGCCGAGTCGCCGAGGACGGTAACCACCGGAGCCCCGAGAGCGGCCCGCGGGGCGGCGGCGGCCAGCATCGGAAAGCGGCCGCCGGCGATGTGGGTGAGCCACCGAGGCGGTTCGTTCGGCAACTCGGGCCCGTCCAGCGGAACCATCCGGGCGGTTGCGCCCACTGCGGTCGCGGCCCAAGTACCCGGACCAGCGAACGCCGCGCCGGTCACCAGCCACCCATCGGTGGCGTCGGCATCTTCAGCATAGGCCAGGATCGACCGAACCGGGTACTCGGTCGATTGGCGGCCGATCGCGATCCCGGCCCCGATCGCCACGATGGCGCTGGCCATGACCGCGAGCGTGACCGACCAGGGCCGGTCGGCCGTGATCCGATCGATGGTCGGAACCAGAAGCCACACCATCACCGGTGTGAATGTCCCGATCGCGATGCCGCCGGGACCGATCAACCCGAGCGCCACGATGCCCATGTCGTGAAGGAGCGGCACGATCAGGACACCGGCCACCACTAGGGGCAGCCACTGGCTCAGGCGCGCGAACCACGTCGGCGATTCCTTGGTCGGGACCAAGGCCAGAGCGGCCGCCGCGATCGCCGGCCACGCCACCACGAACGAGACCCCGGGCAGCTGCCAGCTCGCGACCGCCGCGAGCCCGGTCCATGCCAAGAGCGGCCCGAGGCCCGCGGCCGCCGCGCTGACCCACCGACGGATGACGGCCCAACCGAGCAGCGACGCCCCGAGGCCGATCAGGGCCAATCCCAGCGCGTAGGCTCCTCGAGCCCCCGGCACCGCCACGGCGGCGGGCGCCCGGAGTCCGAGGCCGTACGCCGCCGCCCCGCCGACGGCCCCGGTCACGATCATGGCCACCATGCCCAGCCCCAGGCCGAGGATCCAGCGCCGTTCCCGACGGGCGACCTGGACGATGGCGAGGAGCGTGAGGAGAATCGCCACGCCGGCGATCGGGAGGGCCCAGCTTTCCGGGTAGACCACCAGTCCGACGAACGGCAGGTTGAAAAACACGGCGTTGCCGGTGACCGGCCGGGGCAGGGGCCCATGACCGAACGCCCGGGTCAGACCGAGGGCGGCGCCCCCCTCCTGCTGGATCGAGCCGGGATCGAGGTGATCGGCGTCGTCTTCCGCGGTGTGGTATCGCTCGACCCCGTCGGCAAACGCGAAGTTGAGGCCCGGTTTGCCCAGGGCAAAGAATTCTGAGAGGTCGGTGTCGTTAGGCAGAAACCGGTACACCGTGACGGCAATCGAGCTGGCCGCGGCGTCCGGTTGCCGCCGGAGCAGCCGGATCTGGTCGAGATTGCCGGGGCCGGTCTGGAACATCACGGCCGCCCCCCCGGTGCCCCGGGCCTCGAAATTGATCATGACCTCCACGTCCCGAGCCCAGGGATGCTCGGCCACGAACGCCGCGGCGCCCAGCAGGCCGGCTTCCTCGAGATCGGTGAACAGCACGATCACGTCGTGCTCGAGCGGGGCGCCGGCCTGGACGGCCCGGAGGACCTCGAGCAATACGGAGGATCCGGAGGCATCGTCGCTCGCCGCGGGGGCGGCGCCGACCCCGTCATAGTGAGCCGCGAGCATGATCGCGCGGCCGCCCGGTTTGGTGCCCGGCAGCCGGGCCATCACGTTCTCGACCCGGCCCGCCTCCTGGAACCGGGTGCCGACCGCAGTCGTTCGCTGGACCTCGGGGGTAACCCCGAGGGCGGCGAGCTCGGCCATGAGGTAGTCACGGACCCGGGCATGATCGGCGCTGCCCGGCGGATGTGGACGCTCCGCGATGGCCCGGACGTGGCGCATCGCTCGGTCGGCGGAGAAGACCGAATCCGGTGCGGTGGCGGGGATCGGCCGGGGCGGGCCCTTGGCCGCAAACGCGATCAGCAGGGCGGCGAGCACCAACGCCGTGACTCCGGCGCCGAGCGAGGAGAAGTTCTTGGTCATGGTCCGGAGAGGATCGCGGTTCCGATCATGGTCCGCAAGGTGCCGGCGCCCCGATTGCGTTGCCAAAGGGCGATGCTCCGGGTAGGCTCAAGCAATGTGGCTCACGCTGTTCGCGGTCATCTTCGGGATTGGCCAATCTATTCCCGGCGACTCGCTGCTGGTCATCAAGGCCGGCGCTCTCGTCGATGTAGAACGGGGCGAGGTCCTTCGCCACCGGCAGATCGTCATCCGGGGCGGCCGGATCGTCGCGATCCTCGGTCCGGCGGCCCCGGTGCCGCGGGGTGCCCGCCTGCTCGACCTCAGCCGGTCGACCGTGCTACCCGGACTCATCGACCTCCACACCCATTTGGTGGGTGACATCCAGGGCTCGTCGCCCACGGCCCCGCTCGAGTCGACCCCAGCCGACGATGCCCTGATCGGGGTGGCCCATGCCGGGGCCACGCTCCGGGCCGGCTTCACCACCGTTCGCGATGTCGGGACCTACCGGGGCGGCATCGACGTCTCACTCCGGAATGCCATCGACCAGGGACAGGTGCCGGGGCCGCGCATGGCGGTGGCCGGCCCCTACGTGACCAAGCCCGGCGGCGGCGGGGAGGTGACCGGACTTCCGAACGGGGCCTTCGCCCCGCCGGAGTTCCGGCTCGGCGTGGCGGCAAGCCCCGATGAGGTTCGGGCTCGGGTGGCCGAGATTCTGGGCCGGGGAGCCAATTTCATCAAGGTGATCGCCACCGGAGCCGTCCTGACGGTGGGCACCGATGTCGGCGCCATGGAGTTCTCCGAAGCCGCGATCCGGGCCGCGGTGGACGAGGCCGCCACGCGGGGGACCTATGCGACGGCCCACGCCCATGGTGCCGCCGGCATCAAGGCGGCGGTCCGGGCCGGGGTCCGCTCCATCGAGCATGGGTCGCTGCTCGACGACGAGGGCATTGCCCTGATGGCCGAGCGGGGTACCTGGTTGGTGGCCGACATTTACAACGGTGACTATATCAAGGTCATCGGCCGGCGGGACCATTGGCCCGAGGAAACCCTCCGGAAGAACGACGAAACCACGGAGACCCAGCGGGCCGCCTTCCGGAAAGCGGTAGCGGCGGGCGTCAGAATCGGGTATGGTACCGACGCCGGCGTATATCCTCACGGGGAGAACGCCAAGCAATTCCAGTACATGGTACGCTACGGCATGACTCCAATGCAGGCCATCCAGTCCGCGACCATCGAGGCCGCGCGACTGATGGGGTGGGAGGAACGGGTCGGGTCGATTGCAGTCGGCAAGTGGGCCGATCTGGTTGCAGTCCGCGGGAATCCGCTTCAAGACATTTCGACGCTCGAGCGGATCGATATCGTCATCAAGGGTGGGTCAATCGTCCGAAACGGGGGAGACCAGCGATGAGCGGTGCACAGCGAGTATTCGGTCTGGCGGCGGCGTTGTGGTTTGGCTTGGCGTCGGATGCGGCGTCGCAGGCGGGCTTGATTCGAGGCCGGGTGGTCGACTCGGTTGGTGCCAGTGTGAGCGGCGCGGTCATTTCCGTGGATCGTACCGCGCTCCGGGTGACCTCCGCGGCCGATGGCCGATACTCGATCCGAGGTGTGCCGGCCGGCGCCCAGACGCTTCGGGCCCGCGTTATCGGCTATCGTCCGACGACGGTGGCGGTCAACGTCGCCCCGGGGGCCACGCTCGATGTCGATATCACGGTCACCAAATCGCCGGTCCAGTTGGCGCCGATCGATGTCGTCGTCGGATCCCGGGCCAAGCACACCGCCGCCGAAGAACTGGCGGTGCCGGTCGATGTCTTTCCGGCCGAGGTCATCACCAAGCAGGGCACCACCGAATTGGGCGCCATTCTCCAGGCGGTCTCGCCGTCGGTCAATTTTCCCCGCCAAAGCGTGACCGATGCCGACGACATCGTCCGGCCGTTTACCATGCGCGGTCTTTCACCCGATCACACCTTGGTCCTGGTGAACGGACTGCGGCGGCACCGGACGGCGTTGGTTCATACCTTCGCCTTCGGCGGCCCGGCCGGATCGACCGGCGTCGACCTCAACGCGCTGCCCGTGAGCGCCATCGACCGGATTGAAGTTCTTCGAGACGGCGCTTCGGCCCAATACGGATCGGACGCCATTGCCGGGGTGGTCAACCTGGTCATGAAGGACGGCGCCTTCACGCCGTTCCTCAATACCGATATCGGACGCTACGTCGTGGGCAAGAACTTTCCGGATGACGGCACCACCGCCAACATCAACGGCGGCTGGGGCTTCAAACTCGGCCGCGGCTCGCTCGGCTTGTTTGCCGAGTATCGCTACCGGGAACCGACCAACCGGGCGTGGGCCGAGGCCAGCGATCAGTACGTGACCGGCGACTCGGACGAAGTCGATGCCAACGGCGTCATCACCAAGAAAAACAACAACGTCGCCCAACCGAACCACCACGTGGGCGATGGCTTGGCCAAAGACTTGATGACGTTCGTCAACCTCCGGTTGCCCGTCAACGCGTCGGGGAGCGCCGAGTTCTATTCGTTTGGCGGTTGGACATCCCGGATCGGAACCGGGAACGGGTTCTTCCGCCAGCCGATCTCCGACCGGAACTGGCCCACCATCTATCCGAACGGGTTCTTGCCGGAGTTCCGGCCCGACGTCGTCGACATCTCAGCGGCCAGCGGATTTCGGGGCACGACCGCCGGATGGGCCTACGATCTCGGGGCGTCGTTCGGGCGGAGTACGTTCGACTACAACCTCAACAACACCCTGAATGTGTCGCTGGGTCCCTGCCTCGATCGGCCCTGTGCCCCGGGGCTCGACGGAATCTTCGGGAACGCCGACGACCCCAACATTCCGAATGCCACGAGCTTCTACGCCGGTGGCTTGCGGGCCAACGAGCTCAGCACCACGCTCAATCTGAACAAGCAGGTCGACATCGGACTCGCCAACAAGCTCAACGTGGCGGCCGGCCTCGCCTATCGGCGGGAGTCGTTCACCTTGATTGCCGGTGAAAAAGGCTCGTATATCCAGGGCGGCGCCTTGAATCGCTACGGCGACGTGGCGCCGGGCGGCTCGCAGGTGTTCGGTGGATTCTTGCCGTCGACCGCCACCGACCAGTCCCGGGGCAACGGGGGCGGGTATCTCGACCTCGAAACCAACCTGAGCAAACAACTGTTGGTGACCGCCGCCGCCCGGTTCGAGAACTACAGCGATTTCGGCTCGAAGGTCAGCGGGAAGGCCGCGCTCCGGTTCCAGCCGTCGTCCAAGGTCGTGCTCCGGGCCGCCCTGAGCACCGGATTCCGGGCCCCGTCGTTGGCCCAGAACTATTTCGGGAGCCGGATCACCAACTTCCGCTTCGATGCCACGACGGGGAGACAAGTTCCGTTTGAAAGCGGGATCTTCTCGGTGTCAGATCCCGCGGCCATCGCGTTAGGTGCGAAACCCCTCAAGGCCGAAACCGCCGTCAACGTGAGCGGAGGATTGGCCTGGAGCCCGAGCGACCAAGTCACCTTCACCGCCGACGCCTATCTGATCAACCTCGATGACCGGATCTTGCTGAGCGGGTACATCGGCGGGGACAGCGTCGAAAAGATTCTGGCCACGGCAAACCAAGCCGTCTCGGCGGCCCAGTACTTTACCAACATCGTCGATACCCGCACCAAGGGCATCGACCTGACCGGCAACTACCGGACGGCTGTCGGGTCGGCCGGGGCGCTGACCTTGAACGCCGGGTTCAACTACACCAAGAACCAAGTGGTCGGCCAGCGGCCGATCCCGAGTCAATTGGCCGGGACCGGCGTTGACCAACTGGTCGACAAGTTCACCAAGCTCCAGATCGAGCGGGAGCGGCCCGATTGGCGCGGGACCGTCACCGCCAACTACACCCGGGAGCGGTTCCACTCGCTGCTCCGGTCCTCCTACTACGGCAAGTATTCCTCGGCCCCCGGCCTCTGCGATGACTGCGACCAACGCTTTGGCGGCAAGGTCCTCATCGACGCGGAAGTCGGCCGTCAGTTCGGGCAGGTCAACTGGTCGATCGGGGTCCGGAATCTCTTCGACACGTTCCCCGACCAGAACAGTCTGAACAACGGCTATGGGATCTTTCCGTACCCGGGGGCCTCCCCGTTCGGATTCAACGGCCGGTTCCTGTACGTCCGCGCCGAAGCGTTGCTCGGCCGGTAGCATGGCCAAGTCGTTCGGGGGCCAGACCATGTGGGGCCCCCTCAAGCGGGTCGTGGTCAGGCGGCCGGATCAGGCGTTCGGCACCGCCGATCCGGCCCGATGGCATTATACCGCCCGCCCCGAGATGGTGGCGGCCTGCGCGGAACACCAGGCGTTCGTCGAGACGCTGATGCAAAGCGGCGCCGAGATCATCTGGCATGACGAACCGCTGGCTGATCACGCGGATGCCATCTTCTGCCATGACCCGGTACTGATTGCCGACGTGGGCGCCATTCAACTCCGGATGGGCAAGCCGCTCCGTCGCGGCGAAGAAGCGGCCCTCGGTCAGACCCTTAAGAAAGCCGGCGTTCCGACCATTGCACGGCTCGAGGGCGATGCCCTGGCCGAATCGGGCGATTTGATGTGGATCGACGAGAAAACCCTGGCGGCCGGCATCGGATACCGGACCAACTACGCCGGAGTGGCCGCGCTCCGGCACGCGCTCGGTGCTGGGGTCGCCATCGTCAACGTCGAACTGCCCTACTACACCGGGCCGGATGCCTGCCTCCACTTGATGTCGATGATCAGCATGGTCGACCGCGACTTGGCAGTGGCATATCCGGGTCTCTTGCCGGTCTCGTTTGTTCAATTGCTCGAACGCCGGAACATTCGGCTGGTCGAAGTGCCCGAGTCCGAGTTTCGGACCATGGGCACCAATGTGCTAGCGTTGGCCCCGCGACAGTGCCTGATGCTGGAAGACAATCCGGTTACCAAGAGCCGGCTCGAAGCCGCCGGATGTACCGTGTCGACCTATCGCGGTCGCGAGCTGTCGCTGAAAGCCGAGGGGGGCGCCACTTGCCTCACCCGGCCGTTGTTGCGCCTCTAGCGGTTTCGCTGAACTTCCTCCAGGGTATTCCGATGGCCCTCATTCGCACCGCCCCATGTCTGTTGATCGCTCTCGTTCCCTTGACCGCCGCGGCCCAGGCCCGCCAGGCTCCAGCGCCGTCGGCACCGGCACCGCTCGAGCAGCCGGCCGCGCTCAAGGCCCTCAAGTTTCGGTCAGTGGGGCCGTTCGACGGCGGGCGGGCGTCACGGGCCGCCGGAGTTCCAGGCGATCCAACGACCTACTACATGGCCACCGCCTCCGGCGGCGTGTGGAAGTCGACCGACGGCGGGATCAACTGGGCGGGGATTTTCGACGATCAATCGACGGCATCGATCGGGTCGATCGCCGTGGCGCCGAGCGATCCGAACGTCGTCTATGTCGGGTCGGGTGAGGCCAACGTTCGGGGCAACACCACCCCGGGCAACGGGATCTACAAGTCGACTGATGCCGGCAAGACCTGGAGCCACGTGTGGAAGCAGGAGGGCCAGATCGGGACCATGGCCGTCCATCCGCGGAATCCTGATATCGCCTATGCCGCGGTGCTCGGGCGGGCGTTTGCGGCCAATCCGGAACGCGGCATCTACCGGACCCGGGACGGCGGGGCCACCTGGCAGCAGGTCCTCAAGAAAGACGAGCGGGCCGGCGCATCCGACGTCGCGATTGATCCGAGCAATCCCAATATCCTCTACGCCGGGTTCTGGGAAATGCGCCGGTATCCGTGGGACATGACCAGCGGCGGTCCCGGGAGCGGGCTCTACCAGTCGCGGGACGGCGGCGATACCTGGAAACAACTCACCGGGTCCGGACTGCCTAACGGGATCTGGGGCAAGGTCGGCGTGGCCGTGGCGCCGTCGGACGGCCGCCGGGTCTACGCGCTGATCGAGGCCGATAGCGGCGGCCTGTTCCGGTCCGACAACGGGGGCGACTCCTGGACCCGGATCAGCGCCTCTCGTTTGGTCCGGCAGCGGGCTTGGTACTACTCCACCTTGACCGTGAACCCGAAGAATCCCGACGAGGTCTGGTTTCCTACGGTCCCGATGGTGAAAACCATCGACGGAGGCAAGACCCTCACGCTGGTGGACGGGATTCCTCACGGAGACAATCACGACGTCTGGTTCGACCCGGCCAACCCCAAGCGGATGATCGTGGCCAACGATGGCGGCGTGGCCATCAGTGTCAACGGAGGCGATTCATGGTTGGGCGTCCGCCCGGCCATTGGCCAGTGCTACCACATTGCCGCCGATAACCGCGACCCATATCACGTCGCCTGCGCCCAACAGGATCTCGGGACCGCCCAAGGACCCAGCAACAGCCTGAGCCGCGGCGGTATCGGGGCCAGTCTCTGGCATGACGTCGGCGGCGGCGAAGCCGGCCACATCGTGTCGAAGGCCGACGATCCGGACGTCGTGTTTGCCGGAGAATACCTCGGCATCATCACGTACTACGATCACAAGACCGGCCAGTCCCGCAACGTCTCGGCCTATCCCGAGAACCCGAGCGGACACGGCCCCGCCGATTTCCAGTACCGGTTCCAGTGGACGGCGCCGATCGCCCCGTCGCCTCACGATCCGAACGTGATCTATCATGCCTCGCAGGTTCTGTTCAAAACCAGCGACGGCGGCCAGTCGTGGACCGCCATCAGCGGGGACCTGACCCGGAACGACAAGTCGAAGCAACAATGGGCCGGCGGCCCGATTACCGGGGACAACACCGGCGTCGAATTCTATTCGACCATTTTCGCGGTGGCCGAGTCGCCCAAGGAAAAGGGACTGGTTTGGACCGGCAGCGACGATGGCTTGGTCCAGGTGACGCGGGATGGCGGGAAGACGTGGAAAAACGTGACCGGCGCCATGCCAGGATTCCCCGAGTGGGGCACCGTCAGCATCATCGAACCCTCGCCGCATGACGCCGCGACGGCCTACGTGGTCGTGAAGAAGTACCGCTTGGGCGACAACGCGCCATATCTCTACAAGACCTCCGACTACGGCACCACCTGGAAACGGCTCGACGGTTCGCTGGCGCGTGACATCTTCCTCCATTCCGTCCGGGAGGACCCCGCCAAGCGAGGATTGCTCTATCTCGGTACCGAAAAGGGCGTGATGTTCTCGTGGGACGACGGGGCCACCTGGCGCCCCCTCCGGCTCAACCTCCCGACCGTTCAAGTCGCCGATCTCGTGGTCAAGAACGACGACCTGGTGCTCGGGACCCACGGCCGGGGGATCTGGATCCTCGATGACCTGACCCCGATCCGGCAGTGGACCGATGCCATTGCGGCCAAGCCGCTCCACCTGTTCCCTCCGGTTGCCGGGACTGCATGGCGCCGCCGAGGCGGCACCAGTGAGCGACAAGCCGGCCAGAATCCCCCGGCCGGGGTGGTCTTGACGTATTACCAGAAGGACGAGGCGAAACTGCCCGTGACGCTGCAAATCCTCGATAGCCGGGGTACCGTGGTTCGGTCGATGAGCAGCGTTGCGAAGCTGAAGGACGACCACAGCGAGTACGAGTCAGCACCCAAGGCCGAACTCGAAACCGGCGCCGGTCTTCACCAAGTCACGTGGGACTTCTCGATGGAAGGGGCCCGCCGGATCAAAGGCGGGAAGATCGATACCGGCGATCCGGCGATTCCTCCGCAGGCGCTACCGGGAACCTACACGGCCCGCCTGACCGCCACTGGATTGACCGAGACCACGTCGATCACGTTCCGGCCCGACCCCCGGGTCAAGGTGAAAGACGCCGACCGAACCGCCCAGTTGGCGTTTGGAAACGAGCTCCGCGACGCCCTCAACCGCCTGGCCGACGCCGTCAATCAACTCAAGGACATCCGGACCCAACTCGGGGACCGGAATACCGCGCTCGCCGGCAACGCCGCCGCCAAGGATTTGGTCGGCCTGGCCGGCGCGCTGATGACCAAGTTCGACTCCCTCGAGGCCCGGATCCACAACCCCGGCGCCGAAGTGACCTACGACATCTTAGCCTTCCGAGGCGGAGCCCGCCTCTACTCGAGGCTCGTGCCCCTCTACATGTGGGCCGTCGACGGCGACGGCGCGCCAACCCAAGGCATGAAGGACGTCTACGCCGGCCAGCGCCAAGAACTCGACGGCTATCTCGCCGAGCTCCGCGTCCTGATCGACCAGGACCTCGCCGCCGTCAACGCCCGCGCCGCCCAACTCGGCATCGGCCACATCATCCCCCCCGTCACCCCCACCCCCACCCCCATCCCCTAACCCGAGCGCCGAGCGCCGAGAGCCGAGTGCCGAGTATGTGGATTGCCACCGTTCCGATGACCGAAGCGAGCGCCGAACTCCAACGCGCCGTCGAAGACCAGATGGGCCTCTACCCTGCTGAATACAACCGCCCGGTCCACCCGACCGGCGGTGGCACCTCCGGCATCGTCGCGTCGCACAGCCTGATTCCGGGGGCGTTGAAACATGCGTTCTCGACCTTCGGCGCGCTGATGGATCCCGAGCTGCC
>JANPEL010000355.1:0-4902 GCA_031431925.1 Gemmatimonadota bacterium | reverse complement strand
ATGGCGCCAACCGGCTCGGCGGCAACTCACTTTCGGATCTGCTGGTGTTCGGAAAGCGGGCCGGCGAATATGCCGCCGCCTTTGCCAAGGAACAGAGCGCCGTGGCCCCGGACCAGGGCGAGGTCACCGAGCAGGTCAAGCTCGCCCTGGCCCCGTTCGAGCGGCCCACCGGCGAGAGCCCGTATAAGGTCCAGCAGGACCTTCAGGTCATGATGCAAAAGCTCGTGGGCATCGTCCGGCGCGAGAGCGAGATGGTGGAGGCGCTCGAGGGGCTCCAGAAACTCAAAGCCCGGGCCGCCACCGTCCGGGTGCCGGGCAACCGAGAGTACAATCCGGGCTGGCACACCGCGATCGACCTCAAGAACCTCTTGATCGTGTCCGAGGCGATCGTCCATTCGGCCATTGCCCGGAAGGAAAGCCGGGGCGGTCACTTCCGGGAAGATTTCGAAGCCAAGAAGGCGGAATTCGGGGCCTTCAACCATCTCATCGAGCAAGGCGCCGACGGCACCATGCAACTCCGCCGGCACCCCATCCCTCCGATGCGGGACGAACTCAAGAAGATTGTCGAGGAGCTGAAGTAATGGCACAGGCGACCTTTTCGATTTGGCGGGGCGAGGCCGGCACCGGCCAGCTGACCGACTACACCACCGAGGTTACCGAGGGCATGGTCGTCCTCGACGCGGTCCATCAGATCCAGATGGAGGATGCCACCGATCTGGCATGCCGATGGAACTGCAAGGCCGGTAAGTGCGGCTCCTGCTCGGCCGAAATCAACGGCCAGCCCCGCCTGATGTGCATGACGAGGCTCAATCAGCTCGACCTGACCGAACCGGTCACGATCGAGCCGATGCGGGCATTTCCGCACCTCAAGGACTTGGTGACCGACGTCAGTTGGAACTACCAGGTCAAGAAGGGCATCAAGAAGTTCGCGCCCCGGAAGCCGGACGCCGCCGACGGCACCTGGCGGATGCAGCAAGACGACGTCGACCGGGTCCAAGAGTTCCGAAAGTGCATCGAGTGTTTTCTCTGCCAGGACGTCTGTCACGTCCTCCGGGATCACCACCTCCACGACGAGTTCATCGGCCCGCGGTTCTTCGTCTATACTGCCAACCTCGAAATGAACCCGCTCGATACCGAAGACCGGCTCGATGAGCTCCGGAAGCTCCACGGCATCGGCTACTGCAACATCACCAAATGCTGTACCAAGGTCTGTCCCGAGGGCATTCAGATCACCGACAACGCCATCATTCCGCTCAAGGAACGGGTGGTCGACGCGGCGTTCGATCCTCTGGCCAAGTTGCTCGCGATCGTCACCGGCAAGATCCCCGGTCCGTAAGGAGGCCTCATGTTCGAGCTCAAGCCGATCACCAAGGATGGCGTGGCCTCGGCGCTCGCTCGCGCCGAGCGGTATCGGTTACTGAACGAGCCGGAGGGGGCCGAGAGTATTTGCCTCGACGTCTTGCTGCTGCTGCCCGACAACCAGGAGGCGTTGATCGCGCTGCTCCTGGCCCGGACCGATTTGATTTCCCGGGGGGTGGGCGGATCGGTTGGGCGGGCCCGGGAGGTGCTGCCCCGGCTTCGAGAGCCATACGACCGGGAGTACTACGCCGGCATCATCAACGAGCGGCGGGGACATGCTCAGCTGCTGAGCCCGAGCATCGGCGCGTCGGCATTGGCGTACGACTGGTTCCACGAAGCGATGGAGTGCTTCGAACGGGCCGAGGCCATGCGGCCGGCCGGGAACGACGATGCGGTACTCCGGTGGAACAGCTGCGCCAGGATCCTCAACACCCACCCGGAAATCGCCCCTCGGCACGATGACCGCACCGAGGTCGTCCTTGACGACTAGGCGGCGAGGACCTTGAAGCCCGCCAACTCGAAATGCTGATCGAAGGCAAAGGCCGATTTAATACGCTCCCGGCGCATCGATTCGAAACTGACCGCGTCACAGAGCGTCAGGCGCTGGTCCCGATAGCGCTCCAACCAGCTACCTGAGGCGGCCGCCAGCAAGTCGGCGTCCACCGGGAGCCACTGGTAGGCTGGGTCTTCGAGCAGGGCCGTGGTGACACCCCTGGCCACCTCCGGGCCTCGGCGATACAGCAACAATCCCTGAAGTTCCGCCAAAATCAACGGCGTGGCCACGAACCGGCCACCGGAGGCCAGAAACCGCCGGGCGATCGTGACCGCCCGGGCGTGATACTGATCCTGCCGGTGGGCCAGCGCCAGGAGCGCGCTGGTATCAGCGAGAACGCGACCGGCCACCCGACGCCTTGCCGTAGAGGTACTCGTCGTGGTTGGCCGCCAAGTCCGGTGTTGGCGCAGGCCCGTCGGCCGCGCCAATCAATCGGTCAAGCGACCAGCCGGCTGCCCGATCACCGAGGGCCTCATCCGACAGCCGCCGGAGGCCCCGGCGGAGCAACTCAGCTTTGGTCAGACCGGTGGCCACGACGAGGTCATCGAGCAGGTAGAGGTCCGGCCCATCGAGGTAAACTTGAACCGGCTCGCGAACGCGCGGGATGTTTTTCGAATCAGACATTGCGCCCCCATTCGATAGTTACATGTACAATGTACATGTGTACATGTAACAAGTCAATGGATGGAATCCTATCGCTCCCCTGGGCGGTAGGACACCTCGAGATTCGCGGTGATCTCGGCCATCGTGAACCAGCCGGGCTTGAATTCCCCCCGGGCGTACATCGGCGCCTGATCGAAAAAGTGGGGCGACGCCGGATTCCCGCTGGCCCCGAACACATGAATCGTCTTGGCTTTGACCGTGGGCCCGAACTCCACCACACTGACGTAGGTACCTCCCGCTACGCCATACCGCCGTTTCCGGCCCGGGAACTCCGCCGCATACAGGGTAAACACCCCGCCGAGCCGTCCGTTGAGGCCGGGTACGGCCACACTCGGCTGGGTGTCGTCGGGCCCGGCATCGGCCACGTCGTCCCACCGTTGGAGCCGGGTCGCTTCGCCGAACGGGACGTCAAAGCGGCCGAACGCGCGCTCGCCGCGATCCATCGCCGCCTCGAACACCGAGCCGGGGGCCGGCGGGTTCGGCCGGTCCACCGCCCCGCTCCACATTTCGAAGATCATCGCCGCGGCGCTCGACTCCGTGGTCCGGCCGTCCCACTCGGCCAGCAGCGAGGCGGCTCGCGCCAGCCGGGGTGAGGGCGCCGGCGATGCTGCCGCGACCTGCCGGAACGACGCGAGCAAACTGTCGGCCAGCCAACTCCGGGTATCAAAGGCCATCCGCTCAAACGCCTCGAACGTCCACCGGTCGGTGTCGGCCAGGATCTTCCGCGACTGGGCGGCCCGGCGGGTATCAGGCTCCGTCGCCAGGTACGCCGGATAGTTGGCCCGATCCGGATTCCCGGCGTCGGTCAGCAGGAACGGCGTCCCGTTGCAGTTCTGCATCCAGCCCGACGCCGGATTGGTGAGTTGGGGCAACTCGTCGAAACCGTGGAACCCCTGCCATTCGGTGGCGGGGTCGCTGCCGTCGACCGGCTCGGCCCAGTTGAATTTGGGATCGCGCTTCGGTACGGCTCCGTTGTAGATGTAGAACGTGTTGCCGTCCCGGTCGGCGAACATCGCGTTGCCGAACTGCATGTTGAGGGGCCGCATCGCGGCTTTGAACTGGGCCAGGTTCCGGGCCCGGGTCATGGCGTACCACTCTTCGAGCCAGCCGTCGCCATCGAGCTTGGCCATCTTGAGCGCCACGGGTTTGCCCCCGCTCGTCGCGACGATCGGCCCATGGTGAGTCTTCCGGAACCGAAGCGCTCGCGCCACCAAGCCGGCCGCGGTCTTTACCCGCACGGTATCGGTCCACTCGACCGCCCGGCGATACCCGGCGCCGTACTTGTACATCCTGGGATCGGTGGGATGATCGAACTGTTCCACGTACAGATCAGCCAGGTCGGCCGCGTTGTCGGTGCTGACCCAACCGGCCGATTCGTTGTGGCCAACATAGGGGAGCGGAAAGCCGAACCGGGTGTACCCGGTGAAGTTCCATCCTTCGTCGCTGATCAGGTGCCCTTCATAGACCTGGCCCGGCCCGAAAAACGGCAGGTGTGGATTGATAAACAGCAGGGGGTAGCCATTGGCGGTGCGGCGGCCACTCACCACCCAGCCGTTCGAACCTCGGGTCGCGGCCTCGTCGGCGGGGAGCGGCTCGGTGCCCCGACCCCGGGCAATCCCGGCAAAACCGTTTTGGTAGTAGTTGTACCGGATGAAGGCCAGGGGATACCAAGGCTCGATCCGGTTCAGCAAACGCGGTCTGACGTCCGGATGCCGCGCCAGGTAGTAGTTGATCCCGCCGGCAAAGCCATCCACGATCTTCCGGATCCGGACCGGCAGGCGCCGGTATTCGGCTTGGGCCAGTGCCGGAATTTCGAGCAGCCGATTCAGCCGGTCTTCGCTAAGCGCCGACGGTCCGGCTACTTCCGACCGGCGGCCCAAGGCGCGGATGAAATTGTCCTCGAGTCGGGCGAAGTAGTCCTCGGCCTGGGCATAGCCGAACCCGAACGCCGCGGCCGCGTCGGTCCTCCCGGCCACATGAGGAACCCCGAAGCGGTCGCGGTAGATGGTGACCTGACCAGCCAGCCGAGGCACTGAATCGGCGAGGGCCAAGACCAGCAAGACAGGCAGCAGCATGACAACCTCTTACGGGTGCGGTCCGGTCGGCCACGGGATCCGGCCGTAGGGTTTCGTGCCGGGCCAGAGTTCGGTGAGGGTGGCCGCCTCGTACAGGCGGCCTGCCTTCATTACCATCGAGACCTTCGAAGAGTTTCGAATGTCGATGGTCGGGTCGGCATCGAGAATCGCGAGGTCCGCGAGCTTACCGGCTCGGATCGACCCGGTTTCGTGATGGGCCCCGATGAAATACGCGCCGTTCCAGGTCGCCAC
>JANPEL010000354.1:0-11332 GCA_031431925.1 Gemmatimonadota bacterium | reverse complement strand
CTCCGTTGAGATTGGCCTGGCACGCCAGCGGACCCGCCGCCGCCATCGCGATCACGACCATACCGAGTGTCTTCATTGCGAACTCCGTTAGCCAAAGGGTGCAGTAACCAACATGATTTCTGTCACAAACCGATCACGAATCGGTCAAAAATTCATCGTCATCGCCGTTCGGAGCCCCGAAATCGTCTTGCCGGCCACCGCCTGCGGATTTTGGGTCTCGAACATCAAACGGAGTTGCGCTTTGGCGGTCAAATACAGGTTGACTCCCGCGGAAACCAGGGTCGACCCATTGGCAGCTACCCCACCGTCCGGGTCGGCCCAATCAAACCGTACCACCGGCTCGACGGCAAAGATCTTCTTGGCGGCCGCGGTTCGCGCGTGGTATGCGGCCACCACGGAAACGCCCTTCATCGAATGGAGGTCTTTGGTAAAGTCTTCGCCGGCCATGTAGTCGGCCACCACGAACAGGCCTTTGTCGCCCGGCTTGCCCCACTGGGCTTCTAGTCCGATGGCCTGGTTTCGGAACGAGCTATCGGACACCGTTGGCGTCAGGGCCACGATCCCGTCATGGGAAAAGAACGCCACCCCGAGCATCAGCTTCTTCGTGACATCCGCCAAGGCCTGGACCCCGAGAGACTTCGATCCATTGACGTCGTTGATGCTCTCGCCCTGGCCGTTATATCCTCCCACCTGCACAGTCAGGTGGCGCCCCTCGGCCAGCTTGTGGGCCAGGATAAGGGACGCCCCCAAGTCGGTCGCGATGTAACCCGCGGTTTCGAAGAGGTTGTTGGATGCCACCGGAAGGAGGCCCCGGCCGGCATTCCGCTCGAGGGTCGGGAGGTTGTTAGACGAGAGGAGTTCGTAGCGCCCGAAGGGTTTCTTCTCGGCCCCGGTCCGGATCGTGAACGCGGTGCGGGAACTCGCCGGTGTCAACCGGACATCGATATAGGCGTCCCGAAGCCGAACTCCGGTGGCCCGCCCGCCTTCGAACGAGGGCTGGATGACCAGGCTCACGTTCTCGCGGAGCTTGGCATTGACCTGGATCCGGGCCCGCCGGATGAAGAAGTTGCTGCTGGATCCGCTTTTGGCCTGGTTGTCGTTGTCGAAGGCGTAGAATTGGGTCTGCAAACGCCCGCCGACCACGATCTGGGGATAGGTCGGTTCCTGCGCCGCCGCAGGGGTCGAAAGCAATACCGCCAATGCGGCTCCAAGGGCCAATTTCATCAAGTCTCCCGGGCAGAATGATCCGTTACGAACGAGGCCGTCATGTCACGAACCCATAACACGGGCGTAACACTCGCCGGCCTCGGCCATCGTAATGTCAATGTTGTGTAACGAATCGGTAACGCCGGTTCCCCTGAGTCATTCGCGAATGCGAACGACCCGGGGAGTGCTCGGCGATCAGGGAGGTGGGGTCCGTCCGGGTCGTCGGGGGCCAGGACCGCGGCGGGCATCGCGACCACCGGGTCCACTCTCGGAGCTGCTCCGTTGCGACCGGGGCTGGCCGTCGCCCTGGTCGGGGCGCCGGTGGGCGCGGCCCGGTCCGGACGGATGCCGGGGACCTGCTTTAGCTGCGGCCCGCCGAGCCTCGTTGGCTTTGGCCCGGGCCCGGTCCTCGGCCTTCCGGGCCCGGATGGCGGCGATCCGCTCGGCCAGGGGGATTTCCAGCTGGGGCGTGGCCTTGGCCGAGTAGTCGAAGTCCGGCACGGTGACCCGCGGCAGCCGCTTGCCGATTGCCCGCTCGATGCTCTTGAGATCGCCCTCTTCTTCGGGTGCGACGAACGTGAAGGCATCGCCGGTGGCCTCGGCCCTTGCGGTCCGGCCGACCCGGTGGATGTAGTCCTCCGGCACCATCGGCACGTCGAAATTGATCACGTGCCCCAACTCGGTCACATCGATGCCGCGGGCCGCGATGTCGGTGGCCACCAGGACCCGGTACTTCCCGCTCTTGAATCCCGCCAGCGCTTCGGTCCGCTGCGGCTGCGACCGGTTGCCATGAATCC
The DNA here is from genome assembly GCA_031431925.1 of Gemmatimonadota bacterium. GTDB lineage: Bacteria > Gemmatimonadota > Gemmatimonadetes > Gemmatimonadales > GWC2-71-9 > SHZU01. Next base: position 9,329 of record JANPEL010000354.1, on the reverse strand, counting down.
GTTCGGCGTTGATTCCGCCCTTGACCAGGAACTTCATCAGCCGGTCGGCCCGGTGCTTGGTCCGGGTAAACACCAGCGCCTCGGCCGTGGCGCCCCGCTCCAGCATGGTGAGCAACAGCGCCGACTTGAGATCCTGCCGGACCGGGTAGACGGCTTGGGTAATCCCGACCGCCGGGGCCGCCTGCCGCTGGATGTTGATGCTGACCGGATCTTTCAGGAGCTCTCGGGTCAACGCCGCAATCGGCGGCGGCATGGTGGCGCTGAAGAACAGGGTCTGGTGCCGGGGCGGAATGTGGCGGAGAATCTTCTTGATCTCCGGCAGGAAGCCCATGTCGAGCATTCGGTCGGCCTCGTCGAGGACCAAGTGCTCGAGGCCGGCGAGCTTGGCGTACGGGAACCGGAAATGATCGAGGAGCCGGCCCGGTGTCGCGATGATGACATCCGCCCCGCTTCGGAAGGCATGCTCCTGCGGGTTCATGCCGACCCCGCCGAAGACCGACGCGCCGGTAATCGGGGTGTGCACGGCCAGGTCGTTCAGGTGCTCGAGAATCTGGGCGGCCAGTTCCCGGGTCGGCGTGATGACCAGGGCCCGGGTCGTGCCGCGGGGCTTGTCGATCAAACGGTGGAGGATCGGGAGCAGAAAGGCGGCGGTCTTCCCGCTGCCCGTCATGGCGCAGGCCAGCACGTCCCGGCCCGCCAGGGCGGGGGGAATGGAATCGAGCTGAATGGGAGTCGGACGAGCGAAGCCGAGTTCCTTCAAGCCTTTGAGCAGGCTCGGATGGAGCTCGAGTGAATTGAACGGCACGGAATACCCTTGGGTAGTGGGGAAACGAACTACCCCAAGATAGTCAGGGTCCGAACCGTTTCGCGTTTCTGGCACGAGCTTTGGCTATCTCGGCCTCCCGGTTCTTGGGCGGCGCGGATGTCACCAGCGAACCCATCAGGTGGCGAACCACCCCGGTCACCTCCAGGACCGCCTGATCGAAGGCCGCCGCATTGGCGGCGGATGGCTTGGCAAACCCGCTGACCTTGCGGACGAATTGGAGCGAGGCCGCCTGGATCTCGGCGTCGCTCACCGGCGGGTCGAAATGATAGAGCGGGCGAATGTTCCGGCACATCGGTTCCTCCTGGCGGCGCTTGACGGCGACCCCTTCCGTCCCGATCCTTCGCGAACCGGAAATTACCCATCTCCTCGAGTTCTGCCATGGCCGCATTCCGCTTGACCGCCCTGACGCTCCTGCTCGGAGCCTGCCAGGCTCCCGGCACTCCCGCCGCTCCCGGCGACTATGACCTCGTCATTACCAACGCCAAGATCGTCGACGGCACCGGCAACCCTTGGTACTTCGGCGACGTCGGGGTTCGGGGAAACCGAATCGCGACCGTGGCCCCCCGGGGCGCGTTGGCGTCGGCTGGAAGCAAAGACCGGGTTGACGCCGCCGGCCTGGTGGTTTCGCCCGGGTTCATCGATATCCAGAGCCACTCTTGGACCGCGGCGCTGGTGGGCGACGGACGATTGGTTGGGAAGATCGCCCAAGGGGTAACCTCCGAAATCCTCGGCGAATCCACGACCCCCGGCCCCGCCAACGACAACATCGACTCGCTCTTTACCGGGTCCGACCCCGATGACATCGCGACGCTCAAGCTGGTCAAGAGATTCCACGGCCCCCGAGGCTTCGGGGCGTGGCTCGAGGCGATCGAGAAGCACGGCGTCTCGGCCAATGTCGGAAGCTATCTCGGCTCAACGACCGTGCGGGCGTATGCCATGGGCCGAAGCGAGGGCCAGCCGAGTCCGGCTCAACTCGATACCATGCGTCTCGTCGTGGCCAACGCCATGAAGGATGGCGCCTTCGGCATCTCGAGCGCGCTGATCTACCCGCCGGGAAGTTACGCCGGCACCGCCGAACTGATTGAGATGGCCAAGGCCATGGCGCCGCTGCACGGCACCTACATCACCCACATGCGATCGGAGGAGAGCAAGCTCCTCGCCGCGATGGATGAGGCGCTGCAGATCGGCCGGGACGGCGGTGTGCCGGTCGTGATCTATCACTTCAAGGCGTCGGGTTCAGTTAACTGGCAACTGGCCGATCCGGCCATTGCCAAGGTCGACTCGGCGCGAGCCGCGGGCCAGGACGTCAAGGCCACGATGTACCCGTATCCCGCCTCAGGCAACAATCTCTCGTCGTGTCTTCCGGGCTGGGCCCATGCGGATGGCAAACTGATCGAGAACCTCAAGAACCCAGCGCTCCGCGATCGGATCCGCCGCGAGATGGCCGACCGGGGGCCGGACGCCGCGGTCTATTGCCAGCACAACGCGCCGAACGCCTACCAAATTGCCGGGTTCACGAAGCCTGAGTGGCAGACGTTCCAGGGGCTCCGGCTCGACGCGATCGCCAAGGCCCTCGGGAAGGACTGGATCGATGCGGTGATCGAGCTGACGATTGGCGAAGACAACCGGCTTGGCAAGATCACCTTCGGGATGTCGGACCAAAACGTGGCCAAGATGCTGGCCCGGCCGTGGGTGGTGATCGGGAGTGACGCCGGCGGCTACGATCCCGACTCCGCGTCGGCCCTGGTCCATCCCAGGTCGTACGGGACGTTTCCCCGGGTCCTGGGCAAGTACGCCCGCGACGAACGGCTCGTTCCGCTTGAAGAGGCCGTCCGCAAGATGACGTGGTCAACCGCCCAAATTCTCGGGCTTCGCGATCGCGGTCTGGTGAAGGAAGGGATGATGGCCGACCTCGTCATCTTCGACCCCGCCACGGTCCTCGACAAGGCGACCTTCGAGAAGCCCCACCAGCTATCGGTCGGCGTCCGGGATGTGTTCGTGAACGGGGTCGCGGTCTGGCGGAACGGCAAGCACACCGGCGCCAAGCCCGGTCGGGCGCTTCGCGGGCCGGGGTATGAGGTGACCAAGTGAACGCTGTGAAGCGGGCGCTGGCGCTGGCCCTGGTTCTGGCCGCGCCGGCCGGCGCGCAGCGGCCCAAGCTGTCCGGGGCCACCCGGGCCTACGCCAAGATCGACACCGCGATGGTGGCGTTGATCAATGCCCGCGTCATCGATGGGCGGGGGACGCCGGCGCGGGACAACCAGACCGTATTCATTCGGGACGGCGTGATCGCGGCGGTCGGCCCGTCGGGGAGCGTGCTCTACCCGGCTGGAACTGCAATCGTCGATCTCGCCGGCAAGACGGTCCTGCCTGGCCTGGTGATGGTCCACGAGCATCTGTACTACCCGGTAGGCCCCGGGATCTACGGCAACTTCACCGAGTCGTTCGTCAAGCTCTACTTGGCCGGGGGCGTTACCGCGATGCGGACCGGCGGCAACATGAACGGCTATTCCGAACTCAACATCGCCAAGGCCATTGCCCGGGGCGACAAGCCCGGTCCGTGGATCGACGCCACTGCACCCTACCTCAACGGCCCGAATCCGTTTTCCCAGATGCAGGCGTTGGGAACCGCCGCCGAGGCCCGCCGGTTCGTCGATTTCTGGGCCGACCAGGGGGCCACCTCGTTCAAGGCCTACATGCAGATCAGCCGCGAGGTGTTAGGCGCGGCCATCGACCAGGTCCACCGGCGGAAGCTCAAGGTCACCGGCCATCTCTGTTCGGTCACCTACCGGGAGGCGGCCGCTCTCGGCATCGACAACCTCGAGCATGGATTCCTGGCCGCGACCGACTTCGTGGCTGACAAGAAGCCCGATGAATGCCCGGGCCAGGGCGGGGGGCAAGGCACCCTCGTCGCGTTGGACCTCGAGGGCGCGCCGTTTCAGTCGCTGGTGGCCGACTTGGTGAAGCGGAAAGTGGCCGTGACCTCAACCCTCACGGTGTTCGAGACCTTTACCCCAGGCCGGCCCAAGCCCCCCGGCACCGACGTGTTGCTACCGGAACTCAAGGCGGCGTACGACCGTCAGTACGCCAGAGTCTCGGCCCAGCCCCAGTCGGTCTACACGACCCTGTTCCCCAAGGCGATGGCCATGGAGCTGGCGTTTGCCCGGGCCGGCGGTCTGCTGGTCGTGGGGACCGACCCGACGGGAGGTGGTGGCGTGATCCCGGGTTACTCGAACCAACGGGCCATCGAGCTCTTGGTCGAAGCCGGATTCAGCCCGGTCGAAGCGATCCAGATTGGGACCCAAAACGGCGCCAAGTATCTGGGGCTGTCCGACCGGCTCGGCACCATTGAGCCCGGCAAACAGGCCGACCTCGTGGTGGTGGGGGGCAATCCGTCCCAGACCATCGCCGACATCCGGAACGTCGAACTCGTTTTCAAGCAGGGCGTCGGCTACGACCCCGCCAAACTGATCGCCGCCGTCAAAGGAAACGTCGGGCTCTATTGACCCGACGGGGCGGCCGGGCTCAGGGCAGGACGTCGATCGCGACGTGTGACGCCAGTCGGCCGCTTCGGTAGATCCGCTGAGTGGCCGCCCGGTAGTCCGAAGCCTTGGCCAGAAAGATGTTCGGCACGAAGGTCTGGGGGTTCCGGTCATAGAGGGGAAACCAGCTGCTTTGGACCTGCACCATGATCCGATGACCCCGCTTGAACGTGTACGACTGCTGGTGGAGGTCAACCGTGTAGGGCAGGGCCAGGTTGCTGGGTATCCGCTCGGCCTTCTCAAAGCTCTTGCGGTACCGCCCTCGCATGATGTCGCTCGCCACCATCAACTGATAGCCACGCATCGCCAGGTCAGGATCCGAGTCGGGACGGACGTCGATCAGCTTCACGACCCAGTCGGCATCGCTTCCGGTGGTCGAGGCAAACAGTTTCGCCGCCACGTTGCCGGCGACCACCACATCTTCGGCCAGCGGCTCGGTCTCCCAACTCAAGACGTCGGGCCGGCCGTGGACGAATCGTTGATCGCGCACCAGCCAGCTTTCCCAATCCACGTACGACGGGATCGGCCGGGGCCGGTACGGCACCGGATTGGCCGGATCGGAGACATAGCTGTCAAACCCAGCTGCCTCGGTCGGCGGCTGGAAGCCGGCCCGCCCGTTCCGATGGAGGTAGAGCCGTTTGGTCGTGGCCGGGCGCGGCGGCCACGAGTCAAAGGTCTTGCACTGATTCACCCCGGCGTCGAACACCGTCGCCTCGGCGAACCTGCCGTCGCCCTGACCCTTGAGCCAGTAGCCGAACCACTGCCGCTGCAACACCCGGAAGTCGTCGCCCGTGTTCCGGCCGAACTTGACGTCACCGAGATTGGCCGCGGCCTGGTCGTACCACTGGCCGTGAAACCAAGGGCCCACCACGATGTGATTTCGCTTGAGACTATCGGTCGGCTCCATGGCCGCGTAGGTCACCAGCGGGCCGTAGCCATCTTCCTGGTCCCACCAGCCGGCCACGGTGAGCGTCGGGATCGGGGCGTGGCGAACGTTCCGCTGCACGGCGCGGCTCTTCCACTCGGCGCTGTACTCCGGGTGCGTCACGAACCGTTGCCACGTCGGCCAGCGATCGGCCCCGACGGCCCGGGCCAGGGAGTCAAGGGTCGGAAATGAGCGATACCAGTCGTAGGTGTCCCACCGGCCAATCTGCAGGGGGCCCGTCCCCGCCTGACCCGCTTCCCGCCCGTGAACCCACTCGATCCCGTACGATTGCCGGAAGGCGCCCTGGTGGAAGAAGTCATCCCCCATCCAGGTGTCGCCCATGGTGGCCTGAGGACTGACGGCGGTAAGGGCCGGATGCGGTTCGGTCAGCGACGCGTTGGCCAGGAATCCGGGATAGGAAATCCCGAGGATCCCGACTTTGCGGTTGGTGCTCGGCAGGTTGGCCAGGAGCCAGTCGATCGTGTCCCAGGTGTCGGTCGCTTCGTCGAGGCTCTTCGGGTCCCGGCGATCTCGCGGGGGCCGCGTCATGACGAAGGTGCCCTCGGATTGGTGCTGACCCCGGATGTCCTGGAAGACGAAGATGTAGCCGTCCTCGATCAGTTCCTTGAACCCGGTCGCCATGCCGGACGTTCCGCCCCAGCCGTCGGTGCCGTACGGCGTTCGCGACATCAAAATCGGGAGCGATCCGCTCGGCCCTTTCGGGGTCAAGATCACCGTGAAGAGGCGGGTCCCATCCCGCATCGCGATCCGTTCCTCGCGGCGGTCAAACCGGCGGGCGATCGCGGTGTCGGGGGCCTGGGCGGTGGCTGGTCGGTCGGCCGGAGCGATGGCGAGGACCAACCCAAGGGCGGCAAATCGGATTGACAGCGACATCCTAGCAAGATCCGACGTCGTCGGCCGGTTCGCTAGTACCCGCGGCCTTACCAGAACGGAAACCTTGGGGTTGAGCCCCTCGTACGGGCGGCCTCGACGGCTCCTTTCGGCGTCGCCTTTTGATTCAAAGGACAGGAATGAGCCGCCGCGTCAAGGTTCTGGGAATCGTCGTCGCGGTGCTTGCCGCGGCCGGGTTCGCGCTCGCTCTCGTCGTGAGCCACGACTCGGCTTGCGAGCCACCGGCGACGCCCCCGAAGGGGACGCTCCTGGTCAGGGGCTTCCGGTATCGCTGCTACGGCGGGCCAGACGTGCTGACCCTCGCGGATATCTCGAGGCCGGTTCCCGACTCGAACGAGTTGCTCGTCAAAGTTCGGGCGGCCTCGCTCAACCCGCTCGACTGGCACTTCATGCGGGGCAAGCCCTACGTCATGCGGCTGTCCTCCGGTCTCGGCAAACCCAAGGACCCTCGCGCCGGCGTTGACTTCTCGGGCACCGTGGAAGCCGTTGGGAGCGCGGTGACCCGGTTCAAGCCGGGCGACCATGTCTTCGGCGCCGGGGACGGGGCCTTCGCGGAATACCTGACAATCCGGGAGAACGGCGCCGTCGTGTCCAAGCCCGACAGCGTGACCTTCGAGCAGGCGGCCGCGATTGGGGTCGCAGCGGTCACGGCGCTCCAGGCGGTGCGCGACAAAGGGCAGGTCAAACCGGGACAGCGCGTTCTCGTCAACGGCGCCTCGGGCGGCGTCGGGACCTTCGCCGTTCAGATCGCGAAATCGTTTGGTGCCCTGGTCACCGGCGTCTCCAGCACCCGAAACCTCGACCTGGTGAAGTCCCTCGGCGCCGATCACGTCATCGACTACACCCTGGAGGACTTCACCAAGGGCGCCGAGCGTTACGACGTCATCATCGACAACGTCGGCAATCACCCCTTGCTGGAGTATCGGAAGGTGCTGACGCCGAGTGGTGTTGTGGTGATCGTCGGCGGGTCGAGCGAGAACCGGTGGATCGGACCCCTCGGCCGGTTTCTGGATGCCGCGGTGCTGTCACCGTTCGTGCGTCAGGGGTTCGTCATGATCCTGGCTCAGCTAAGCCAGAAGGACCTGACTGTCTTGCGCGACCTGATGGAGGCCGGCAAGCTCCGCTCAGTGATCGATCGGCGTTATCCGTTGGCGGAGCTTCCAGCCGCGATCGGGTACCTGGAGCAAGGGCGGGCCCGCGGCAAGGTCGTCATCACGATGGAGTAGCGGGCCACTGGATCTGAATCGTGGTCCCAGCGCCCAGGCTGCTTTCGGCCCAGACCCGTCCCCCATGGCCCTCGACCAAGTGCTTGACGATGGCGAGGCCGAGTCCGGTCCCACCCTGTTCCCGCGACCGGCTGGGATCCACTCGATAAAATCGTTCGAAGATTCGGGGCAGGTGCTCGGAACCGATCCCCGCGCCGGTGTCGGTAACACTGAGCCGGATCCCACCGTCGTCGGGCGTTGCCGTCACGGTTACCCGCCCGCTGGGCGCGGTATGCCGGACGGCATTCTCGAAGAGATTCCGGAAGATTTGGCGGAGCGCGTCGGCATCGGCGGTGATCCGGGTTGCCTCAGGTGCGAGTTCGACGCCGAAGTTCGGGGCCGCCGGTTCGGTCGCGGTAGCCAAGGCCCAAGCCTCTCGGGCCGCCGGCTCGATGGCCACATCGTCCAAGCGGGGGCTCCAGGCACCCGATTCGATCCGGGAGAGGTCCAGTTGGTCGTCGACGAGCCGCTGCATCCGCCGGGCGTTCGAAAGGATCGTCTCCAGAAACCGTTTGGTAATGGCCGGCCCCGGTTCATCGGCTAACAACGTTTCCGCGTAGCCCGAGATGGCGGTGAGCGGGGTCTTCAGTTCGTGGGAGGCATTGGCCACGAAGTCCCGGCGGACCGTCTCGAGCCGTTTCAGGCGAGTCAGGTCGTGGAGCACCACGACCGCCCCGCCGGTTGGCAGCGGCCGGGCATTCAGCAGATAGGTCCGGTCGCCCAGCGAGAGTTCTCGGTCGGCAATCGACTCGCCGATCAACACGGTGTCGAGCGCTTCGCGAGCCTCTTTGGTCCGGAACAGCAAGGCTAGCTCCGGCAGTTGATCGGTCTCCCCGTAGCCGAGCAGCCGGCGGACCGCGGGGTTCGCCGTGAGGATCCGGCCCTTCGCGTCCGATGACAGCACGCCCTCCACCATCGAATCGACGATGGCGGCGGTTTCGGATTGCTTCCGGCGAAGGCTCTCAAACCGCTCGCTCAGTTGGTCGTGCATCTGGCGGAGGTTGGTGGTCAGCTGATCCACGTCTGGAATGCCGGAGAACGGAAACCGGGGGGTTTCCCCTCGTGCAATGCTCTGCGCCGACGCGGCGATGTCCGTGAGCGGCCGCGCGAACCGCCGGGCCGCCACCAGAGCAAGCACGGTACCCAGGAGCAGAGCCACCAGCGCCGCGACCAGCACCGGTCGTTGGGTCCGGCTCACGATTACGTCGACTTGGTCGAGAGGCAGGGCCATCCTGACGACGCCGGGGCCACCGGGCACGGCGACGTAGATCAGGCGCTCGCCGGTGGTGGCGCTGGGGCGTTGATCGGAGCCGGGGGTGCCCCGGAGGGCGGCCGCCACTTCCGGGCGCTCGGCGTGGTTCTCGATCCGGCCTTGATCCTCCGGCCGGACGCCCGACTCGGCCACCACCCGGCCGGTCCGGTCGATGACGGTGACTTGAATGCCGGTGGCGCGAGCGGCCTCCGCAACCGCCCCTTGCCAGGCGGCCGAATCAGCCGGCATTCCGCTCCGAAACAGCTCGGCTTCTCGGGTCAGGGAGTTCCGGGTTTCCTGTTCGAGATCGTGGCGGAGCGAACGGTCGACCCCGACGACCAGGACCCCAACCGTCACGACCAGGACGAGTAGGGTACCGGCAATCAGTCGGGCCGCATAGGTCACCGGATCCGGGCCGCTTTCTCCGCGGATTTGAAGCGGTAGCCGAACCCTCGGACGGTCTCGATCTGGTCACCGGCTTCGCCGAGTTTGGTTCGGAGCCGTTGCACGTGCATGTCCACCGTTCGGGTCTGGATGTCGGGCTGCGCGTCCCACACTGTCTCGAGCAGTTGGGGCCGGGTCTGGACCCGGCCTCGCCGCTCGAGCA
>JANPEL010000353.1:0-14183 GCA_031431925.1 Gemmatimonadota bacterium | reverse complement strand
CCGGCCACTTGGGCGTCGGTCCAGCCATTCAGCCGGTTGTAGATGTCCTCCGACTGAAACCGGGCGGTGTGGAGGGTCCGCTGCATCCCGAAGTTGCCCTCACAGGCGCCGACGACGTAGTCGTCTTGGTCGGCGTCGATCGTCCGTTCTCCCCAGTTGGCGAGCGGGACATTGGAGTTGGCGGTTTCGTACTCATCGGAGTGAACCGAGGAGCCCGCCATGTAGTTACTGTAGGCGCACTCGAAGTCGCCGATGACGCTCCGGGTCAACACCGCCGCCAGACCGGGATCGTTGATCTGTTCGGACGGGATCCGCCCGGGGAATTCAACATCGAGCAGGCTACCGCAGGCGCCGAGAGTGGCCACGAACGCCGCCGGAATCATGAGTCGGCTGATCTGCCGAACAACCATGGCATTCATCGAAGGATCTCCTTGGTCGTCGGTTAGAAGGTGAAGCGGAACGTGGTCCGGATTCGGGCCAGCTGCGGCCACGACTCCTGGGTATAGCCGAAATTGCCGTTGGTGTCGGTGGCGCGGTTCGGCAGCAACTCTGGGTCAATCCACTCAGCACCAAACGAGGCCTTCTGCGCCCGCCAGAGGAACATCATGTTCTCCGCCGAGAGGGTGACCGAGCCGCGGGAGGCGCCCAGCCAGTTGGTGAGACTGGTGGGGAAGTCGTAGCTGGCCGACACGGTCCGAAGCCGGGCAAAGCCGGCGTTAAAGAGACCGGCGGCGCCAGGGCCGTTGGCGTCGAGCCGCATGGCCTCGATGATCGGGTTCCCGTCGATCGAAGCCCGGGAGTTCCGGAAGAAGGTGTGTTGGGCACCCACGTCGCCGACGAGGGCCGAATGGCCTCCGACGTAGTCCACCAAGCCGAGCAACCGAAGCCGCTGGCCAAGCCGCACGGTGGCGCTGAAGGAGCCGTTCCACGACGGGGTCGGGCGACCGGCATAGAGCCGGGGAGCGGTGCCGCAGGGAACATCGGTCCCGTTGCCGACGCCGGCGTTCGGATCGGACGAACCATCGGCCAACTTGGCGGCCAAGTCCGTGCCGCCCTCGCAGATCGGGTTGGTTCCCAACGGTAACGTGTACGGACCAACCGGCACCTGGATGACGGTCGAGCCCTTCCACCGCTTGTAGAAGAACGAGTTCGGGGCGTAGCCCTTGGCGTTCCACTGCTGGATGAAGGAGTTGCCGACAAAGGCTGTCGAGGTGCCGCCGAGATCGGTGATTAGGCTGCCGTTCGTGGCGATAGTCCCGCGGAGATCGATGCCAAGGTTCTTCGAATTCACGACCGACCCATCGATCCCGATTTCGATGCCCTTGTTCTGGACGGCGCCGATGTTGAGGAATTGGACCCCTGGGAACCCGCGTGACGGCCGGTTCGGCACCGAGATGATGGCATCCTTGTTGGTCTTCTTGTAGTACGTAAACTCGATGCCGACCCGCTGATTGAGCATCCCGGCATCGAAGCCCAACTCAAGCTCTTCGCCGACTTCCGGCTTGAGGTCGGTGTTGCCGATGTTCTGCGGAGTCACGTTGCCGGTGCCCGACGGACCGACGCTCGGCTGATAGGTTTGAATGGCCGAGAACACATCCGGCTGCTGGCCGGCCCGGCCCCAGGCACCCCGGACCTTGAACTGGGTGAGCCAGTTCAGATTCGAGAGGAACGACTCCTCGGAGAGGACCCAGGCCAGACTCACCTTGGGATAGTAGACCGCGTTAAAGTTACTGCCGAAGGCCGAGTTGTCGTCGGCCCGGATGGCGCCGGTCAGGAAGATCCGGTTCTTGAGGGCGAACTGTTGCTGCGCGTACATCCCGAAGTTCTTGTTTTGGATGTAGGACTCGGCTCCATCGCGGCGAGCGCCGCCACCGACATCCGACGGCCCCGGGATCGGGAACTCGAAACCTTGAGCCAAGACTTGATCGAAGACCTTCGAGTAGTACTGGGCCCCAACCGAGGTGGTGGACACCAGGTTCTTGGTGACATTCCAGTCGGCATTCGCTCCGTAGTCCAGCGTCAGGAAGGTCGATCGGAGCTGGAGGGCCTGCTTCTGCCCCAAGCTTTGGGCAAAGAACGGGTTGTAGCCGGTGGCATCCCGGAAAACCAACTGGGAGGACTTGTTGTTGGTGTAGTCCGGACCGACGGCCAACCGATGACGAAGCCAGGGGAACGGGCGGTGGGTCAGCTGAACGGACATCGTCAGCTTGTCGATGTTGTCGTAGCCTTGAACGCTCTGATAGTCATCGGGGCGATAGAACTGGAAACCCTGGCCCGGGCCGTTCCAGCCGGTCTTGGTCGTGTCGCCGCTCGGCTCGCACCACGGGAAGTTACAGGCCCAGAGAATTGACGTCGTGATCGGCTGGACACCCGAGGCACCCCGGGTCCGGCTCCGGACATAGCCGAGGGACAAGTCCATCTTGAACTTGTTACTCGGGCTCGAGTAGCTCAGGTTCGACCGAATGGCCTGCTTGTTCTGCCAGTTATAGTCGACCGGGCCTTCGTCTCGGTTGTAGTCGCCGGAGAAGAAGTACCGGAGTTGGTCGGATCCGCCGCTGATGCTGGTGCCGGCGGCGAGGGGCGTGCCGGTGCTGAAGATGTCGGGGAAACCGCGCGACTGCCGGAACCGCTGAACGTCGAACACTTTGATCGAGTTGTCGACCCGGCTCACGTAATAGTTCTTCGGGTAGCGATCCCACGGATTGGAAATCCAGTTGGCACCGGCATCGACATGGGCCTCGTAGGTCGGTCGGCCGCCGCGGCCCCGCTTGGTGATGATCTGGATCACGCCGTTCGAGGCTTCGGTGCCGTAGATCGTGGCGGCCGAAGGACCCTTGAGGACCTCGATCGACTCGATCTCCTCGGGGTTCAAGTCATTGATCCGGGACGGGCTTTCCTGGCCGTTGAACCCAAGACTCCGGGTGGCGGCTTGGTTGTTGACCCGAACGCCGTCGACATAGAGGAGGGGCTCATTGGAGAGGCTCAAGCTGCCCGACCCGCGGATCCGGGTGGTACCGCCGGTTCCGATCGCACCGCTGGCCCGAACGATCCGGACGCCAGGCACGTTGACGGACAGCATGTCTTGAAGCTTGGCCGGCGAGCCGGCTAAGGCGATCGTGTTGGCGACCTGGACCTGGCCGACCGAATTGCCAAGCGACCGTCGAGTGGCTTCTTGCACGGTGCCAGTGACGACCAATTCGTCGAGCTTGACGACGAGTTCGGTCAGTTTGATCTGGATCGGCGCGCCACGAGTCGTGGCCTCGGTGACCGAGGCTTGGTACCCGATCCGGGTGACCCGGAGCCGGACCGATGCCCCGGCCACGTCTTGGAGGCGGAACTCGCCCCGGGTCCCGGTGCGGGCAGTAAGGTCGGTGCCCTCGACCCGAACCGTGGCGTCAGCCAGGGGCCGACCGCTTCGCGAATCGACGACGGTCCCGTTCACGACGTTGGCCTGCGCGGCCAGCAGCGATGGTGCCAGTGCCCCAACGGCCAGTGCGAGCAACGCGATCGTTGCCCTTCCGCCGTTGAGAGCCCGCTCGACTGAGTCGAACATGACGTGCCTCCTCAATTTTCTATGTCAGGGAATCGAAGGCGTTCCGCCCTCTGGATACAAATTTGACCCCAACCCAAGAAAGCGCAAGGGCCTTCAGCCCCACACTTTGGCCGCAACGCGGGCCACCAGGTTGAGCTTTCGCTCCTGAAGCTCGAACGGGATGTTGTTGCCCTTGGCAACCGAGGCAAATCCGCACTGGGTCGACAGCGTCAGGCGTTCGAGGGGCACGTACTTGGCCGCCTCGTAAATCCGGGCAATGACCTGATCCTCGGTTTCCTCCTGGGGCCGTTTGGTCGTAATGAGCCCCAAGCAAACGATCTTGTCGTCGGCGGTCTTGGCCAGCGGGGAGAAGTCGCCGCTCCGTTCATCGTCGTATTCGAGGAGGAGCACCTTGGCGTGGGTTCGCCGGAGGATGTCCTCGGCAATGGTGGCGTAGCTTCCCTTCCCCATGTACCGGTTGGCGTCGTTGCCCCGACAGACGTGGAGACCAAAGGTACAGCGGTCGTGGAATCCGGCCATGATCGCGTTCATCATGTCGATCCCATCGTGGACCATCTTCATCGGCTCAAAGCCCTTCCGCCGGAACCACTCCTGTTGGTGGGGGTCGAGCACCATCCCGAACTCCGGCGCGTCGAACTGGATATAGGGACAGCCGAGCCGGACCAACTCCCGGACCTCATCGCGGAGAATATCGGTCACGTCCGCCATGTAGGCATCGGGATTCGGGTAGGCTGCGGTGCTGACCCCCGGCACCCAGTAGTAGGCGTACATCGTCGGACTCGGGATCGTCATTTTGGTCGGGAGCCGGGTCTTGGCGCGGAGGTACACGAACTCCTCCGAGGACAAGTGGCGCTTCCGCTTCATCTTGCTGACCAGTCCGACGGTGACCGGACTGGTCTCCTTCTTCCCTTCCATCGTAAACCAGTCGACGGTGTTGCCGGTGATGGTATCGAACCCCTCGACCGCCTGGGAGAGGCTCGACGAAAAGACGTTCCGGCGCATCTCGCCGTCGGTCACCACGCCGATGCCGGACAGTTCCTGCACGGCTACGCAGTAATCGACGGCTCGGTCCTCGACCGCTTTCAGGCCCGCGTCATCGAGGGTTCCGGCCTGGTGGCGCTCCCGGGCGGCCAGCAAGGTCGGAGGGCGAAGCATGGAACCGATGGTGTCGGCTCTCGGCACTCGGCGCTCGGCACTCGGCACTCGGCTCGGGGGGGTCATCGGGAATGGACCAGTTCGCCGTTGAGGTAGACTTGCTGGACCCAGGTTTTCACGCTGAGGGGGGGGCCGTCGAGGATGAGGATGTCGGCGTCTTTGCCGACCTCCAGACTGCCCACCCGGTTTGACACGCCGAGGATTTCGGCGGGGACGAGGGTCACCGACTTGAGGACATCGGCCTCCGACATTCCGTAGCCGGCGGCAATCCCGGCGTCGATCAGGAGCCACTTGCCGGCGCCGGCGGGCGCGAGGGATCCGAAGGCGCGGGAGAAGGTGGCGATGGCGGTCTTGATCCCGGCGGCCGTGAGTTTGGCCGGCAACCGCTCGTCGACCGGGGGATAATCGCCCTTGTCGGGGATCTCTTCGTTGCTGATGTACGGATGGGAGACCTGGCCCAGCACCACCGGGACTTTCCGGGCGGCCAGCTCGGCCCGGTATTCCCAGGCGGCGGCCCCGCCGTCGATGATCAGGTCAAACCCGAACTCCTGGGCCAGACCCAGGGCCGAGCGGATGTCGGTGGCGGCGTTGGCCTGAATCCGGGCCGGGATTTCCCGGCGGAGGAGTTTGCCTAACGCTTCCATCCCGAGGTCCCGCGGCAGGGTCGGCGTCTGTTGCTTGTTCCGTTCGTACTCCGTGGCCCGAATTAGGGCTTGGCGGAGCATGGCCACTTCGGCCATGCGGGTATAGGGGTCGCGGTTCCGGGCCCGGGCGGCGGTCTTCGGGGGAGTGCCCAGTGTCATGTCCATGGCGGCGGGCTCCCGGACGATGACCCCCTCGAACGTCGGACCGGCGGTCTTGACGACGGCCCCTTGGCCCCCGAGCAACGAGGCATCCGCCGGGGCGATATACATCGTCGTGACCCCGCCGGACAGCGCCTCGGCGTTCCGCAGCGGACCGCCTTTGCCCGATCCGAAGTTGCCGAACGGATTGTAGCTCTCGATCGCCCGGAGGGCGGGCGTGACCGGATCGCTCGCCTCGTTGAGGTCGCTGCCCTCGATCCCGATGTGCGAGGCCGCGTCAACCACGCCGGGCATCACGTATTTGCCCCGGGCCTCGACGATCAGGGCGCCGTTCGGGATCGCGACGGTGGCCCCAACGGCCACGATTTTTCCATCTTTGAAGACGACGATGCCGTTGGGGATGGCCGGCCCGCTGACGGGCAGCACGGTCCCGCCCCGAATGGCGATGGCCCGCGATTGAGCCGACAGACTAGCTCCGGCCCCGAGCAGCAGAACCAAGGTTGCCGCGACTCGCATGATCAGTTGCCCTCCTTGGCGCGCTCGAAGATCACCTGGCCGTCGCCGATAACGAGTTCGACCCGGGACCGCGGCTCGTACCACGGGCCGTCGAACATCACGAGGTCCGCGTCTTTCCCTACCTCGAGGCTTCCGACCCGGTCACCGACGCGGGCAATTTCCGCGGCGTTCCGGGTCACCATTTTCAGGGCCTCGTCTTCCGGAATCCCATACCGCATGGCCAGCGCGGCGCAGAGCCGGAGCCATTTCTGGTTGATGACCGGCGCATCGGTGTGCATCGCGATCTTGACGCCCGCCTTCCAGAGCACGTACGGACCGGCCATGGCGTCTTCGCCGACCCCGATCCGGGGGCCCAACGGGAGGACGACAGCTGAAATCCCCCGTTTAGCCAACTCCGGAGCCACTTTGTACGCTTCGGTCGAATGGTGCAGTGTCAGGTCGAACCCGAACTCGTCCTTTAACCGCACCAAAGTCATCACGTCGGTGGCCGGGTGGACGTGAGCGCGGACGTAGGTTTTCTTGGCCAGCACGTCCGCCATCGACTCGTAGCCGAGGTCCCGCGCCGGGGGATTGCCCTTCCGGCCATCGTCCTCCCATTTCTTGCCGGCCGCGACGTATTCCTGGGTCTTAATGAGATATTGGCGGAGATTGGCCGCCACGCCCATCGTGGTGGTGGGGTAGCGATCGCGCGACTTGGCCCCCATGGCGAACTTCATTCCGCCTTTTTCGAGCAGCATCCGGCCGGCCAACTCAGTACCGAACGTCTTGATCACCACCGCCATGCCGCTCACGTTTTCGCCGCTGCCCGGGCCGGTCACGATCGTGGTGACGCCGCCCGACACCGCGTCTTTCCAATCCGGATCGCCAAGGTCGAGGGCATCGAGGAACCGGTGCTGGGGACCGATCAACATCGGCGAGTCATTGAGATCGGTGACCTTGGCCCCGATATGGGAGTGGTTGTCGATCATCCCGGGCGTCACGACCTTGCCGGTGCCGTCGATGATCTTGGCGCCGGCGGGCGCCGGAACACTGGGTCCAAGGGCCACGATCTTCCCACCGCGGAGCACGATGCTCCCGACGAACGGGGCCCCGTTGGCGGTGTGAATGGTCGCGCCCCGAATCACCGTGGCGGGCTCGGTCTGGGCGGTCAGGGAATGCGGCGCCGCCACGGCGAGGGCAAGCCACCAATACCAGGTGCGTCTCATTGGGAAACCGGGAAAGGGGTTACTTGGAGCCGGATACGATGGCGCGGAGCACCACGACGGTCACGTTGTCGCTCCCTCCACCCGCCAGGGCATCATCGACGAGGGCCCGGCAGACCTGCTCCGAAGACTCGAGGTTGGCGAGCCGCTCGGCGATCGCTGCGTCCGTGACATGCTTGGTGAGACCATCACTGCAGAGCAGCGTCACATCCCCTGGGAGCATGGTGTCCTTGAAGACCACCGGATTGCTGACCTGCCCTCCGATCGAACTCGACAACACATGGGCAAACCGGGTCTTCGGGGCGACGTCCGCTTTGAGCACGCCGGAATCGACCAGTTCCTGGGCCATGGTTTGATCGCGGGTCTGCTGTTCGAGTTTGCCGGCGCGAAAGCGGTAGCACCGGCTGTCGCCCACTTGGAGGATATAGAGGTTCGGCCACACTGCCATCACGGCGGTGAGGGTGGTGGCACTCCCGCCGCCAGTACCGCTCTGGGACACCACGGCCTGGTGGCTGGCGGCCGCGCCGGCTTCGAGCACCGCCAGAAACGCCGATTCGTCCTGCGATTCGGTTATCAGCAGGCATTGCATCGCGTCGGTGGCGTATCGGGCAATGGTCTCCACCGCGGCGCGGCTCGCCTCTTCGCCCCCGGCCCGGCCACCGACGCCGTCGGCCACCATGGCAAACGACGCCAACCGCTGGCTCGGCAGTTCGAGCAACTCCGGATTCGGCAGATTGGTGCCGCCGACCCGCATGGTTTTGTGGAGCGTGGAAAACAGGAAATGATCCTCGTTCTTCTTTCGCACCAAGCCCTGGTGGGAGAGCCCGAAGAAGTCGAGGTCTTCGTCACGCGGCCGCCAGCCGGCCTTCGGCGTCGGATTTACAGAGCCTGATGAGGTCACCCATTCAAACTAGGCCAGTTTTCGCTCTCGCGCCACCAGATCCGATCATCGAGCCCGTAGCCAGTCGTCCGGCCAGACAGTAACTTCGGTTCGAGTAATCCACCCGTACCTCACGGACAACCGAGACCCATGGCTAAGAACAAAGAGAAAGCCCGGCCCGCCCCCGCCGATACCCCGCCCGAGAGCCTCGATAAGGTCCGGGACATTCTGTTTGGCGGGCAAATGCGCCTCGTCGAGAGCCGGCTCCAGGGGCTGGAAGAGCGGATCCAGCGCGAGCAGCAGGCGATCCGGACCGAGTTCACCAAAAGCTTGAGCGATCTCGAGGCGGCGGCTCGGAAGGAGCTCGACGCCCTGGGCGAACGGCTCGCCGCGGAGCGCGCCAAACGAACCGAAGACCTCAAGGCGCTGGCCGCTGAGTGCAAGGAGTCGTTCCGCGGCATCGAGAAGCGGCACGCCAAACTCGAAGAAACGACCGGCCAGGCCGATGCCGACCTCCGTGACCAGATTCTCCAGCACTCGATGGCGGTCTCCGACGAGATCAAGCACCTCGGTGAACGGCTCTCCAACGAGATGAATCAGGCGGTCGCCGAACTTCAGGGCGACAAACTCGACACCGCCACCCTCTCGGAGCTCTTTGCCGGGATGTCCGTAGCGCTGGCCGGCGAGGGCCGTAAGACAGGTAAGAAGGCCGCGCGGGGTTGACCGTGGCCGATCCGAACCAGGGGCCGGAGGCGTTCCAGGCTCTTCGTGACCTCGTGGTTGGTCCGGAACGTCAGCGGCTCGATCAACTCGAAGCGGAGTTCGATGGGTCGCGGCTGACCCCGGACGCGATCGCCGAGCACTTGCCCGAGGCCATTGCCCTTCGGGCCGGCCAGGACCATCACTTGGCCCGGGCCCTGGGACCGACCGTGGAAAGCGCGATCAGCGAGTCGGTCCGCCGAAATCCGCGCCAGATTGCCACGGCCATCTTCCCGGTGCTCGGCCCGGCCATCCGAAAAGCCATCGCGGAAGCGATGTCCGGCTTGGTCCGTTCGATCAACACCGCTATCGAGCACAGCTTTTCGGTCCGGGGTCTCCGGTGGCGGTGGGAGTCGCTCCGGACCGGAATTCCGTATGCCCAGATCGTCATCAAGCACGCCCTGCTCTACCGGGTCGAGCAAGTCTTCTTGATTCACGCCGAGACCGGCCTGCTGCTCTGTCACGCGGCACCGCCCGATCTGAAGGTGGCGGACGCCGACTTGATTTCGGGCATGCTGACGGCCATCCAGGACTTCGTCAGCGATTCGTTTGCCTCGGCGGAGTCGGGCGGCAAACTCCGCACCTTCAGTGTTGGCGAGTTGACCGTCATGGTCGAGCCCGGGCCGCAGGCCGTGCTCGCCGCGGTGGTTCGGGGCCAAGCGCCGGACACCCTGTTGCCGCGATTGCAGGACGCGCTCGAGAACCTCCACTACCAGCTGGCCGGTCCGTTCGCCACCTTCGACGGCGACGCCACCCCGTTCGAGTCGGCCCGGCCCACGCTCGAAGCCTGTCTCGAAACGGTGCTCAGCACTGACCGGCGGGAGCCTCGAACCGGACCCGGGCTTTGGCTGGTGTGGGCCGTCCCGATTGCCCTCGTGATCCTGATCGGTCTGGTGTTGTCGATCCGGTCCTCCCGCCGGTGGGATGCCGCGGTGTCCCGGCTCCGGGCCGAACCCGGCTTGGTGGTGGTGTCGGCGGAACGTTCGAGCGGGCGGTGGCGGCTGTCGGGGCTCCGCGATCCGCTGGCCGCCGATCCCCGGACCGTATTGGCGGCAATGGGCGTCGACACCGCCACCGTCGACGGACAGTTCGCGCCGTTCCTCTCGCTCCAACCCGACCTCGTGACCGCCCGGGCCCGCCGATTTCTCAAGGCGCCGGAGAGCGTGACCCTCTCGCTCCGGGGCGACACCCTGGTTGCCCGGGGCACGGCCCCGGTGGCGTGGAATCCCGCGGCGGGCGGAACTCCGGTCGGCGTCGAGCGAGTCGATTGGTCCGGGGTCGAACCGGTGCTGACCCCGGAGGCCGCCCTCCTCCGAACCGAGATTGAACGGCGCCGAGTATTATTCGACGTCGGATCGGCCAACCTCGGCGGCGCCGATGCCCGGCTTCGCCAAGTGGCCGCGGCGTTCCAGCGCCTGGTTTCCGCGGCCGGCGGCCGTCCGGGGTCGGTTCGATTGGACCTGATCGGCCGAACCGATCCGACCGGAACCGACGCCACTAACCAGGCGCTCAGCCGGTTGCGGGGCGAAGCGGTGGGCACCCGGCTGGCAGCGCTGGGTGTTCCCGCCGGCCTGATCACCGCGATCGGGGTCGGCATCGTCCAGCCGCTCGACGAGCCCAACCCCGCCGACCGGGCTCGAGTGAATCGAAGCGTCTCGTTCGTCGTGCGCCTTGTGAGGGCCGAATGATTCAGAAGAAGATCTGCATGGTGGGGGTGTTCGGCGCGGGCAAAACTTGTCTCGTGCAGCAGTACGTTCATTCGCTGTTCTCGACTAAGTACCACAGCACGGTCGGGGTCAAGATCGACCGGAAGACCGTGGCCCTTGACGGCACCGACCTGACCCTGCTGCTCTGGGATTTGGCCGGCCGCGATGACGCCGGCGATATCGCGGTCAGCTACCTCCGGGGCGGCCATGGCATCATCTATGTGGTCGACGGCACCCGGCGGGAAACCTTCGAGCAGATTTTTGAGCTCCGAACCATCGTGACCAAGGCGATCGGTGAAGTCCCCTCGGTGCTCGCGCTCAATAAAGTCGACCTGACCGAGTCCTGGGCGTTGCAGCCGGCCGATGACGCGGCCCTGGCCCGGGAGCCATGGAAGGTGATCCGGACCAGCGCGAAAACGGGCGAAGGAGTCGAGGCCTCGTTTGCCTGGCTGGCCAAGGCCACGTTGACCGGAGCCACCCAATGACCGGGCTCGACATCTTCGGGTTGACCGACGTCGGCCGGGTCCGGGCCGGCAATGAAGACCATTTCGTGATTGCGTCGATCCGGAAGTCGGTCACGATCAGTCAGAGCAGTCTCACTCCGGCCGAAACCGAGCGGTGGCAGGGCGGTGGCGCCGAGGCGGTTCTGCTGGCCGTGGCGGACGGAGTCGGCGGCCGGCCAGGGGGCGAATTGGCCAGCGGCGCCGTGGTAACCGGATTGTTGGGGTATGTCGGCCGGGCGGCGGGATGCTACCAACAATTCAGCCTCGAGGAGGAACACCAATTCCTCGAACGGCTGGAGCAGACCGTCCGCGACACCCATGAGGAACTGCTCCGGGTTCACGGTGAATCCGAGAAGGCTCCGGCCACGACGCTGACCCTGGCCGTATTGGTGGGGCGGCGCGCCTACCTGATCCACGTCGGCGATACCCGGGCCTACTACCTTCGCGGCACCCGGCTCCGCCAGATCACCCGTGACCAGACGATCGGCGAATACATGATGGATGTGGGGGCCTGGACCGAGGCCCAGGCAGCAAAGGCATCGGCCGCCAAGTCACTGGCCAGCGCCATCGGCGGGTCGGAGTTGACGCCGTCGGTCGGATTGATCGACCTCGAGCCGGGCGACACCTTGCTCCTCTGCAGCGACGGGCTAAACAAACATGGCGACGTTGAAGCATTGGCCGCGGTGCTCGGCAAGCCGAGCACCGCCGAAGCCCAAGCCCGGGAATTGGTGGCCTTGGCCCTGGCCGGTGGCGGCACCGACAACGTGACGGCCCTCGTGGCCCGGATCAGCTAGATCGGCGGCGCTTTCCACCCGCCCAGGGCAGTCTCGATCACTTTCGCGGCCGCCAAGGCCACGTCTTCACGCCACGGCTTGGCCACGCATTGGACCCCGATCGGCAATCCTTCCGGCGAGGTACCCCCTCGAACCACCGCCACCGGCCACCCGGTGATGTTATGGGGCTCGTTGTAGCTGTCGCCATATCCCGCGGCATTCGAGCCGCCGTGTTTGACCGCCGGGAACGCCATGGCCGGGCAGACGATCAGATCGACCGACTCCATCATCCGGCGCAACTGGCCCCGGACCTCGTCGAGTTGCTCGACCAGCAGCGTCAGTTGTTCGGCGCTGACCGGCTTGGCGCCGGCAAACCATCCGCCGACGGTCCCACCGTTAGGCGTGCCGGCCCCTTCCAGCAGCCGCTTGAGCCAAGCGCCCCCATCGGCCCCCGCCATCTCATGCCAGAGCTCGGTGGCCCGGTTGAGTCCGGCTGGAAGCCGCTCCTCGACCCGAGCGCCGGCTTTCTGGAGGGCCAGGGCCGCGGATCGAACGACCTCGACGGTTTCGGAGGTCGGCTTCTGGACGCCGTTGTCGGTAAAGAAGACCACCCGAAGACCGGGAATCGCCACCCGCCGCGAGTCGAGCAACGGCACCGGCATCCCGTACGGATCTTCGTCGTCGATCCCGGACATGATCGGAATCAACCGGGCCAGGTCGTCGACCGTCCTCGCAATCGGGCCGAGCTGGGTCCACGACTCCATCAGGCCGCGATACGATACGGCATGACCGGTCTTCGGAATCCGGCCGTGGGTTGCCTTGAGACCCGCCACGCCGCAGTAGTGGGCCGGCATCCGGATACTGTTCCCGGTATCGCTGCCGACATCGAACGGCGAACCGCCCGTTGCCACCAGGGCCACCGGTCCGCCGCTGCTTCCGCCCGGGGTTCGGGTCAGATCGTAGGGGTTGTTGGTCCGCCCATACACCGCGTTGTCGGTCTCGTCGGACCAGGTGAACTCTGGGGTGTTGGTCTTGCCCAGCAAGATGCCGCCGGCCGCCCGAAGCCGGGCCACCACCGTCGCGTCCTTGGTCGGGACCCGCTTGGCCCAGCCGATCGTTCCAGCGGTCGACACTACCCCGGCCGTGTCGAGCGAATCCTTGATCGAGAACGGGACACCATGCAGGGCGCCGAGCCGCTTTCCCCGGGCCAGTGACGTATCCGCCGCTTTGGCCGCGGTCCGGGCCGATTCGGCGGTCAGGTACACCATGGCGTTGATCTTCGGGTTGACCTGGTCGATCCGCTTCAGGCAGGCCTCGACGACCTCGAGGGACGAGACCCGTTTCTGCCGGATCGCCGCCGCGAGGGTCCCCACTGAGGCGTAGTGGAGGGTGGCGTCCGTCAGGGCCGCCGCCTGAGCGCCCTCGGCGTCGAGCTCCGGCCACGGGAGTGCGGCACCGGCTGCGAGCGTGGCCACGAAGGCCCGTCGGGGAACATTCCGAGTCTCGTCCATGATCGGGAACCTCAGTTGGGCAGAATCGTGGCCAAGCGGTCGAGCCGCCCTTCGATCGGGTCGAGGCCTTCGACTGAGAGCCGGACCGTCGAAGGGCCCCCGTCCACGAATGGATCGGCGCGCTCGACGATCAGGGTAAATGACCGCTCGGCACCGGCCGAGTTGATGCGAGCCCGACCGGTGATCGAGGCCCAGCCCGA
Source organism: Gemmatimonadota bacterium (assembly GCA_031431925.1). Lineage (GTDB taxonomy): Bacteria > Gemmatimonadota > Gemmatimonadetes > Gemmatimonadales > GWC2-71-9 > SHZU01. Next base: position 622 of record JANPEL010000353.1, on the reverse strand, counting down.
TTTGCTTTGCAGGGTGCCAAGGGCCACCGACCGAATGGTGGTCTTGGTCGCGCCATCGACGATGGTGATCGTGCCCGTCGCGTGCTGGCTCTGCCGCGCCTGCTGCACGGCGATCGTGACCTGGATCCGCGATCCGCCGGCCAACGGCGTCGCGGCGCCACCAACGGCAACCCGCCGGGCCACGGCGAGATCCATCGGCCGGCTCGGCATGTTGCCGGTTCGGCGGAGAACCACACCGCCTTGGTCGCCGGTGGCCTTCCCGTCCCGAAGGGCCACCCGGCCGTTCACCAGCACGTGGCGAATCCCCTCCGACCAGGCATCGGGCTTCTCGAACGTGGCGTGATCGATGACCGTCGCCGTGTCAAAGACCGTGATATCGGCGGCCATGCCCGGGGCGAGCAGCCCGCGGTCCACCAACCCAATCATGGCCGCCGGGAGTCCGGTCATTTTTCGAATCGCGTCTTCCCAAGTCAGGGCGTGGGTTTCCCGGACGTACCGGCCCAGCACCCGGGGAAAGGTGCCGTAGTACCGAGGGTGACCCCGGCTTCCAGTCGCCGCCCCGCAATCGCAGGCGATGGCCGACGAATGGTACTGCATGATCTTGACGAGGTCCGCTTCGATC
>JANPEL010000352.1:0-2171 GCA_031431925.1 Gemmatimonadota bacterium | reverse complement strand
GGTTCGGGGGCCCGAGTGGACACCCCACCCGCCGCCCCGTATGTTGAAGCCAGTCGCGTTCCGATCCCACCAGCCCCCACAGGCGCTCACCGGCTCCCGGATTCATGATCGAACACGTCGTTAGGCCGGGCGAGTATCTGTCCAAGATTGCCAAGGAGCATGGCTTCACGGACTACCTGACCATCTGGAATCACCCGGCGAACGCGGGCCTCAAGGCTCGGCGGCACAATCCGAACGTCCTCCTCGAGGGCGACGTGCTCTACATCCCGGTTCGGCAAGCGAAGGAAGCAGCCCGCGCGACGGAGAACCGCCATCGTTTCGTGGCCAACCGGAAGCCCCTGATGCTCCGATTGGCGCTGGAGGACGCGTTTCTGAAGCCGCTGGCCAACACCCCGTGTGAATTGACGGTCAAGGGCCAGACCGTCAAGCTGGTGTCTGACGGCAAGGGCAAGATCGAACACGAAATCCCCCCTGACGCGGAAGAAGCCAGTCTGGTCATCAAGGACCCCAAAGCGTCGTTCAATGGCCTGGTGATTCCGATCTTGATCGGCCACCTGAACCCGATCGATACGCTCTCAGGCCAGAAGGCTCGTTTGAACAATCTGGGCTACTTTGCGGGGCCGCTGGACCAAGAGGACGAGGCGCTGTTCCGGTCGGCGGTGGAGGAGTTTCAATGCGAGCACATGGCGAAGTCCGATGTGGACGGGATCTCGGGGCCGAAGACCCAAGCCAAGCTCAAGGCCGTGCACGGATGTTAGCGGCTCGTTGAGCCGACCAGGAGACCCATGAGCGACGGTGGTATCGTCCGCCGAATTTCGGAACTCGGGATCTCGGCGAGCTTGCCGGAACTCAAGCCGTTGCCGGTCTTTGTCGGCCCCTCGGTTGGGGACGAATTCAATACGGTCCGGTCATTCCTGGTCCCCTCCGCTTGCTTCCGTCGGGAAGACAATTCGTTCGACTTCGACTCGTCGTTTCTCTTCGACTTCGATGCCGGCCCGCTCAAAGAACTGATGGATCTCCATCCCGGCAGTAAGCTGTCGGTCTTCGGGCATACCGACCCCTCGGGGCAGGACGACTTCAACAAGGTTCTCAGTGGGCGGAGGGCCCAATCGGTCTTCGGGCTCCTGCTCCGGGATCCCGCGGTATGGGAAGACCTCTATCGGCGCCATGACACCCTCGGGAACGACAAGTGGGGCGTCCGGCCCGTCAAGATCATGCTCAACCGACTCAAGTTTCTCACCGGGCGGGCCGATGGCGTGCTCGACGACGCGACCAAAGAGCAACTGACGAAGTTCGAGATCGCCCGGGGGTTGGCTCCGAGTGGATTTGATGCCAAACAGGAGATTGCCAAAGGGACCTTCAAGCAGCTGGCCACGGAGTTCATGGACGCGATTTGCGCCGACGACGACTCCAAGCCATTTGTCCTCACCCGGGCCGACTTCCTGGCTCGCGGTACCGGCCGAGACGGGAAGGGCGATATCCAAGGTTGCGGGGAGTTCAACCCCATTCTGCTGTTTGCGAGGTCGGAAAAAACCCGGCTCGATCAGCCAGTCAACCTGCCCGAACGGAATGAAAAGAATCGGCCAAACCGCCGGGTCATGATCCTGCTTTTCAAGGCAGGCAGCGAGGTCGACCCGGCCAAATGGCCGTGCCCGACCGTGAAAGAAGGCGTTGGCGGCTGCAAGGCAAGATTCTTCGTTGACGGCGAGCAGCAGCGGCAGAATTCGGCGGGCGAACGGGAGTTCGCCAAGACGAAAAACACCTTCGCGTGCCGCTTCTACGCGCGGCTCGTCACTAGCTCCCCGTGCGAGCGACTGTTGCGGGATCCGCTCGAGGTGTCCGTGTTCGTCGGGTCCATCGACGACGACCTCGACACAGAACTGTTAGTGGCGCTCGATAGCGCCGGCGCCGTGACCCGTTCTTTCAAGCCGAAAGACCGGACCAAGACCGCCGGGTTCCGGCACTTCATCATTGGCCCCGGGCTACTGCCCAACCCGGTCGAACTCCGGTGGCGGACCGGGGAGTTCGACCTTCACGTGGCAGGCCCGTGTGACCCGATCCAGCTGCGCGACGCGCTCGCTGCGGTGGATCTCGATTCAGGACTTAGGTTGATCGGCGTCGATCGGCGGCCGGATCCACCGGTGACGCCGAAGGTCGTTGGGGTCGATCTG
>JANPEL010000351.1:0-17780 GCA_031431925.1 Gemmatimonadota bacterium | reverse complement strand
GCCCGGCAATGTCCGCGAGTTGGCCAACGTGATCGAGCGGCTCTCGATCATCGGCGGCCCCGAAATCGACGCGGCGCTGGTTCGGCAGGTGCTGCCGCGGTCCAGGGGACGGACCGAGCCCGGACCGGTGACCGACGCCGTGGCCCAGCCCGGGAGTCTGGACCTTCAGGGGCGTTCGCTCTCCAACTTGCTCGATGACTATGAGCGGGCCTTGGTCCGGGAAGGACTCGCGCGGGCCCAGGGCAATGTCGCGGAGGCGGCGCGGGCGCTCCAGACCGACCGGGCCAACTTGTACCGGCGGATGAAGCGGTTGGGGTTGTCGTGAACTCGGCACTCGGCGCTCGGCACTCGGCACTCGGCGCTCGGTGCTCGACTTGGGTGCTCGTGCTCCTGTTGGGGGGGGGGAGGGGGGGAGCGGGTTTGGGCTCAGGATAGTTTGGTGATCATTCGGCCGCTGCCGGAGGTCGATACCGCGGTCGTGCGGAGTTTGCCGAGCGAGGTGGTTCGGCAGGTGGTCGCGGTCTACAACGATAGCGCGACGACGCGATTCGGGGGCAGCTTTTCGCTGCCGGCTGGGGCTCGACTCGAGGGACGGGTGGCGGTGTACCGGGGGACGCTCCGGGTCAATGGGACCATCGCGGGGCCGGTCCTCGTCATCAACGGCGACCTGATCATCGGGCCGGGGGGCACGGTGCTCGGACCGGTGCTGGTTACCGGGGGGCGGATCGAGGTCCGGCCGGGCGGACGGCTCGATGGCGAGCGAACGGCGTACGACGCGTTGGCTCCGGTGTTCCGGAAACCGAACGGGCTGCTCGAGGCGCGCGAGCGCCGGAAACCGCTCGGCGAAATCGCCTCGGCGCGGACGTCGTTCCAAACCGGCCGAATCAAGACCGAGTTGAGCTTGGAGACGGGCCGGACCTACAACCGGGTCGAGGGTCTGCCGATTGTGTTCGGCCCGTCCTTCACGACCCACGGCTCTGACCGGGCCGATGCCCGGCTCGATCTCCGGGGCATTTTCAGGCCGACCAGCGATCGCACCAAACTCCGCGACGATATCGGCTTCCTCGTGTCGACCGAATTCCGGGCCGGAGCGGCCCGCCGGTGGCTCACCTTCGGGGCCCGCGGCTACCGGCAAATCCAGTCGATCGAAGACCAACCGTTGACCAAAGGTGAGGCGGGGTGGTCGGCCTTTCTGTTCCAGCGCGACTACCGCGACCACTTCGAGGCCCGGGGTCTCGAGGGCTACGTCAGCGTCGCGCCGCTGCCCACCCTCCGGCTCGGTCTGTCGATTCGGGGCGACCAGGAACGCTCGGTGCCGTCGAGCGATCCGGTCTCGCTGCTCCGCAACCAAGACACCTGGCGTCCGAACCCGCTGATCGATGACGGGTTCTACCGAACCAGCAAGCTGTCGCTGGACTACGATACCCGGAACGACCAGGCGCGGCCATCGACCGGGTGGAGACTCCACGCGGACTTCGAGAACAGCCGGAGCGATGACGCGTCTCCGGTGGCCCTCCCGGCCGCGGTCCGCCCACCGATCGAGCCCGGGCGGTATGCGTCATCGAAACTCCGGTTCGACGTGGTGCGATACGCGAGGTTCAACCCGAACACCCGGATCAACCTTCGAGTCCTGGGCGCGGGATGGGTCGGGGGCGACCCGTTGCCGGTGCAGCGCCGCGTTTCGTTAGGCGGCCCTGACATCCTGCCCGGGTTCGGCTTTCGTGACCTCAACTGCGGGCCGCAGGGGTTCTCAGACCAGAGTCAGGCCTCGCTCTGCGATCGGATCCTGGCCGCCCAAATCGAGATCCGGACCAACCTGCCGATCAACCTGCCGTTCCGGATCCGGAACGCCGAGCTGGCGGCGTTGCAGCAGATCTTGGGCATCGAGCGGGCGGAGTTGGTGCTCCTGGCGGACGCCGGTAAAGCGTGGCTCACGGGCGAGGGCCCTGGGCGGGTACCGAACAATCGGATCCCGACCTTCGGCGAATGGGATGCCGATGTCGGAGTCGGCATCGACGCGGGGGGGATCGGTGTCTACCTGGCCAAATCGGTGGCGGTCAACCGCTCGTTTCGTTTTGCCCTCCGACTCCAGCGGCGATTCTGATGCGCCGATCGTCGTTGGTGGTGGCGGGCCTGGTGGCACTGTGCTCGGGGGCAGAAGCCCAGTCGCGCTCGGTCGCCGTCTCGATGAGCCTTGACACGACGGTGCATCGGACCGGAGCCCGGCGGGCCATCGTCTCCCTCAAGAACCTCCTGGCCGACCCCCGTTGGGACGAGGCGCTCGACAACTCGCTGCCCCTGGTCGTGTCGTATTCGCTCGAGTCATGGCGATCCCGGGAGGGGTGGATCGACGAGTTCCTCGGGTCGGTCGAATGGCAAGCGATCGTGATCAAGGAGCCGCTTCAAGAGGAGTATTCGATTACCCGGATCGTGAGCGGCAGGCCGGGTCGGCCGCTTCGGTTCGCGGTCCGGGATTCGGCGGTCCGGGAACTCGACAAGCCCCAGCGGATCGAATGGATGCCAACCCGCGCGGGGCGGTTCTATTACACCCTGTCGGTGCGGATCACCGCCTTGTCGGACCAGGATTTGGACCAACTGGAGCAGTTTTTGGCGGGCGACTCCACGCTCGAGACCCCGGGGCCTGGAACGGCTGTTGGGCGGGGCATCCGGCGCTTCCTGCTCCGAATCGCCGGACTGCCGAGCCAAGTACTGGGAACGCGTTCGGAGCAATTCGAAGTGAAGCCAGACCAGTAACCGGCTGGGCGCCCCAGAGTCCTAACCGCCGATGGCCCGGAGGGCTTCGGGGCCGTAGAACAGCCGGATGTACTTGGCCTGGGTGTGGGTCAACCGCCGGACCGCCCACGACAGGTGGACGAAGTGGGGCTCCATCGGCGAGGTGGACGGGTGCATTCCGCATTCCTCGGGCAGCCGGTTGCCTTTCTTCGTGTTGCAGGTGCTGCAGGCCGTTACCACGTTCCGCCAATCGTTGCCACCGCCCCGGGAAATCGGAAGCAGGTGATCACGGGTCAAGCACTCCCGGGGGCGGAGTTCGTTTTGGTGCCGGTCGCAATACTGGCAGGTGTAGGCATCCCGGGCGAACAGGAAGGTGTTCGTCACCTGCCGGCGGAACTTCCGGGGCACGTGGACAAACTTGACCAGCCGGATAATGGCCGGTTTAGGGAGCGCGAGCCTCGCGCTCCGCATCTGTTCCCCTCCCTCCGCCTCGACGATCTCGGCCTTGCCGTCGATCACCAAGCGGAGGGCCCGCCGGAGCGGGACCATCGTCAGGGGTTCAAATGATGCGTTGAGCGCGAGACATCGCACCGCCAGTTCTCCGCGTCGTGGGACACTAGCATTGTAGGAACAAGGGGGTACCAAGATCAAGCGGCCCCCCGCCCGAAGACCGGCCGCCCGGAGGCGAATGTGGCCAAAACGTTACCGGGGCCCCCGGCCAGCAGGCGGGCCTCCACCGGCTGCCCTTCGGTTTCGGGCGCCAGGTCCACGGCAATCACATCGGCAAAGGTGCCGACGCCGAGCCAGCCGACTTCCGGCTCGGTCCCGATCAGCCGGGCCCCGTCGATCGTGGCCAGGGCCAGAGCTTGGCCCGGCGTCAAACCTCCAAGCGCGGCGGCGGACCGCATCTCGGCCCAGAGGTCGAGTTGCCCGACGCTGATGACCGAGTCGGTGCCAAGCCCGACCCGGACCCCGGCCGCCAATAACCGGCTCAACGGGGCGTTCCCGTGCCCGTGGCGGGCGTTGGAGCCGGGGCAATGGGCCACTGGGGCGTCCCGGGCCGCCAGGACCCCAATGTCGGCTTGGTCGAGCTGCACCGTATGGATACAGAGGGTGTCCGGACCGAGCACGCCATGGGCATCGAGCCAGCTGACCGGCGACCGCCGAGCGGCCGCGGGAAGGGCTCCGTGTTCCGCGACCGGGGGGATCCCTCTGGCGTTCCACGCCTCGGCGAAGGGACCTTCATGGCGAGCCACGAGCATCATTTCGGCCGGCGATTCGGCCAAGTGGACCGCGACGGGTAGGCCCTCAACCTTCGCGTACTCCGCCACCGCCCGGTAGAGGGGCCCACTGACCGTGTAGGGGGCGTGGGGCGACACCCCCAGCCGGACCCGGCCGGTGGCTTCGGCCCGGAGCTCGCCAACCCTGGCCCGGAGCCCCCGCATGCTTTCGTCACATTGGACCGGATCAGGGCCGAAGACTTCCTGGTACACGACCCCGGCACCGCCGAGTTCGACCAACGCTTTGAGTGCGGCTCCCGAGTCCCCGGTGTCCAGCACGGTGGTGATCCCGGCGGCAAACGCATCCCGGACGCCTTGACGGGCGGCGGCCTCGAACCACTCCGCGGTGAGACCTGATTTAACCCGCCGGACGCCTCGGATCCAAGCCGAGAAGTCGGATTCCTCTACCTGGCCGGCCAGCCCGGTCAATTCCAAATGAGTGTGAGTGTTGACCAGCCCGGGCATCAGGGCGGCGCCGGCAAACGACCGGGTGACCACACCCGGTGGCGCGGGCACCTCTGCGGCGGCACCGACCGCCTCGATCCGGCCGTCCGGGCCGATCAACACGGCTCCGTGTTGAATGGGCGGTGACGAGACCGGAACGACCCAGCCGGCCGTTAGGCGGGTCCGCACGGCCGGCGGGAGGCTCACCGGTGGATCGGGCAGCGTTCGGTTGGTTCGGTGCCCGGGAAAAAGAACTCGGGCCCGACCTTGTCCTTCGGGCAGGCCGCGGTGGCGAGATAGCCGGTGGAGTGATCGACCTCGAGCGAAATGAGGCCCCCGGGCATTGGCCAGCCGAAGGGCACCTTCCGCCGTTCGTAAACGTCTTTCATCATCGCGCCCCAGGCCGGGGCCGCGAGCCGACCGCCTTGGGCATCCCGCATGATGACTTGCTTGCGGTCGAAGCCCATCCAAACCCCAGTCACGAGGTCGGGGGTGAACCCGATGAACCAGACATCCATTCCGTCGTTGGTGGTGCCGGTCTTGCCGCCGGCGGGCAGGTTGATCCCGGCCCGCGGCATGACCGCGGCGGCGGTGCCCTTTCGGAGGACATCGCGGAGGCCGTCGAGGATCAGCCAGGCGTGCTCGACGTCCATGGTCCGGGTCTGTTTGCTCTCGGGTTGCCAGATGATGTTGCCGCTCCGGTCTTCGACCCTGAGAATCGCGACCGGCGGGACCCGAACGCCCAGGTTCGCGAAGGTCCCGTACGCCGAGGTGATTTCCAGCGGGGTGACCTCGGCGGCCCCGATGAAGATCGAAGGCACCCTCGGAATCCGGCTCGCGATCCCGGCGGCGGCGGCTTCCTTGACCACGGCATCAATACCGACGTCGAGGCCCACCCGAACCGCCACGGTGTTCCGGGAATCGTAGAGCCCTTCCCGCATGCTCATCCGGCCCCGGTATTTGTTGTCGTAGTTCTTCGGCGACCAGGGCGGCTGATTGCCCAACGGAACCTCGACCGGCCCATCTTCATATAGATCGCTGAGCCGGTATCCAGCCTTGAGCGCCGCCGAATACACGAACGGTTTGAAGGTCGAACCGGCCTGCCGCTCGGCCTGGGTGGCGCGGTTGTATTTCGAGTCGGCGAAATCGCGACCGCCCACCAAGGCCCGGATGTACCCGGTCTTGACCTCGATGGTGGTGATGGCGCCTTGGAGATACGGTGAGAACGGCCCTTGGTCATCTTCCGTGGCGTTCGGATCTCGCTGGTCGAGGTACTGCCGAAAGGTCTGATGGGGAAACTTGCCGTAGGCTTTCGGATCCTCCTCGATCTTGATCAACTGGGCTTCGAGCGCCCGCTCCGCCGCCTGCTGCATGTCCAGATCCAGCGTGGTGTAGACCCGAAGTCCCGAGCGATAGAGTTCCGATCCGAAGCGGGCCTGCAGCAACTGCCTCACGTATTCGACGAAGTAGTCGCCGACGCCGTTGAAGTCGGAACGGGAGGAGAGGGCCAGGGGATAGGCCTTCCACGCTTCGGCCGACTCCCGCGACAGTTTGCCTTGATCCCGCAACAGGTTGATGACCAAGTTCCGCCGCTGCACGGCAAAATCCGGATTGCGCCGGGGGTTGTAGCGGGTCGGGGCTCTGGGAATGGCGGCCAGCATGGCGCCTTCGGCCACGTTGAGTTGCTTGGCCGGCTTGCCGAAATACCGGGAGGCCGCGGTTTCGACCCCGTACGCCCCGTTCCCAAGGTTAATCTGATTCAGATAGAGTTCGAGGATCTTGTCCTTCCGATAGTTCCGCTCGATCTCCAGGGCCATCCGCGCCTCGCGGAGCTTCCGGGTCACGCCGAGAAACCCCGAGCGCATATCGGCCGGGAGTTCATCGGGCCAGAGGTTTCGTGCGAGTTGCATGGTGATGGTCGAAAACCCTTGGAGCCGTTTGCCGGCAAACAAGGCTTTGAACGACCCGAGGACCCGGTACCAGTCGATGCCACCATGTTGGTAGAACCGCCGGTCCTCGGTGGCGAGCACGGCCGCGATGACGGCTGGTGAAATCTGTTTGAGGGGAACGACCGTCCGGCGGGTCTGTCCAAAATCGGTCACCAGACGCCCATCGGCGGCATAGACTTTGGAGGCTTGATCGGGGTCGTACGATTCGAGACCGGCAATGGAGGGGCACGAGCCGACCGGGGCGCAGACGTTGAGCCAGGCACCCAACGCCAGGGAGCCGCCGAACATGATGCCGGCTCCGAGCGCCAGCAAGATCCGGTATCGAATCGTCGGGGAGTGCCACCATCGCGACAGGCTTTTGAACAGACGAGGGGCCATGAAGGCAAGGTAAGACGGAAGGGCAGACCGGCGGAAGGGCAGACAGACGGCACCTGAGGTGGTAGTTTTTCCCTCCCAATGACCACTCTCCTGACCACCCTCGCCGCCCGCGGACTGTTGCATGACGCCACCCCTGGCTTGGCCACGCGGTTGGCCGAGGGGCCGATCACCGGCTATGTCGGCTTCGACCCGACGGCCGACTCACTCCACGTTGGGAACCTGGTGCCGGTGATGGCCCTGGTTTGGCTGCAGCGACTGGGCGGAACCCCGATTGCGCTGATCGGCGGCGGCACCGGCATGGTCGGCGACCCGAGCGGCAAGCGCGACGAGCGCCCGATGCTCTCGGCCGACACGGTGGCGGCCAACGCAGCGGCCATCCAGGGCCAGCTCGGCCGGTTCCTCGATTTCAGCGGGACCAACGCGGCCACGCTCCGGAACAACGCCGTTTGGCTCATCGGTTTGGGCCTCCTCGAGTTCCTTCGGGACACCGGGAAGCACTTTACGATCAACTACATGCTCCAGAAAGACTCGGTCAAGAGCCGGATGGACAGCGGGATCTCTTTTACTGAGTTCGCCTACATGCTGGTCCAGGCCCACGACTTCCACCATCTGCATCGAACCGCCGGCTGCGAGTTGCAAATGGGCGGCAGCGATCAATGGGGGAACATCACAGCCGGCATCGAACTGATCTCCCGCCAGGGGGGCCAGGCGCACGGCGCCGTGCTGCCCCTCCTGACGACGGCGAGCGGCGCCAAGTTCGGCAAGAGCGAGAGCGGCAACATCTGGCTCGACCCGGCGCGCACTTCGCCGTACCGGTTCTACCAATTCTGGCTCAACACCGAGGATGCCGACGCCGAGCGGTTGCTGAAGACCTTCACCACCGTGCCGCTGGAAGAGATTGCCGCGGTCATGGCCGAACAGGCCATTAACCCAAGCCGGCGGGTGGCCCAACGATTCCTGGCCCGCGACGTCACGGTCCGGGTTCACGGCACCGTCACGACCGACCGGGTCATGGCCGCGAGCGAGCTCCTCTTCGGCGGGAGGACCCTTGCCGATGCCGACGCCGAGACGCTGGCCATTGTCGCCGGTGAGGTCACGACGATCGGCATCGAGCCTGCCCGCCTGGCCGCCGGCATTCCGGTGATCGACGCCTTGGTTGAAACCGGCCTGGCCGCTTCGAAGGGCGAGGCCCGGCGCGGACTTCAAGGTCAGGGCTTCTCAATCAACGGGAAGAAGGTCTCGGGGCCCGAGGTCGTCATCGGCGCCGAGCATTTGCTGGCCGGCCGTTTCGTGGCCCTGCAAAAGGGGAAACGAAGTTATGCGTTCTTGGCACTCGGCACTGGGGGCTCGGCGCTCGGCTGAGCGCCGAGGGGGGCTACCAGCGGGAGCGGCGGGTTTGGCGGGGGCGTTTGGCGCCGAGCATGCCGAAGACGCCGCGAACGAGTTCCCGGCCGATGGTTCTGGCCATGGTACTGGTGAGGGCGCCGAGGAGCGCGCCGCCGGCGACTTGCGCCCAACCTTTCCCGGCACGCGACGGGGCGGCAGGTTGCTCCGGCTCGCGGAACGGACCCCGGGATGGGGCCGCCGTCGGGGGCGGTTCGGGGCGTTCGAGCCGGCGGGCCAGGATTTCATGGGCGCTCTCCCGGTCGATCGGGGTTCCGTACTCTCGCATCAGGTCCGACTCGGCCGCCTCGGCCCGAAATTCTTCCGGCAAGAGCGGGCCCATTCGTGAAGTGGGAGGGAGCATCCGGGTCGCCACCACGGGCGTCGGGACACCCTTTGGGGAGAGGCCGGTGACGATCGCCTCGCCGATGCCGAGTGAGGTAATGGTTTCCTCGAGGTCGTAGTAGCTGGTCTTTGGAAAGGTCCGCACGGTGGCCTTGAGGGCGGTCTCGTCGTCCGGCGTGTGAGCCCTGAGGGCGTGTTGGACCCGGTTGGAGAGTTGGGCCAAAACGGCTTCGGGCACGTCTTTCGGGGTTTGCGTCACGAAAAAAATACCGACGCCCTTGGAGCGGATCAGGCGGACGACCTGCTCGACCTGTTCGAGAAACTGCTTCGAGGCCCCCCGGAACAGCAGATGGGCTTCGTCGAAGAAAAACACCAGCTTCGGTTTGGGCAGGTCACCGGCCTCGGGAAGGTTCTGGTACAGCTCCGCCATCAACCACATCATGAAGGTCGAGAACAACGCGGGCTTGTCCTGGCAATCGGCCAATTCGAGGCAGGTGACCACACCGCGGCCGTCCGGGGTAACGTGCAGCAAGTCGTGGACATCGAACTCCGGCTCGCCGAAGAACTTCTCGGCGCCCTGTTGCTCGAGTTCGACCATTTTCCGGAGCAGAACGCCGACCGTGGCGTTCGACATCCCGCCGTACTCCTTGAGGACGGGCTTGCCTTCGTCGCTCGAGAGAAACTTGAGCACGGAACGGAGATCGGCGAAATCGAGGAGCGGGAGCCCTTGATCGTCGCAGGCTTTGAACACCAGGCTCAAGACACTGGCCTGGGTTTCGTTCAGGTCGAGCACCTTGCTGAGCAGCAACGGCCCGAACGAACTCACCGTGGCGCGGAGTTGCACCCCGTTGACCCCCGTCAAGCTGACGAACTCGGTCGGCATGGCCCGGGGCGCCCAGGCCGCGTCGATCGAGGCCAGCCGTTCGTCGATCCGCGCCGAGGGAACCCCTTCCCTCGCGATCCCGGCCAAGTCGCCCTTGATGTCGGCCACGAAGACCGGTACGCCGTTGGCCGACAACTGCTCGGCCATCAACTGGAGGGTCTTGGTCTTCCCGGTGCCGGTGGCCCCGGCAATCAGGCCGTGACGGGTCATCATCGACAGCGGGAACGACACCTTGGGCTCGGCGATGACGGCGGAGCCTTCCATCGCCGCGCCTAACGTGATGACGGGGAGGGCAAACCCGTAGCCCTCTTTGAGCATGTCGTCGAATGTCGCCATGGCGGACGTTCTCCTGCGGTTAGATGAACCGATCGAGCAACTCGGCGAGCCGGGCCATTTCCTCGATCGTATTGTAGCAATGCGGGCTGAACCGGAGAGCGCCCTCCCGATGGGACGCCACGACCCCGGCCCCGGCAAGCTTGGCGAAGGTGGCCGCGGGGTCCGAGGGCACCAAACACACCATCCCGCTCCCGGAGGCACCGGTTGGTGACGACACCCGAACCCCGCGGGCGGCGGCCCATTCGAGCACCGGCCGGTTGATCTCGGCCAGGTGGTTCCGAATCCGATCGATCCCGAGTTCGAGCAGCAACTCCACCGAGCCGATCATCCCGACGAAGTCCTGAAACGGCAGGGTGATCAACTCGAACCGGCGGGCGTCCGAGCGCCAGTCGCCCTGGTAGTGGGTCAGGGTGCCAAGATCATCGGTGCCGTCGAAAGCCGTCCAACCGGCCATCGGGGGCTCCAGCTGCTCGACGAGTTCCCTCCGAATGTAGGTAAACCCCGACCCCCACGGCGAGAGGAGCCACTTCTGGGCTCCGCAAGCCAGGATATCGACCGGGGTCTCCTGGACGTCAAACGGAATCTGTCCCAAGGCCTGAATGGCGTCGATGACCAGGTACGTTCCGGTTGCTCGCGCCACCGAAGACAGGGTCCGGAGATTGGCGTGGTATCCGGTGTGAAATTGGACCTGCGAGAGCGCCAGGACCTTGACGCGGGGGTCGTGGAGCCGGTCGGCAATCCTGGCCTCGTCGGGCCAGCCATCGGCCGTCACGGGGACCAGTTCCAGCGTCACCCCCCGCTTGGCGAGTTGCCGCCAGGGGAAGACATTGGCCGGGAACTCACCGTCGCTCGCCAGCACGATATCGCCCTGGTGGAGCGGGAGCGACAACGCGGCCACGTTGATGCCGTAGCTGGTGTTGGTCGAGAGGGCAATTTCGGCGGGCGTGGCATTGATCAGACGGGCCGCGACTTCCCGGGCCCGGTCGAGGACCCGGAACAAATGGTCCTCGGTGAGGCGGTAGGCCGCGGCCCGGTCGCGCTGGTAGGCTTCCAGCGTGTGCCGGACCCGCTCGGGGAGCGGACCGATTCCTGCGTGGTTCAGGTACAGGGTTTCGTCGGCCCAGGGGAACTCGTCCCGCCGGAGCGCCTGCACGTCGTACGGACGGGGTTTCGCGGAGATCGTCATTCGTCGATAATATCCTACTATGGCGACTAGTTCTCAATTCAATCTGGTGCTCGGTGGCGGCGGCCTGAAGGGGCTGGCCCATGTTGGCGTCTTCCGGGCTCTCGAGGAACGAGGCCTCGTACCGGACGTCGTCGTCGGCTGCAGCATCGGGTCGCTGATCGCGGCGGCCTGGGCGTCCGGCATGTCGGTCCGGGAGATGGAAGATCGGGCCCTGGCTATCAAGCGGCAGGACGTCTTCCGGGTGGCCCATCTCGACATGGCACTCAGGCGAATGCTGTCACCGGCCGTGTACCGCCGGGAGCCGCTCGAGCACCTGATCCATTCGATCGTCGGTGACCGGACCTTCGAGGATCTGCCCCGCCGCTTGGTCGTCAACACCGTCGACCTCAACTCCGGAGTCCAGGTTCCGTGGGGCCTGCCGGGGCTGACCAAGGTTCGGGTAGCCGACGCGGTCTTTGCGTCCTGCGCCCTGCCCGGCATTCTGGCCCCCCGGCCGATCGACGGCCGGGTGTGCGTCGACGGCGCCGTCGCGGAGAACCTTCCGATCCGGACGGCATTGGCCGCCGGTGCCGCCCCAATCATCGCGGTGGACGTCGGCGGCAGCGGGGGCCGGCGCCACGCCATCGAGCGGCAGGGGTTTGCCCTGACCTATGCCCGCGGACTCGAAATCGTGATGAGTACGCTGACCGAGGAACTGCTGCGCGACTGGCAGAACCCGCCGATCTTGCTGGTCCGGCCCCGGGTGGAACGGATTTCAATGTTCTCCTTCAACCGGACGCCATACTTGATTGCCGAAGGGTTCCGGGCGCTCAACTCCGCGCTCGATCGGCTGCCGGGCGCCCTCGCGGCACTCCCGCCCGGCGTCCACCCCCAGCGCGAGGTGGTCCTATCCGTCGAACCCAAGGCCTGCATCGGCTGCGGGATCTGCTATTCCCGCGAGCCCGCCGTGTTCGGGCGGGGCGCCGACGGCTTGGCGGTGGTCAAGTCACCCCGCCAATCGTGGTCGGCCCTGGGCGACCGGGTGGTCCGGGCCTGTCCGACCGGCGCCATCACCGCGGTCCAACTGTGGCCGCCGATCGACTGATGGCCTGAAGATCCCGGACCACCCGGTCCCAATTGCGATCCCGCTCGACCCACCGTCGGCCGGCCTCGCCAAGCTGGTGACGGCGAGTTGAATCGCCCAGGATCGTGGCCACCGCGCCGGCCACCGCGGCGGGATCACGGGCATCGACCAGGATCCCAGTCTCGCCGTCGAGGACCGCGGCGCCGGTTCCACCGCTCCGCCCCGCCACGACGGCCAGGCCGGACGCCGCGGCATCCGCCAGGGCAATGCCGAAGCCTTCCACCTCGAGCCCGTCGGCCCGAGACAAGCCCAGGTAGAGGTCGGACGTTCCGTAGACGGCCGGCAGATCGGCATCGGACACCCCATCGGCAAACTGCACCGCTGAACCAACGCCTAACGACTGGGCCAGCGCTTCGAGGCGGGCCCGGTCCGGTCCCCGCCCAACCACGAGATAGGTCAGGCCGGGGATCCGGTCACGGAGCGCAGCCACGGCCGCGATGCCGGCATCGATGCCTTTGTGAGGAACGAGCCGGGCCACCGTGAGCAACCGGACCCGGCCGGGCTCGATCTGGTGTCGGGCCCTGACGGTTTCGGAATCGAGCCCCGGACGGAACACCGCCGGATCGCTCCCCAACGGCACCACCCTGACTCGGTCGGCTGGATCGAGACCGAGCGTCGTCATGATCTCGCTGACGAGTTCGGCGGTCCAGCCGCTATTGGCCACCAGCACCGAAGCGTTGGCGAGCAGAGCCTTGGCCGAGTGCCGTTTGAGCGCGGAGCCGGTGAACTTGGCCCGAAGCTGAAGCAAGTCCCCCCCGTGGAGCAGGACGCCGTACGGGATGCCGTCTCGCTGCCGAGTCCGGGCGGCCACGTAGCCAGCGGGCCGGAGATTACCGCACCACACAAATTGGACCGTATGGGCGGCCACGAGGCTCCGAACCCGGCGGCGCCACGCCCACAGGCCCGGCAACGTCCGGAGCCTCCCTGACGGAACGGCGATCCGGTCAACTCGATTCGGAAACTGGCCGTCGGCCGCGGCGGGCAGCGACCCGGTGGACACCACCAAACCGCCGGCGGGATACCGGCGGGCAATCTCGGCCATCCAGCGGGCAATTCCGCCACCGATCGGCGGGAAGTCGTAGGCCAGCAGGAGGTCCGTCACGATCTGACCAGCTCGGCCAACTGGGTCGCGAACCGGGCCGCGGCCCGCGCAATCGTCAGGTGCGCCACCCCCGCCGGATCGACCGGACCGACCTCAATCGCGATCCGAATCGCCGAGACGAGCGAGAATTCGTCTTCGAGGTTGAAATAGTGGACCGTGTTGCCCAAGTGCTCACGGTGGGGCGGAATGTCGGATGCCACGGTCGGGACGCCGGTCGCGACGCCTTCGATCGGGGTCAGGCCAAAGCCTTCGAACCGGCTCGGCGCCACCACCACCGTGGCGCGCCGATAGGCGGCGTCGACGGCCTCATCGGTCTGCCATTCGGTCTGAAGCTCCAGCGCCACCCCGAGCTCGGCCGCCAATCGAACGAGGGCCGGCGCCTCTGGACCCTGTCCAATCAGGTGCACGATTGGTGTGGGCTCCATCCGGGAGGCCGCCCGAATGACCGCGTCGTGGTTTTTGTGAGGCACCAAGCGGGAGATCGAGAGGAGCCGTTGCGGGGTCTCGGGCTGCCGCCCGACCGGACGAAACCGGGCCGAGTCATAGCAGTACGCCACCGGCCGGGCCTCGACGCCAAACCGACCCGCCAGATCGGTCACCGTCGCGATCGAGGGAGCCCAGACCCAGTCGGCCCGCCGGGCCGCGAAGGAGATCCGGCTGTAGTAACCCGCCCGTTCGCGAAACCCGCCGAGAATTCGGGGCACCCGGCGGATCCGGCCCCGCCATTCGAACACGACATCGGGGCGGCCCCCGCCCAGGCGCCACGGCGGGAGGTCCCAGAGATACAACAGCAACCGGCACCGGTGGCGACGGGCAAACTCGAAACCCAAGACGGCGGACTGCCCGTCCATGGCCACGACCAGATCGGCCGAGTCGTCTCCTTCGGTCGCAATCGACCACCCGGCCTCGCGAAGCGCCGGAACCACCAAACCGCAGTACCGATTCGGTGCGAACCACCGGATCGACCTCATCTGATCAACTGATAGTTGCGGAACTCGAACATCCGGACGCCGGTGAGTCGTTCCACCGCGTCCGAGACATGGAACCGGACGTGATCCCAACGAAAGTTCGGCTCGGTAATCCGGCGCTCGGGATCGACCGCGTGCTGCTCGACCCAGCGGCGCGCCACGGCGGGGTGGGTGTCCGTGAACGGCCGGATCCCGGGAAACCACCGCAACACGGCTCGGTCGAAATCATAGTCCGGGCGGTCCGGATAGAGCGACCGGTCGATGGTCCGGCGCCCCCGGAGCGCCGCCGCACTCCGGGTATACCCGTAGTGAAACATCTCGGCATCAGCGAGCCGGGCCCTAACGCGGCGATCGGCCGGGCCGACCCGGAATCCCTGGGCATCCCGATACGGATGGACCTGATACGCGGGGTCGAGACGGACGGCCCGGACCTCGCGGCGATACCAGCGGCGATTCACCGCCTCGGTGGCCGGGTTCCCGAACAGGTGGCGGTACTTCACCACGATGCCTTCGACGGTGGGTCCCGCCGTGACGATCGCGTCCCGAAGCACCCCGGCACCCCGCTCGTGGAGGACCTCGTCCGCTTGGACGTAGAGGCCCCACGGGTGGCGGCAGGCCCGCATGGCCCGGAGGGTTTCGTCCCGAAGTACCGCGCTTCCGTCGGCCAGGTTCCACTCGGTCTCGAGGATCCGGATCTTGGGATCGGCGATCGAACGGATCAACGCGAGGGTCTCGTCGGTCGAGTGGCCGACGTTGACGATCATTTCGTCGCAGAGCGGAAGGATCGACCGAATGCTCTCGACCACCGGAAAATCCAATTCGATGGCGTTCCGGACGATCGTGAAACCGGAAATGGTCATCGGGTCATCGTGGCCAGCAAGGCCTCGAGGCGGTGCCGCCAGGTATGTTCGCTGAGCGCTCGGGCCCGGGCCCGGGCCCCAATGCTTCGGCGCCGGACTGGATCGGCCAGGAGGCCTTCGGCTGCGGCCCGGAGCTCCCGGGGATCGCAAAACGAAATCACCTCGCTCCCGGCCTCGAAGTTCCGGGCCAAATCGCCCTTGGCGTCGCAGAGTTGCACCGTGCCGATGGCCGCCAGTTCGAAGACCCGCCGGTTGGCGCCGGTTCCGTAGCGGCCCCGCTCGGCGGGCTCTCCAAAAAACTGGTGGACGTTCAGGGCCACGTCGGCGTTCGAGAAGGCCCGGATGAAATCATTGCCGTACAGCGGACCCTTGGGCCAGCCGGGCCCCCAGGTGGTCAAGCCAAGATCGCGCAAATTCTCGATGGCCTTGGCCCGATCGGGTTCGTGGGTCCCGACAAAGGCAATCGGCGACCGGGGCCAGCCGGCATCCGGCAACGGGCGATGATAGGCCGGGTCACACCCTTCGGCCAAATAGCTGGCCGCCCGCCCAAGGGCCCGGTGGCGATCCACCATCGAGGTATCGAAGACGAAGCAATGGTCGTATCCGGCGCCGATCCGGAGGGAGAGATCGAGCAAGTGCGGGCTATCGGGAAACCAGTTGGCCCATCGCGCCGCCGGCGCCGCCGGCCGGATCGCGGCGATGATCTCGGGATCAACCGTGGCCCCTTTGAAGACCAGCACCAGGTCCGGACGGTGGCCCCGAACCGCGCGGAGCAAACGACGACCCACCGGGCGGAGCAACCAGCGATCGAGACCCCGGGTCCGTTCCTCGCACCGCAGGACGTCGCATCCCAACGTTTCCAGGGCCGCGGCAATGGCGGGGCCGGCCCGGTGATAGCGCTCGTTGAACTTCGCGACCAAGACGACCCGGAGGCCGGTGTACATCAGTCGGCGACCGACTCCTGACCGACCGGCTTCTGGGCCGACAACATGCCGATCGATTCCAACAACCGCTGGGCTCGATGCATGTGGGTGTGCTGGTCCAGCACCCGGCGCCGGGCCGCGACACCGATCTCCTCGGCTTGCGGAGGGGCTTGGAGCAGCTCCTCGACCTTCGACTTGAGCTCGCCGGCGTCGGAGAACGTGACGATTTCCTTGCCGATCTCGAAATACTTCGGGAGGTCGGCCCGGGCGTCGACGACTTGAGGGACCCCCATGGAGGCCAGCTCGAACACCCGCTGGTTGCAGTACGCGTAGGACAGCCCGTTCGAGCCCAACCCGTGGTGCAGGTTGACCGCCACCGATGCGCCGCCGTAGGCCCGGACGTATTCGGCGGTGGTTCGGAGTTCGCCCCGGCAATAATCTCGGAGCGCGGTCTTCCGCCAGCCGGGGCCCCAGAGGGCCAGCCCAAACTCGACCAACTCGGCCAGATACCTCTCCCGGTCCGGCGTAGCTCCGCCGGCAAAGACCACATTGGCCCGATACTGGTCTTTGGTCCGGAGCGGCCGGTACACCGAAGGATCGGCGGCGAGGGGGAGGACTTCGACGGTCCGGCCAAACGAGCGTTCGCACGCGGCCGCCACGTCGGTGCCCGCCACGAAGATGGCGTCATAGGCGCGGGCGACAGCCAGAATCTCGGAGATCCGGCCCACATCGTCCGGAAACCAATTGACCAACCGGACCCCGGTTTGCGACCGGATCGAGTCCACCAACCCTTCATCGATGTCGTATCCTCCGATCACCAGGACCAAGGTGGCCTCGGCCACCTCGATACTCTTGAGGAGGCGCGATCGGAGGTCGCTCCCGCCCAGGAGGCCAAGGAGCCCCGACCGGCGGCGAAGATCGAAGGTGGTCACATCACAGCCGAGTCGCTCGAAGCCGCGGGCCCGTTGCGACGAATGGGCGTTCTCGCCATCGTCGAAGGGTGCGATCAGGAGGACAGACGGAACGCTCACGCCATTTCCTCTACCGGGCGGAACTGGAGATCATAGAGGCGCCGGTACAAGCCGCCTTGGGCGAGGAGCGCCCCATGGCTGCCGCGTTCCACGATGCGGCCGCCATCCAGGACTAGAATCTCATCAGCGTGCTGTACTGTTGCCAAGCGGTGAGCCACGACCAAAACGGTCCGGTCGGCCATCAGCCGGTCAATGGCCTCCTGAACCAGCCGTTCCGACTCGGTGTCGAGGGCGCTGGTGGCCTCGTCCAGAATCAGGATCGGGGGATCCCGGAGCAGGGCTCGCGCAATCGCGATCCGCTGCCGTTGCCCGCCCGACAGACGGGTTCCCCGCTCGCCGAGCAGGGTATCGAACCCCTGGGGCAGCCGGTCCACGAACTCCAGGGCGTTGGCGGCCTGGGCCGCGTGGCGGACCTCCTCGCGGGTGGCCGCCGGCTTACCGTAGGCAATGTTCGCGTGGACCGTATCGTTCAGGACCACCGTTTCCTGAGTGACGAGCCCGATCATCCCTCGGAGCGAGCGAAGGGAGAGCCGGCCGAGCGGTACCCCGTCGAGCGAAACGACTCCGGCGACGGGATTGTGAAACCGGGCCACCAGTTCGAGGAGCGTCGTCTTGCCGGCCCCCGACGGACCGACGATAGCCACGATCCGGCCCTTCGGGACGACGAACGAGACCGCCTCGAGGACCGGGTCATGCTCGTACCGAAAGGAGACTCGGTCGAACGCCAACTCGCGCTCGAACCGCGCCGGCCGGGCATCGGGCGGGTCCGCTTCGGCCGAGGCCCGGTCGAGCCACCCGAATACCCGCTCCGCGCTCGCGAGTGCGATGGCCATGCCGGTTGGAAACTGCGCCAGGG
>JANPEL010000350.1:0-1775 GCA_031431925.1 Gemmatimonadota bacterium | reverse complement strand
GGCGGCGTCATATTCGCCGGCCCGCTTCCCGAACACCCGCAGATCCTAATGTTCGTTGCCGCCGAGCCGGTTGGCGCCATGGCGCCCGGCGGCCGATTCGCCGGCGGCGAAGAGCCCGGGCACGGTCGACATCTGGGAATCGCCGTCGACCTGGATGCCGCCCATGATGTAATGGGTGGTCGGCCCGATTTCCATCGGTTCCTTGGTGATGTCGATGTCCGCCAGTTGTTTGAACTGGTGGTACATGCTCGGGAGCTTCTTCTTGATTCGTTCCGGCGCGCCCGGGAGTTTCTCTTTGATCCACTGAATGTCGAGGAACACGCCGCCGTGCGGGCTGCCCCGGCCGTCTCGCACTTCGCGCATGATACAACGGGCCACGTGGTCGCGGGTCAGCAGTTCCGGCGGGCGCCGGGCGTCCTTGTCTCCCATCACGTAGCGCCAGCCCTCTTCGGGCGTATCGGCGGTCTGGGCTTTGTAGTTGTCGGGGATGTCGTTGAACATGAAGCGCTCGCCCCGGTTGTTGAGCAAGACGCCGCCTTCGCCGCGAACCCCTTCGGTCACCAAAATCCCTTTGACGCTCGGCGGCCACACCATGCCGGTCGGGTGGAACTGGACGAACTCCATATCCATCAGCGCGGCGCCCATTTCGTACGCCAGGGCCTGCCCGTCGCCGGAGTACTCCCAGCTGTTGCTGGTAATCGAGTAGGCCCGGCCCACCCCGCCGGTGGCGAGCACGATGGCCTTGGCCCGGAACAGCCGGAACTCGCCGTGCTGGCGGTCGTACGCCAGCGCGCCACAAACCCGGCCCGCCTGCTTGAAGAGGGTGACGATCGTCACCTCCATGTGGACGTCGATCCCTTGGTGGATCCCGTGGTCCTGGAGGGTCCGGATCATTTCGAGGCCGGTTCGGTCGCCGACGTGGGCCAGCCGGGGATACCGGTGGCCGCCGAAATTCCGCTGGAGGATCTTGCCGTCTTTGGTGCGGTCGAACACCGCGCCCCAGGCCTCGAGTTCCCGGGCCCGGTCGGGCGCTTCCTTGGCGTGGAGCTCGGCCATTCGCCAATTGTTGAGGTACTGGCCGCCCCGGAGGGTATCGGTAAAGTGCACCATCCAGTTGTCGCGGTCGTCGACGTTGCCCATCGCAGCCGCCATGCCCCCCTCGGCCATGACGGTGTGGGCTTTACCGAGGAGCGACTTGCACACCAGGCCGACGGAGACCCCGCGCCCCGCCGCTTCGATGGCCGCACGAAGACCGGCGCCGCCGGCGCCGATGACGAGTACGTCGTGATCGAAGGTCTTGACGTCGGTCATTCTAGAAGATCCGGAAGTCGGTCCAGATCTCCATCGAGCAGAGCCGGACGTAAATGTCACTGAAGGCCACCGTGAAGAGACTGACCCAGGCCCACCGGTGGTGACCCCGATTGAGGCACGAGGTGCAATCGTAGGAGGCCTTGAAGGCCGGTTGCTTGGAAAACTGGTCTCGCCACCCCCCGGCGATATGGCGCATCGAATGGCAGCCGAAGGTGTAGCCGCCAAGGCAGATCGTATTGAGCGTCAGCAACAAGCTGCCGATACCGACGCCGAACGAGGTGGTGCCCTCGGCATTGGCAAACCAAAACGCTTTCCAGGCGTCGTATCCCAACAGAAACACGAAGACCACCGCAATCGCCATGAAATAGCGGTGGATGTTTTGGAGGATCAGCGGGAAATAGCGTTCGCCGAGGTAGGTGTTGCGGGGCTCGCCGACCGAGCAGCCCGGCGGATCGGCCCAGAAC
>JANPEL010000349.1:0-30496 GCA_031431925.1 Gemmatimonadota bacterium | reverse complement strand
GCGCTTGGATCTTCTCCACAAACCCGGTGAGCGTCGTGCAGTCCGTCGTGGTCCCCGCCATCACTTGGGCCCCGCCGCTGGTGACCCCGGGTCCAAACAGGCCGTAATACGCCACCCCGCCCACCGGCTGCCACGAAAGCTGGACTTGATTGGGCGCCGTCTGCACGGCGGTGAACCCCGCTGGGTTGACCGGCACGGCCGGCACGACGGGGCCCGGCGTTTTCGGGGGGCCGGCTTTGGCGATCGGCGGTGGTGGCGGCGGCGTGACGGCGGTTTTGGGTGACGGCTTCGGCAGCGCGGTGACCGGCGCGGCGGCAGCCACCGTCACCGGGGGCGTCCCGGTACAGTTCGGCGGGTTCACGGCCCCTTTCGCCGGCGCGAGCGTGACGGTCCCGGTGGTTTGGAACGCGACGCCCGGCACGCTCTCCCGTGGCGACAACCGCTTGGCGGGATACGAGGCGGTGATCGTTGCCACGGTGCCCGCCGTGCCCGCCTGACATCCGCAGACCGACCAATGGCTAGCGTCGATTTGATGCCCAGCGATCTCAGCCGGCTTCGCCGCGGTGACGCTCAGGTCGAAATCGGCTATGGTCACTCGGTTACCGGTTGGGTTCCGGGGAGTGTCGCGGAGCTTCGGGTCGACGATATCCAGTCGAACGGCGGCGCAGAAGCCGATCGGGAGCGGATTCATGGTCGGCGTGACGGTCACCGTCCATGGTTGCTGCGCGCCGGCCGCGGCCGGTACCAGGATCTGAAGAACGAGCCACAGTCCAAACTCAGGTTGCCGGAGCGACATCTTTGTCTCGGCGAAGAAGGAGCGACGGTCCGTGCGGCGACGGGAAGGAACGGGCCACCGCGAACGGTAGCCTCGCCGTCTCCCTCGCGCCAACGGAGGATGGAGCCTGGTTCGACTCCTTGGGCGGCAGTGCCCAATTCCCGTCCCCAGACGTTCCTCCGCGAAACATCCAGCCGGGGACTGCACCCGCCCGGGGCCGGGGGCGGTCCAAATGACCGGCGGTGAGACCGGCGTGATGGTTCCCGACTAGACTCGCCGAGTTCGTGGATTGGAAACCAGCACCGAATGGTGATGGCGCCCCCCCCAAAATGGAGATCCCCATGCATATCGGCCGCAAAGAAGCGCTCCTCGCCCTGCTCGGCACGCTGGTCCCGTTGATCGGCCGCCGGGCCAGTGCGCAAGACCGGGTGCCGCTGAAGGAGCCCCCTGCCATGCGAGTCGTCCAGAGTCCTGAGATCGTCGATCTTCAGCGCCGAGTCGCCGCGCTCGAGGCCCAGCTCGCCAACCAAGTGGCGTTCGTGAAGGATGCCGGCGGCAACCTCAAACTCCGAGGCAACGCCAGCATCACCATCGAGTCGGCGATAGACCTGACGATGAAGGCAGGGAACCAAGCCCAACTGTTCGCCTCCGGCCCAACGGCCGTCCGGGGCTCCACCATTATCCTCAACTGAGGCTCCCCATGCCCAAACTCGTGACGTCGGGCGCGTTCCTCAAATGCACGCTGGGATCGACACCAAGTCAGCTCCAAGTACCGGCGGCGGGGAGAGTCATGGCGGGCAATGTTCCAGTCGCCACTATCACCGATACCGCCGCGGGGATCATCAGCCCCTTCGGCAGCTGCGCCGCGATGTCTCCACCTCAAACCTGCTTTCCGGCCCCGGCGGGGTCCTGGACACCCGGCTCGCCCAGCGTGCGGGCGGGCGTCATTCCAGTGCTGCACCAGACCTCCCAGTGTCACTGCCAGCGGGGTGGGGTCATTTCGATCGTGGCCCCCGGACAGCAGACGACGACGGTGGCCCGCGCCGAGTCGGTGCTCCAGTCAGCGCGGCCTGGTTACCTTGGGTAAGGGGTCCATTTACCGAAAGGCGGTCGCATGGTCACCCGGATCAATGTCGCCGACAAGTTTGCCTGCTTCAGCGATCACTGGAGCCCGAAGATCGTCGCGGATTTGAACGACAGCCATGTCCTCCTGGCCAAGGTCCAAGGCGAATTCGTCTGGCATCAGCATGCCGAGGAGGACGAGTTGTTCTTGGTGACCCGGGGGCACTTGACCATCGAGCTTCGCGACGGCCAGGTCACCCTCGGCCCCGGCGAAATGGTGGTGATCCCGAAGGGCGTCGAGCACCGGCCCGTGGCTCGCGAAGAGGTCCATCTGATGTTGATCGAGCCCAAGGCCACCAAGCACACCGGCGACGTCGAGAGCGACCGAACCGTGAAGCAGTACGACCGGCTCTGATTCCGGGGGCCCTCGCGATGCGGTAGATTCTCCCGGTCACTTTCCGCGGCAACCGCAATGAAGAACTGGTTCAACCCCGCCGACGCTGAGGCGCTCACCGCCCGGCTCCAGCGGCTCACCCCGGATCTCCGGCCGCGTTGGGGCAAGATGCGCCCCACCGACGTCCTGCCCCACCTGGCCGATCCGTTCCGCACCGCCCTGGGCGACAAACCCGTCAAGCTGCTTGGCGGGCCGCTCAATGTTCCGGGGATCTCCCAGCTCGTCCTCTGGGTGCTGCCCTGGCCCAAGGGCGCCCCCACGGCGCGCGAATACCTGCCCGGCACCGGCATGACCAACGCCACGGATTTCGAAGCCGACCGCCAAACGCTCCTCGGCCTCCTCCGGCGTTTCACCGACTTCCCCGCTACCTCGAACTTCGCGGCCAACCCGGTCTTCGGCCCGCTCAGCCGGCGAGGGTGGGGCCGCCAGGCGTGGCGGCACATCGACCATCACCTCCGCCAGTTTGGGAGGTAGCACTTGAGCGGAGAGAGCGATCTCGCCGGGGCTCCGGTTTCGGCACCGGCTCCGCTCTGGAGCCGCCGATCGCTCCGGTGGTTCCTCCTGATTTCATTCGGAATTCCCTGGCTCGGCTGGACGATCGTGGCCGTGACCGGCGTCGGCGATTCGGCGTTAGGCACCGCGCTGTTCTATACCGGCGACTTCATGACGGTCGGCGGCTTCGTCGCGACGTATGTGGCCGCCGGCCGACCCGGAGTGTTGGGCCTGTTCAAGCGGTACATCCAGGTGTCCGCGCCGCTCCCGTGGGCGCTCGCGGCGATGTTCCTTCCGTTCATCTGGATGGCATTGGCGCTGCTGACCTACGGCCTGACTCACGACGGGATCGGGCGGGTGGTGCCGGCCGGACTACTCACGTACGTGACCGGCGCAGGGCAGTTGATCGCCTTCACGACGGGCCCGTTCGGCGAAGAGGCCGGGTGGCGGGGGTTTCTTTTGCCCCGGCTGATGGGCCGGTATTCGCCGATCGTCGCGAGCCTAGTGCTGGGCCTGTTGTGGTCTGCGTGGCACTATCCGCTGTACTACGGCGGCACGTTCGCCTCGGTCGGCGGAACG
Source organism: Gemmatimonadota bacterium (assembly GCA_031431925.1). Classification (GTDB taxonomy): domain Bacteria; phylum Gemmatimonadota; class Gemmatimonadetes; order Gemmatimonadales; family GWC2-71-9; genus SHZU01. The sequence continues at coordinate 27,134 of JANPEL010000349.1, read as the reverse complement.
GCCAAATTTACCTTCGACATTCTCTGCTACAGCATTCTCCTGACGGTGCTGTGGGCTCACACCCGGGGCAGCGTGTTCTGGGCCATCATCCTGCACTGGACGATCAACGTGACGGCCAATGTCGTCGGCGCGGTCTTTCCCGATATTCGGCCACCGGTCGACGAGGCGCGCTGGCTGCTCGCGGGTTCGTTGGCGGCGGTCACCGCCGCGGTCGTGACCCTGGTTGGACCCCGACGGCTGCGGGACAAGATTGCCGAGACGCGGGCCAGACTCGGCGCCGAATCAATCGACGCCGACCGAACCCGATGACGCCGAAGACCGCGGCGATCCTCTTTGCGGCGTTGGCCACCGTGGTCGCCGCGTTCCAAGCCGCTCTCGCGCTCGGCGCACCTTGGGGAAAGCTGACGTGGGGTGGTAAGCACCCCGGGCGCCTCCCGGCCTCGATGCGCGCGGCTGCGGTCTTCTCGATGGCGCTGCTCCTGACCTTCGCCCTGATCGTGGCAGTCAGAGCCGGGGTCCTGTTGCCCGGGTGGCAAGGGGCCTCGAACTACCTCGTGTGGGGTGTGGTCGGATACTGCGGCTTGGGTGTCGTGGCCAACGCCATCACCCCGAGCCGGTGGGAGCGCATTCTCTGGCTACCGGTGGTGGCGGCGATGCTGGCCTGCAGCCTCCTCGTCGCCACGAGCCCGTGAGGCCCTTGATCGTGAACGTGAATTCACCGGACCAGTTCGAGGCCGGTTTGGGCTGGTAGGTGGCAACCTCAAGGCCTCCTCAACGCGTCGTCGTTTGGGGGCGGCTGAACACCGCCCCATGCGGGACAGCCTGTCGGCCGAGCCGAAACCCCGGCTCGGCGCTCCCCGCTTCCCGGAACCGCTGATCGATCGAGAGCGCCCCGGTCGTCGAATCGAACCGCGCCATCAGAACTCGGTTCTCCATGCCTTGGTATCCGGTTATCACCAGCCGCTCCGTGTTCGGCTCCAGGCTGATCCAATGCGGCACGTCGTCCGATCCAAATCTGATTCGCGAGACCTCCCGGGGATGCTCCGGGTCCGTCACATCGAGGCTCACGACGGCGTTCGACGAAGGCACCGTGACCAGGTAGTAGCGGCCGGCCACGACGGGAATGGCGCAGTTGGTGCCCTTCCCCCTGGGGAACGACGCCACCATCCGGCCCCGCGGCTCGTTGCCCGCGATCCCCTCGAGCCGGAACAGCCCGCAGTTGAAGGTCGACACCAGCACCGTCTTCCCATCGCGGAGAATCCGGGGCTCGGCGGTGTTGTAGCCCTCGCCGTTGGGGCCGACTGGAAGGTCGAACGAGTGCAACAACGTGAGGTCGGACAGCCGCCAGATCTGGACCACGCCGATTGAATCGTCCGTGGCCATGTCGGTCGTGGTGACGACGATCCGGTCCAGGCCGGGCAGGATCGCCGCCGAGTACGGGCGGACCCGTCGGTTGGCGCCCGGGCCGTTGGCCGAGGTGCTCCGCACCACTTGGCCCCGGGGGGTGATTTCGGCGAGTCCGCCCGGCGCGATGCCCGCGGAATCGTGCTGCATCTGATACGTGGCCAGCACGTTCCCGTTCGGGAGCCGAAGGAAGCTATGCGGGTGCATCAGCCGCCCGGCATTCCCGAACTGGCCGTCGAGCTGGGGCAGAGCGGGGTTGGCGAGGTCGAAGATGAAGGTCTGGCCCGACCCGAAGCCGTTGGCAAACAGCCGATCGTCGTCGGCCACGGCGTGTTCGGTGTGATGCGGCATGTTGCCCCGCCCCGGCACCGGCACGGTGGTGACGAGACGGCCGTACCGGTTGCCGTTAGGCTCGACATCGAAGACGGCCAGAAAGTCCGGGTCCGTGCTGTCGGCGGATGCCGTCCAGACATACAGAAAGTTGCTCGGCGGCGGCGGAGCCGCCACGAACGCCGCAACGAGCGCGACGACACTGATTCGGATCAACATCGAGCCGCTCGCGTTAGGCCAACGAGTACAAGAAATCGACGTACGACTTCACCACCCCGTCCCACCCCGCCACCTTGGGGTTCGACGCTTCGATGACGTAGTACTCGTCCGGCGCGTGGGCCCCACCACCGTGGCCGAGCCCGAACTGTCCCGCCGGGAGCTTGAGCGGCGCCCCGGTAAACGTCACCCCCGGCCACGACCCCGCGAGCCGAGGCCAGAGCAGCGGCTCCACGCCCGACTTCCGGTACGTCGCCACCATGGCCTTCACCAGCGTGGAATCGGGATCGGTCTCGGTGGGATCATACCCGCCCGACATATTGACTTCGACCTCGCCGAAGCCGTGCTTGGCCAGGTGTTTCTTGAGCAACGCCAGCGTGCCCGCGGCCGTCATGTCCGGCACCAAGCGCATGTCGATCTTGGCCACGGCCCGGTGCGGGAGGATCGTCTTCCCGCCCGGACCGGTGTAGCCGCCGACCAAGCCTTCGATGTTGATGGTCGGCTGGCTCACCAGGCGAACCTGGGCATCATGGAACGATTCGTCGCCGATCCAGTGCTGCACCCCAAGTGATTTCTTGATCCCGGCCTCGTTCCGTTTCGGAATCGATGCCTCGAGAATGGCCTTCTGCCGGGCACTGAGCGGTTTGACCAGATCGAAGAAGCCCTCGACCGCCGGGGTGTGACCATCGGCCTTGACCAAGGTGTTGAGGGCCTGAACCAAGCGCCAAGCCGGACTGTCGACCGACGCCGCATACGAGGAATGGATGTCGAGCTTCGGCCCTCGGCCCCATTTCTCACCGCTCGACACCAGCTCGAGCTCCACCACCCCCTTGGCGCCGAGATTCACCTCCACCGAGCCATCGGGCGACTGACTACCGAGCGGGATGATGATCCCGACACACTTCCGGAGCGCGGCCTCGACTTGCGGCTTGAAGACGATTTCTCTGAAATTGGGCGACGCGATCTCCTCTTCGCCCTCGCACACTAGGACCAGATTGACCGGGAGCTTCTTGCCCGCAGCCTTGAACGCGTGGAGCGCCGCCAGCACCGCCATCTGCGGGCCTTTGGTGTTGGTGGCGCCCCGCCCCATGATCACCTTGCCGAGGCCGGGCTTGTCTACCAACCGACCCTCGAGCGGCGGGGAGCTCCATTCCGCCGGGTCGTATTGCTTGACATCGTACATGAAGTAGAGGGCGAGCGAAGTCTTGGCGCCGGAGTCGAGCGTGGCGAAGACGCCGTGCTTGCCGGCCGTGGGCACCATTTCGACGTGCTGGAATCCGGCCTCCCGGGCGAGCTTGGCCATGTACTCCGCACCTTGGGGGTAGTTCCGGTTCTCGGCCGCGATCGAAGGCAGCGCGATCCACTCCTGCAGCATCTTGATCGAGGCCTCGTGCTGCTTGGCGATCTGCCCCACGACGAGGGCCTGCTCGGGGTTCTGAGCCGCCGAGGCAAAGGCCGCCCGGTCGCCCAGGGCCACGGCGGCCGCGCCGGCGGCGGCCCCGTGAAGGAAGGTGCGGCGGTCGATCTCGCCGGCGGGCTGGTCGGATGGATCAGTCTGGTGTGGGCTCACAACGCCCTCCAATTGTCATGGGGAGTCACGGCACGAATGAATCGAAAGTAACGACGGGACCCTGCCGACCGGGAGGCGCGCCGCCGGCGGCTAGGAGCGGCTGATCACTCCACCCACAGAGCGTCCCGTGGGGTGACTTGGAGCACTTTACGGGTCGGGACCCAGGTGGCGAGCAGCACCAAGCCCACGATGGCCGCCGACACCAGCACCGCCGCTGTGGCCACCAGCCAGCCGCTGATCGGAAAGAAATGCTGGAAACCCAGGCCGACGACCAGCAGGATCGGCGCGGCAATCAGGGTGCCGACGCCGACCTGCCGCCCGCCTTGCACCAGGAGCAACCGGGTCACCCCCGCATCCGATGCGCCGAGTGCCCGCCGGACGCCAATCTCCCGCCGCCGAAGCCCAATCGACCGCGACATCAGGCCGTAGGTGCCAACCATCGCGAGCACCAGGGCAAACGCAAAGCACGCCCCGAACAACTGGGAAACCGAGGTGGCGAGGAGGCCCGCCTTCCGGAGGATTTCCGCCTGCGGTTGGACGCCGTCGGGCACCAACGACGGGTCGACGGCCCCAAACGAATCCATCAACGCCTCGCGCCCGGCCACCTCGGTGGTACGATAGCGAATCACCACCGCCGCGAACGGACCGTCGGACTGGAGGAGCGGGACATAGATGGCGTCCGGGCTCCGGTCGCGGGAGAGCGGATTCCCGTAAGGAACGTCGCTTGCCACGCCGACGATGGTGTACCAGCGGAGCGTGTCACCGACGCCCGCCAAGCGGATTTGGTCTCCGACCGGTGATCGACCCCGCCAGTGGCTCAAGGCCAGCGACCGGCTGACCATCGCCACGGGAGCCCGTGAGTCATCATCGGCCTCCTCGAGCGCTCGGCCCTCGACCACCGCAATGCCCATCGTGGGCAAGGTGCCAAGCACGGCCCTGAGATGCGCGGTCGGCAGGACGCCGTCCGACGGGGAGCCGCGGAGGGCGAACCGGCCGTCGTCCGACAGCCGGTTGCCGAGCGTCCGGCGGAGGAACACCCCATCGACTTCCGGATGGGCCCCGAGCCGGTCGTGCACGGCCCGAAACGCGGCCGCCCGGGCCGCCGCCGTCGAGTAGCGGGCCGGGGCCGGCTCCATCCCGGCTTGCAGCAGATTCACCGTACTGAACCCCGGATCGAGGGTCACGATCCGCCGGGCCACCACGCCGGACAACACCCCGAAGAACATCAGGACGGTCACGGTCGTCACCTGCGTCGCCACGAGGGCGCGGGACAGCCGACCCTCCTTCCGCGAACCGGATCGCGCACTCCCGTCCTGCATCACTTCGCGCATGTTGGTCCGGGTCACCCGGCGGGCAACGATGCCGCCGAGCACGGCGATCGCCACGGTTACGAAGGCGCCGGCGGCGAGGATGGTCACCCGGTCCATCCGCCAGACCCACCAGAACGCGAGGTTTCCCTCCATGTTGGCCTGGGTCCACCGGGTAATGGCCGCGAGGCCGGCCGCCGCTCCCGCCGTGCCCACCACGCCGCCGGCCACGGCGAGGATCACCGTCTCCCACATCCCCTGCATCACCAGCCGTCCAGTAGACGCGCCGAGCGCGAGGCGCACCGCGGTCTCCCGGATTCGCTCGTTGGCCCGCGTCAGGAGCAAATTGGTGACGTTGACCAAGGCCAGGAGCAGAATCAGCGCCGCCAGGAGATTGAGCACGGTGAACACGAGGGCCCGTTCTTCGCCGAACTGGGCCGCCGGAAACGACTCGACCGCCACGGTGAGACCTTCGCGCTGCACCGTGGTATCCCGAACCGCCATGGCCCGCCGCAGCACCATGGTCGCCTCCGCGCTCGCGGCCTCATGGGAAACCCCCGGGGCCAGGCGCCCCACCAGCCGGACCGACTGAAGTCCCGGGGTCGTTTCCGCCTCGGTGCCGGCCGGGAGCGGGAGCCAGGCCTCCGAGGCAATCGGAAATCCGAAGCCCGCCGGCATCACGCCGACGACCCGCGTGCTGACGCCGTTCAGCGCCACGTGGGTGTCGATCACGGCGCGATCGGCGCCGAACCCGATCTCCCAGGTCCGGTACGATAGCACGACCACGGGTTCCGCCCCGGCCGCGGCGTCGGCGGCTACGAGGGTCCGGCCGAACAACGGCGGGGTCCGGGCCACCGTAAACAGGATCGGATCGGCCACGGTCGCATCGACGACCCGGCGGTCGCCGTCCCGGCCCACCACCACCTCCCGCCCGGTGTAGCTCCCGAGTTCCCGGATCGTCGCGAGCGACGCCCGGAGCCCCGCGACGTCCGCCACATCGACGGCCTCCATCCCGCCCCGCACCATCGGATCGATCCGGACGATCCGGTCGCCTTCGCCTAACGGCAGCGGGCGGATCATCGCCGTGTGCAGGAAGGAAAACGTGAAGGTGCTCAAGCCGAGCCCGCCGGCGAGCACGATCACCGTGAGGAGCGTGAAGCCCGGGCTCCGCGCCAACAGACGGAACGCGTAGCGGATGTCTTGGAGTTGAACCATCTGGAACCGCCTGGCGTTGGAATGGAGCCGTTCGTGGAGTCCACCGGAAAGCAGGGTGCCGAATTCCCTCAACAAGAGGCGCCAGGGCGTTCCGCCCCCGGCCCCTTCCGCGGTGCGGACCCGCTCGGCAAACGTGAGGCGCATGTCGGCGCCCCACTCGTCGCGAAACGCCGCCGGAAAGGCCCGGAGCAGGAGGTCGAACCCTCGGCACCACCAGGGGGTGCGCGCCGGTACCGGGCCCCTCATGCATCCCCCGAGATCAACCGCGCCGCCCGGGCCCGGTCGACGAGCGAGGCCATCCGGGCCGCTTCGGCCGACGCGGCCCGACGCCCCGCCGGGGTAATGGCGTAGTAGCGCCGCCGATCATCGTCGTCCGCCTGGCCGCGCCGGGGCTCCGCGGGGCGTACCAGCGCCTGCTCGACGAGGCGCTGGAGCGCCCGATACAACGTGCCCGTCTCGACGGTCAGGGGCGCGTCGGGGCGGGCTTGGATGTCCTGGATGATGGCGTACCCGTGTCGCTCGCCGGTGGCGAGCGAGAGCAGGATCTGGAACTCGATGGGTCGCATGGCCGGCCCCTACGTGCGCCGCGCACATAGGTTTCACCCCGGAGCCACCGACCAGGCTCTCCACATTGAGATCCAGTCTCCGGTGGCAGACGTAGACCGGCGGAAGCACCACCCCAACCCACACCCAGCCCGGAGCCCGTTATGGTGAACCCGATGATCCTCGCTGCGTTGGTCCTACTCGCCGCGCCGGTCGGCGCTCAAAGCCTGCCGGCCGGCTGGAAGATCCGCCCTGACCAGGGCGCCGCCGGGCCACCAACACCCTTGAAATCGACGCGAGCGGTCCGCGGGTTGGCCTCGTGGTCAACGGCAAGGTGGTGCACACGCTGGAAGGCGTCGAGGTGAAGGGGATCGTCGGCCTCAGGGTCAATCACGGACTCGACGTTGAGATCAACGGGTTCGAGGTTCACCGAATCCAGTAGCCGTCCGGCCCCGGAGGGCGGCTGATCTAGTCGACGCGAACCATCCGGAACATCCCGAGCTCGACGTGCTGGCGTCCCGATCCGGGGTCGGCCACGAGGCAGGAGAGGACGTAGTTCCCGGGCGGGAGATCAACCGGGAGGTAGGCGACCACGCCGGGGCCGATTCGCGCCATCCCGACCAGCGGTACCTCATAGTCGGACGGGTCATCGGCTTTCATCCACTGGCCGAGCGTCGCCCCATCCCGGAGCCGGCCGACCCGGAGTTGATGGTCCTGGCGGCCCCGGTTCTCCAGGCGGAGCATCGCGGGCCCGGCCGGCCACCGTTCCGGGGCCACGAAGGCGAAGTCGCCCAGAGCGAGATCCATGGTGGCGGCCGGCGCGGCGCGCGGAGCGCCGGCCGGCACGACCCAAAGCGGCCGGGCCTCACCGGCGCTGACATGCCGATGCCCGTCAGCTCCCCGGACGACACACGCAATCACATGACGGCCCGGCGCCAGGGCGATGAGGACGGTGCCGGTGTCGCCGATCTCGGTCCCGCCTAACGCGAGGCCCGGAGCCGGGGTGACTTTGGTGGTATCGAGGGCAACGAGAAAGGAAGCGACGTCGGCATCCGAGGCCGTATCAGGCAACCGGAACACCACCAAGATATGTCCCCCGTCTTCCTCGACCCGAAACCTGGTCCAGCCGGCCTCGATGGAATCCGGCGCCGTAACCTGCCCGGCGCGAACCGACACCAGGAGATCCGCCGGAGCCTCGAGGCGGGTGCCGCGATCCGGTCGCGCACAGCCGGCGGCCACGACGGCGAGCAGCGCCAGTCGGCGCCCTCGATGCAGGGATGCGATGTTAGCGATCTCCCTCACCGATTCGCGGGGCTTCCTGCTGGCGGGCCAGCAGGCGTTCGGCGAAGTCGAGCCGCTCTTCGATTTCGCCGAGCCGAACCCGAAGCTGCTCGCCCTCCTCCGCCTGGAGGCGAAGGGCCTCGAGTTCGTCCGGATTGAGACTTGGCGAGTCAACCCGATCCAACCGGCGCTTCAACGCCCCGATCAGCGTGAACCCCGCGAAGCCAATGAGCCCCGTCGACAGCATGACCATCATCACGCCAAAGAACTGGACTATGTCTTCATCCATCGGGCGGTCCACGGCGAGGGAAAACGGTCGATTCGGACCCCTTGATCCTAACCCCGACCCCGGCCGCGGCGGGAGGGATTCCCGGCTCCAAGTCGCTCAATCAGCCTCCCCTTCTGCCGGCCTTCATCCTGGCAAACCATCGACAAAACAGGTAGAGCAACCCGATGACCACGGCGAATACTAGCTACAACAACGGCAAGCTCCATTGGTACACATCGGGTTGAGGGCCCGGCATCGTCCCGGCATGGAGGAACGCCGCCGTCCCGGCCAGGAACGCAAAAGCCGGAGCCGAGAAATGGGTAACCCACCGCGTGAAGAAGATCCCGGCCGTTGGACCACCGGCCGGCAAGCCGGAATAGACCCGGACGTGATCGATGGCCATCAGGACCATCACCACCCCGCGAATCAAATCAAGCGACTGCAAGCGGCGGGATGACGGGATCATGGATCAGGACCCCAGCTCGAGTCGCGGATCGGTGGTCGGAACCATCGGATGGTCCGCGATGGCGCGAGTGAGGAGGGACGCCAGGTGCTTGGCCAAGTCGCGATCCCGGCGCCGAATCCACAGCACTACCCGGCCCGGCGCCGATCCCGGAACATTGGTGAAGGTATCGAGATACCGGCCCTTGAGTTCGATCCGGGGACGCCACCACCCGCCCAAGACGGCCGCGCCGGCCAGTTCGTCAACCGCGATGTCGATGGCGAGCGGCGGCTCCGAGACGACGTCGCTCCGGATCGTGGTGAACGAGACTTCGTCGATGTGCTGGGTTTCGGCCCATTCCAATGTCAAACCGGCACCGTCGGACCAGGACGCCATCCCCTCCACTCTGACGGAAATCGAGTAGACGTCGAGGCCGTCGATCGCGTCATGCCCTCGAACCTTGAGGGAGAATGGCAGGGGGTCCACCGCGCCGCCTTTCAGGGATTCTCGCTCGTACGCGACCGATCCGGGCCAGGTTTCGGCTTCAAGCCGGCCGGGCTCAGCCGAGCCAGCCGAACCACCGGCCGAGGGTGAACAGGACCCCGGCCACGAACAGGGTCCCAAAAACCTCTTTGTTATACCGGGCGAGCCAGACTGGAAGAAAGATGTCGAAGTTGTCGATCCGGTCATCGGTATAGCGGGCGGCGACCGCCGTCAGGGGACAACGCCAGCCATTCAACGCCAGCACGACCACTTCGCCGAACACGATGGCGGTGAAGGCGCCCGCCAGTCCGTATTGGCCCCGCCAGCCGCAAATCGGAATCGCGATGATGCACGCGACGAAGAACGCCCAAGCGGCCGTGTGGACGAGCTTAACCCAGAGCAGCCGGTCAGCCGCCACCCTCACGAACGGCCTCTCGCCGCGAAGTAGAACAGCATGTCCACGTTCCCGGGCGGATGGCCGAGCACCCGGAGCAGCAGCGCAATCTGGCCCCGATGGTGGGTGCCGTGGTTGGCCACGTGCTGGAGGATCTCCCCCATTTTCATTGAGAACGACCCGAACGCGCCGAGCGAGAAATCAACCACCCGGTCGAGGTCCCCGGGCTCGAGGCCGGCGGCAAACGCCCGGAGATTGGCTTCGATGGTCCGCCACGCCTCGACGACCGACGCCACCGTCGGGTAGTCCTCACCCCGGAGCTGCGGCCCCCGCTTCGGCCCGCCACACCGCTCCAGCCACCCGGCCTCCGCGCTCATCAGGTGAACCCAGGTATTGCGGACCGACCCGTAGCTTCCAGCCACGGTTTCGGTGAATTGCGCCGGCGTCAGCCGGGCACTGACTTCGAGCAACTGGGCGTTCGCCCAGTACCCATAGTCCACGAGACCGACGTCGTCGTCGACGGTCATTGGCCGGGTCGCCGCCGGGCTACGATCAGCACCTGGATCTCATCGAGCCTCGGGTTGACGAAGTCGAGGCGAACCCGGCCGTCCTCGATCAATCGCACCGTGGCCGGCACGCTGCTCTGGGTCAGATACCACCCGGCCGGGAGCACCACGGCGTTGTACGCCCGCCCGAACGCCCGGTCCCAGACGAGTTCGCCGTCTTCGACCCGGTACCGGACCGAGTCGGTATAGGTCTCGGAGATCCGAAGCCGGGTTGACCGGCCTGGTTGAACGGCCGGGAACGAGATGACGACGACCTCAGTCTCCCCCCTCACCGGCTCCCCAATGTCGAGGCCGGCCCCGGTGATGGCGGCGCCCCGGAGCGTCCGGGTTTCGAGCGGCACCCCGGTGTCGAGGATCAACGCCGATGGATTGGAGACCCGGCTTCCAGGCCGGACCACATTCAGATACTGGCCGACGCCCACTCGCGTCTCCGTGTAATCATGGTAGAGGTCGAAGGCATGGGTCTCGGGCTGCTGAAGGAAGTAGACGATTTCCCGGGTCTCGGTAGCCCGCTCGGCCAGCCGGGCTGCCCGCGACTGGGCACCTAACGTTCCCACCCAGACCAGCATCAGGACCGCGGCAACGGTGGTCATCGCACCACCCGCCGGCCGGTCACGACCAACGAGGCCGCATCCGGCCCCGCATTGATGAAACTGATCAGCGTTCGCCCGTCGGCCTCCGTAAGCACTTGGGATGGCACAGTGAGTCCGATCAGCTCGTAGCCCGCCGGCAGCACCACCGAGTTCATCTTGATTCCGAGCGACCGGACGAATTCGATCGTATCACCCGTCGCGAAATAGCTTTTCGGATCCCGGTAGGTCTTGACGATTCGGATCCGGACCTCGCCGTTGGCCGGCACCGCCCGCGGCAGTGTCACCCGGATGTAGTCCGTTTCCAAGTCGGCGGCCCCGAATCCTTGAGCCCGCGCCGCCGGCCCCGGCACGATCTCGAACGGGAGCGGTTGGCCGGTGGCCCGGTCGAAGACCGACTCGTCGGTGGCCACGCTGCCTTTTCGAATCGGGTTGAAGTAGTAGCGGGCCCCTGGCGTCGCGGCGGTCACATCGTAGCGGATCTTGAATTGGGCGGAGGCGGGATCGAGCAACTCGTACCGGGTGTATTCGTCGACCGCGAGTTGCGTCTGCGCTGCGCCGGGCCCCGCCCCGACGGCCAGCAACCCGAAGGCCAGGATTCCATGTCGCATCATTGTATCGCGGCCTCCAACCGCTGAAACGCGCCGTCACCCTCGGCACCCTTCATCACGTCGCGGAGGGCCGCGACGCTCGCACCGATGTCCGCGTCATGCTTGGCAAACCACCGCTCGAACCACTCCAAATGGGTTCGATAGAGCAGGACCCCCACCAACTGGGCGTTGTTGATCGGCCGCTCGGCCAGCCGACTGACCCGGTAGGTCTTGAGCAACGGCCCGATGGCGGTCTCCAAGTACCCCTTCGACCACTGGCCGATCGCTCGCCGGCCGGCCTCGAGCGAGTCGCCGGTCGGCTTGGAGTTGTAGAAGACCGTGAGGGTGTCGATCAACTTCCGATAATACCCGGCCAGGACGATCTCGTCTTCCCAACGGCTCCGCGCCCGGTTGGCCAACGTCGTGTCTCCGCGGGCCCGGAAGAACGCCTCAGCCGCGCGATATCCCACCAGCTGGGCGAAGCTTTCGTTGAAGGCCGTGGCGCTCTTCACATAGAGGGTGTTGTGAGCGATCTCATGGAACACCAGCGCCGAGAGCTCCACCGAGTCACGCACCATGGCCGTCGACAACAGGGGGTCGTTGAACCACCCCAGCGTCGAGTACGCCGAGGCCGGCCGGAGTGAGTAGTCGTAGCCCTTGGCCGCGATCTTCTGGGCCGCGGCTTCGGCCATCTTCGGATCGAAGAACCCCTTATACGGCACCCGCCCGACGATCGGATACTTCCATGTGACAGGGCAAATGCAGTCCTTCCGCGACCCCGTCAAGCTCAGCAGCAAGGTGTCGCGGCCCACATCCGTATAGGTGGTATAGGTCTCCCCCGCTTCGAGTCCGAGCGCCGCCGCCTTCCGCCGAACCTCGATCACCAAGCCGATATAGGCCCGGTCTACGGCCGGCAGGGTCGAATCGGCCACCATCGCCTCCAGCGGCTTTCGCCGCTCGAGAATCCTGGTCTGCTCGATCCCAGCCCGCGTGAGGTACCGGATATCCTCGCTGGCCACGTAGGCCGTACCGTACCCCAGGAAGAGAACCACCGCCGCCACCAGAATCCCCATACGCACCCGTTTCCCGGTCACGGCGTCCAACGGACCCCGAAAAGGTGGACCCCGTTGCCTAACGGGCTTCGCTTCTGGTAGGCGTAGTCGAACCGGGCCTCGCCCGCCACGATGCTGCCCCCATACGTCGTCTTGGACAGCGTGCCCGCCACATCCCCCGGCTGGCCCCCGTGGCCGATCCTCGCCACCAAACCGAGCCCCTTCACGACCGCACCCGCCTCGAGCCCCATCACGGTCCGCCGGCGCTGGTCTTCGGTCCACACCGTCTCGATCGTGGTCATCAGTCGCCCGTTCGAGAACGAGTCGAGCAGGTTGAAGCTGAACCCGAGATGCCAGGAGCGAGGCAAGGCCAGGCCGCCGTTCGACACGTTCCAGTCGCCGAGATTGTGGACCGACAAGGCGAGCGCGGCGATCTCAAAGAGCGCCACGGTCGCCCCGACGTCCGTCGTGGCCGATCGGGTAATCACACCGCCGGAATCTTCCACCGACACATACTTGGCGCTGGTGCCGAACGCGATCCCGCCCCGGCGATACACCCCGGTACCCACGCCGGCAAAGTTGTCGTACACCGGACCGCCCGTCGGGAACCGGAGGTACTGGTACCCGCCGCCCACGTTGAACCGGCCCACCCGGGCGGCGGCGGCTCCCATCAAATAGGTCGACCGATCCGGCAGGCGCGCCAACGTCATTTCGAGGCTCAAGGCCCGGATCGGGGCCAGCCCCGATGGGTTGTTGAACACCGAACCGGCATAGCCGGTCATCGCCACTCCGGCCCCGGCCAGTCCGGCGGCTCGAACATTGGCCGGAAACGAGAGGATGGCCGGCACCGGCCGGGACTGGGCCGCGAGCGGACCCATGGCGACCGCCGTCACCGCCGACAGCGCCAACCCGATCCGAACGAAGGTGGATTCCACCAGCGGAATCTCGCGGAAGCGTCCCCCGCACTCAAGCTGGGCGGTCAAGCTCGGTGGAACTCGACACCCGCCGGTTCCGTAGGACCGCTACCATGCTCACATCCTCACCGAGCTCGACCAACCGGGTTCTTCGTCCCGGCCAGTTCTTCGGACATTTCGACCAGGCCCGGCGGGCCGGGGCGTTTTCGGTGGCCCATTGGGAAGCCGACCCAACTCGGACCGTTGACCTCCACACTCACGAAGACGCCCACATCGTCCTGGCAACTCGGGGCGCCTATCGGTCCTCGGCGTGGGGCGCCCCCGAGTTCTGTGACCGATCCGTCGTGATCTACAATCCACCCGGTACGACCCACCAGGACCGGTTCGACCCGATTTCTGGTACGATCCAGGGACGGTTCTTCACGGTGTCGATTCCGGCCGAGCGGATTCGCTTCGCCGAATCAGTCGGGCATCCGCCGACCGATCCGATCGCGCTCCGCCACCACGCCATCGGCGCTACGGTCCGGAAGATGTCGAAGGAGTGTGTCCGCTGGTCACCAGCCTCCGCACTGGTCGTCGAGGGCCATGGACTCGAGATCCTCGGCGAAATCGCCCGCTGCCGACCGGAGCGGAGCCTACAGTCACCCGGCTGGTTGACGGCGTCTCGATCGATCCTGACCGAGAACCACCAGGACTCAATTGAGGCGGTGGCCCATCAGGTCGGGGTTCATCCGATCTACTTGGCGCGGATGTTCCGGAAACACTTTCAGACCTCACCGGCTGAGTTCAGGCGCGAAGCCCGAATCACCCGGGCCGAAGGCCTGCTCCGCGACCGTCGGCTTCCCATCGCCGAGATCGCGGTCCGCTGCGGATTTTCCGACCAGAGTCACCTGACCAAAGCCTTCACCAAAAGCCGCGGCATGGCGCCGGGGCGCTTCCGAGCTGAACCGGCCTAACGAACCCTGGCGATCCCGATCCGGGCCACCAACGCCGGGTCGATGGCGGTGCCCGCGGCGTCTTTCACCAGTTGGAAATCAATCCCGGGCCCGTTGGCCTGTTGGATCAGCCGGAAGTGGCGTCCGCTTCCGCCCCGAAGCGTGCCCGACTTGGTGTACGACCCGCTGGTCGAGTCGGGTTTAATCGGGAAGCCGTTGAACGGGCCAGTGCCGATCGGCGGCCCCTGGTTGAGCGGGTTGGTGAAGATCGACCGCAAACCCCAACTCTTGAACCGGAGCCGGGGGCTCGCCGCGGTAAACGAGGGCAAGTCGTCGAGATACGACGCCAGAAGCCACTCCGGCACCAGCTGCGCGAGGCTCTGCCCGGTCCGCGCCGCGATCGTCGCCGCTCCGCCGGGGCCGGTGACCAACGACGGAGTGAAATCCGAGCCAATCAGTGAGTCCGTGGCAAACTGGTCGATGACCCACCGGAGGAAATGCCAACTCGCTCCCCGCTCTTCCAGCGTCCCGTTAGACGACGTGGGGTAGATCAAGAAGTGGTCTTCGGTCGAGGCCAGGTAGTCATACGCATTGAGAATGTCGCCGGACGTGTACTGACTCCGGCATGACGGCGCGCTGGAACCGCTAGGCGGCGGGCACTGATCCGCCGGAATCAATCGCCCGCCGAGCTCCTCGGCAAAGTGCGACATCCCCTCGTTGAGCCAGGTCTCCTCGGCGTTGCCGCCGCCTTGGATTACCCGCTTGTTCCAGCTGATCATGTGCTGGAGTTCGTGAATCAACGTCGGCTTGACGGAGTAGAGGGTCTGGACCCGGTTGATGGCCGTACAGGTCGGCGTCGAGGGTGACGGGACGAAGGTGTAGAAGATCTCAGCCTTGTTCGAGTTCACCGACTGGCTCCCGGTCGTAATCAGATCCAAGCCGAAGAAATAGCCCAGCACCCGCCCGCTGGTGCAATCCGGCGTGAGGTTGTTGACCGACTTGGTCATCAAAATCACGATCCGCTCGTTGGTGTCGATATCGGACTCGGTCCCGAACGCCGCGGCGTCGATCGGATAGTGATAGGTGTCAAAGGTGCGACCAAGCTCGTCGTAGTCTTCCGCCCGCAGCGTGTCGGCGGTTGGAACATCATTCTCCATATAGATTGCGGCTTTGGTGCCGACGTAGCGAGCGGTGGCGAGCACGTCATCGAAGGCGCTGCACGCGAGGTTCTTGCACGCCTTGAACGTCCGGGTATCACCGACGACCGGCGGGGCGGCCGGAACACTCGGCGCCGCTTGCACCGACCGGTTCGACGGATCGGCGGCCAGGGCCGCTTCCCGGTGGCGCAAGGTCATGTGGAATCGGTCCGCCGCCGAGGTCCGCGAGACCAAGGGTTCCGCGACCTCGGCCCGGGACACCGCGGGCGTTGCCACACTGGAGGCGCCCGGATTGCTGGCGCGAACGTAGTAACCGCCGCTGACCCCGCTCGTGCTCCGGGTCGGAGCGCCCGAGGCTACGACCACGATGTACTCGGCCCCGGCCGCGCCGGCCGTGGGAACTCGGACGCACCCACTGGTCGCGCCGGGATCGACGACCTGATGCTGGCCGACCGAGAGTTGCAGCGTGGCCTGACTTCCGCACTGCGCGACGGGCGACGGCGGCGGCGGCGGGGGGGGGGGAGGTGGTGGCGAGACCGGCTCGCCTTGGCAGCCTGCCAGGGCCGCCCCCAACAACAAACCCGTAATCACTGGACCGGATCGACCCATTGCCGCTCCCTCTCGTAACCTCGTAAACCATTGGCTGACAACGTCTTTTGACAACGCCTCCGGGAACGGATACCTTCCCGGCCGGTCGCTGGGCCAACCGAATCTCGGCAAAGACGAGGCCGAATGGCTAGCCCCTCATCCCGAGCGACACGGTAATGATACGGTCCCCTGACCGGTTCCGCGTTCGGAGCCGATCGAAGGGGCCCCGCCCCTGCCAGATTTCGGTGGCCCGCTGGCCGCCGATGGAGTTTCGATGGCCTTTGCCCACCTGCACACCCACAGCGAATACTCGTTGCTCGACGGGGCCAACCAGATCCCCGAGCTGGTCCAATACATCAAGAGCCTGAGCATGGACAGCGTCGGCCTGACCGACCACGGCAATATGCATGGCGCTTGGAACTTCTATGAAACCTGCAAAGCCAACAAGGTCCGGCCGATTCTCGGCTTCGAGGCCTACCTGGCCTACGGCGACCGGCGCTCCGGGCAGAAGCCGCCGGATGCTCCGGCCCATTACAGCCACTTGGTCCTCCTCGCCAAGAACAAAGTCGGCTACCAGAACCTGATCAAGCTCACCTCGATCGGATACACCGAGGGGTTCTACCGCCGGCCCCGGATCGACAAGGAAGTCCTCGAGCAGCACGCCGAGGGCATCATCTGTCTAGCCGCCTGCCTCTCCGGCGAAGTGGCGTACGGGCTTCGCCAGCAGCGGTACGAGGAAGCCAAACGGAGCGCCCAGTGGTTTGCCAAGCTGTTCGGGCCCGAGGGCTTCTGGCTTGAAATCCAGGATCACGGCATCCCGGAGGAGAAAGTCGTCCTCGACGGGATGATCGAGTTGTCGCGCGAGTTGGGCCTCCCGGTGGTCGCCACCAACGACGCCCACTACCTGAAGCGCGAGGACGCCGAGGCGCACGACGTCCTGCTCGCGATCGGAACCGGCGCCGACCTCGACGATCCGAAACGATTCCGCTTCACCGGCGAGGAATCGTACGTCAAGAGCGAAGCCGAGATGCGGAAGCTCTTCAAGGAATATCCGGACGCCATCGACAACACCCAGCGGGTGGCCGACCTCTGCGAGTTCGATTTCGAGAAACGGTATTTCCTTCCGAGCTTTCCTCGCCCCGCCGAGTATGCCGACGATGACGTCCTCCTGTCCGACCTGGCGCGCAAGGGCGCCGGCGACCGCTATGGGACGCCACTGCCCCCGCCGGTCGAGGAACGGCTCGTCTACGAGCTTGGAGTCATCATCAAGGCCGGGTACTCGGGCTACTTCCTGATCGTCCAGGACTTCATTGCCGCCGCCCGGGAGCGGGGTATCCCAGTTGGGCCGGGCCGCGGTTCAGCCGCCGGATCGCTGGTGGCCTATGCCCTCCGCATCACCGACGTCGACCCGCTCAAATTCGATCTGCTGTTCGAACGGTTCCTGAATCCGGAACGGGTGTCGATGCCCGACATCGACGTCGACTTCTGCTTCGAACGCCGCGGCGAAGTGATCGAGTACGTCCGGGAGCGGTACGGCCGCGAAAGCGTCGGCCAGATCGTCACCTTTGGAACCATGAAGGCCCGGGCGGCGATCAAGGACGTGGCCCGGGTGCTCAAGGTCCCCCCCGGCGACGCCGACAAGATCACCAAATTGATCCCCTCCGGACCCGCCTACAGCCTGACGATCGCGGAGGCGCTCAAAAAGGTCCCTGAGCTGTCCGCCCTGGTCAAGTCGATGCCGGTCTACGGGCGGATGGCGGAGCTGGCCTCCCGGATCGAGGGTATTTCGCGCCACCTATCGGTCCACGCGGCCGGGGTGGTCATCGCCCCGGGCCCGTTGCCCAACTACGTCCCGGTCTGCACCGCGCCCACGAAGGGCGCCGGCCAGACCGCCGACGGCGAACACGCGATGATCACCCAGTACGACATGGTGGCGCTCGAAAAGGTCGGGATGCTCAAGATGGATCTCCTGGGTTTGAAGACCCTGACGGTGATCCACGACGCGGTGAAACTGGTGGCCGACCGCCACGGCATCACCGTCGACATCGGGGCCCTCACGCTCGATGATCCGGCCGTCTACGCGTTGCTCCGGCAGGGCCGCACCGCCGGCGTCTTCCAGTTCGAATCGGCACTCGCCACCGACACCCTTCGCCAGATGAAGTGCGACCGGTTCGACGACTTGGTGGCGTCGAACGCCCTGCTCCGCCCCGGCCCGCTCGACACCGGGATGCACTTGGTCTTCATCAAACGGAAGCTCGGCCAGGAGACGGTGACGTATCCGCATCCGTCCCTCAAAGAAGTCCTCGAGCCGACCTACGGGGTCATCACCTATCAAGAGCAGGTGATGCGGATCGCCAACATCCTCGCCGGTTTCTCGCTCGCGGAAGCCGACGTGCTGCGGAAAGCCGTGGGCAAGAAGGACGCCGATCTCATCAAGAAGGAATTGGCCAAATTCGTCGAGCGGGGCATTGGCCTCGGCCACCCCAAGAAGCTGATGGACGACTTGGCCGGGCAGATCGAGACCTTCGGCCGCTACGGCTTCAACAAGTCGCACTCGGTGGCCTACTCGGTTCTCTCGTACCAGACCGCTTGGCTCAAGACCCACTATCCCGCGGAGTTCATGGCGGCGCTCTTGTCGTCGGAAATCGGCGACACCGACAAGGTCGTCCAATACATCAATGAGGCCCGCGAGTTGGGCATCGAAGTCCTACCGCCGGACGTCAACGAGTCCGGCTTCAAGTTCACCGTGGTGGGGGACAAGCGGATCCGGTTCGGGCTCGGCGCCGTCCGCAACGTCGGCCGGGGGGCGATCGACTCGATCATCGCGGCCCGGGAGGGGCACCGGCTCGAGACCCTCCACGACTTGGGAAACCGGATCGATCTCCGGCTGTGCAACAAGCGGGTCATCGAATCGTTGATAGCGGCCGGAGCGTGCGATTCCCTGGTCGGCCACCGAAGCCAATTCATGGCGGCCCTCGACACGGTGCTTGGCGAAGCGCAACTTCTCCACCAGGAAAAGGAGACGGGCCAGGAGTCCCTCTTTGCGGAGGCCCAGAAAGCCGAACCCAAGTCGACCACCCTCCCGGACGTCCCGCCCTGGCCGGAAGCCGAGCGGCTGGCCCGCGAAAAGGAGATCATCGGCTTCTTCATCTCCGGCCACCCCTTGGCGCCGTTCAAGAGCGAAGTCGAGTTGTTCGGCACCCGAACCACGGCCACCCTGTTTACCTGGAGCGAGCAACAGGTGACCATCGGGGCGGTGGTGACCAGCATCAAACGGCAGATTTCCAAAAAGACCGGCAAGGAGTACGCCCGGCTCACCCTCGAGGACTTTCACGGCACGGCCGAGGCCATTGTCTTCCCCGAAGCGTGGGCCCAGCAGAATCAGGCCATCTTCGAGGATGCCTGTCTCTTGCTGACCGGTGGCTACAGTCAGCGGGATCGGGGCGAGGACCGAGCCCCGTTCGTGGTGGAATCCTCGAAACCGCTGATCGACTTCCGGAAAAGCGGTGCGGTGGCGGTCTCGATTCGGTGGGGCCAGCCAAGCCCGCCCCCGGCGGAAGGGATGCGGGCCATCGCCGCCCTGTGCGCCGAACACGCGGGCCCCGCGCCGGTCTATATTGAGTGGTCGGACGGCAACGGCGAAACGGCCAAGCTCCGGTCGCGCCGGCTCCGGGTCAACCCAAACGAAGAACTGGTGCTTTCGCTCCGCACGCTCCTCGGCGCCGACGCCGTACGACTGATCAGAGCCGGATAGGACATCATGGGCCTCTATACCCTGGAGTTCGAAAAGCCACTCGCGGAACTCGATCGCCAGATCGAGGAACTCCAACGGGTCGGCGAGGACCGCCAGATCGACATGGCCGCGGAGTTAGGCACCCTCCAGGCCAAGCTGACACTTCTCAAACACGAGATCTACCAGAACCTGACCCCGATCCAACGGGTCCTGGTGGCGCGGCACGCCAAGCGCCCCACCACCATGGACTATCTCGGGTCGATCTTCACCGATTTCATCGAGCTCCACGGCGACCGCCTGTACCGCGACGATCTCGCCATTGTCGGGGGCTGGGCCCGGCTCCGCGGTCAATCGGTCATGGTCATCGGCCACCAGAAGGGCCGCGATACCCGCGAGAACATCAAACGCAACTTCGGGATGCCCCACCCCGAGGGATATCGGAAAGCCCTCCGCCTGATGAAGCTGGCAGCCCGGTTTCACGCGCCGGTCGTTACCCTGGTCGATACCCCGGGCGCCTACCCCGGCATTGGCGCCGAGGAGCGGGGCCAATCAGAAGCGCTCGCCACCAACATCCTCGAAATGGCCTCGCTCCCGACCCCGATCGTCACCTGTATCATCGGCGAGGGAGGGTCCGGCGGCGCCCTGGCTCTAGCGGTTGCCGACCGAGTCCTGATGTTCGAGCACTCCACCTATTCGGTCATCACACCCGAGGGGTGCGCGGCCATCCTCTGGAAGGATGCGACCCAGCGTGAACGGGCCGCCGAAGCGCTCAAGATTACCGCGAGCGACCTGCTCAAGTTCAAGATCATCGACGAAGTCATCCCCGAGCCCCTGGGGGGCGCCCATCAAGATCCCGAGGCCACCGGCGAGTCGCTCCGCACGGCCTTGGCCCGCCACCTCACCGAACTCCGCAAAGTCCGTCCCGACAAGCTCGTCCGGCGCCGGGCCGACAAGTACGGGGCGATGGGGGCCTTCACGGAAGCCTGATGCCCACCACGATCGAAGTCCGGTTCAAAGGCAACCGCAAAGATTACTTCCTCTGGCCCGAGGACGCTGATCGGCTCCACCTCCATCAGCCGGTGATCGTCGAGGCCGACCGGGGCGTCGACTTCGGCCGCGTCGGGGTCATCGGCGACACCGCCGAGAAGAAGTGCGCCTCCGGGTGCAGCGGCTGCGCGGTCGGCGGCGACATCCCAACGGCCTCCCGCCCGGTCATCCGCGTCGCCAGTCAAGACGACATCAAGACCGCCAATGACCTCCGGCGCTCCGAGGATAGCACCCGGATTCGGGCGGTCGAGCGGGTGCGGCACCACAAGCTCGAGATGAAATTGTCGGATGCCGAGTGGCAGTGGGACCGAAAGAAACTCACCTTCTACTTCACCTCCGAAAAACGAGTTGACTTCCGGGACTTAGTCCGCGATCTCGCGACCACGTTCAAGGCCCGCATCGAGCTCCGCCAAATCGGGGTTCGCGACGAAGCGGCCCGGTTAGGCGGCGTCGGCCGCTGCGGAAAAGAATATTGCTGCTCCACTTGGCTCCGATCGCTCGACCCGATCAGCTTGGCCCTTGCCAAGGACCAGCATCTTTCACTCAACCCCGCCCAGATCTCAGGCGGGTGCGGGCGACTGCTCTGCTGCCTCAAATACGAACATGAGTTCTACGTGGCAACCCGGAAACGATTCCCGAAGGAGGGCAAGGCCGTTCGGACCTCTCGCGGAACCGAGAAGGTGATTGCCATCGACATCTTCCGGGAGCGGGTCCTCCTCCGGAGCGACGAGCACGGGCCGCGGACGGTGCTGCTCGCCGACCTCAAAGAAGAAATCGCCGCGGCGGCCGATCTGCCGGCCACGGCGACCATCGGGACCCCGGCGGCCCCGACTGCGCCGCCCCCCCGAACGGCCGAACGGCGGGAACGCCCCGCCCGTCCACCCCGGCCGGCGCCGCCGCTCCCCCCGCCAACGCCACCCGCCGCGGCGGCAGCCTCGGCCGAACCGAATGAGGCGGCCAAACGGTCCAAGCGCCGCCGCCGCCGCCGGGGACGCGGCCCCGGTGCCGGCCCGGGCGAACCCAATTCGCCGCCCGAATCCTCGGAGCCCTGACGTGGCCAAGTACTTCCTTACCACCGCCATCGACTATTCCAACGGCGATCCTCACCTCGGCCACGCCCTCGAAAAGATCGGCGCCGACGCCGTCGCCCGGTACCGCCGGCTCCAAGGCGACGACGTCCATTTCCTCATGGGCATGGACGAGAACTCGCAAAGCGTGATCGAGATGTCCACGAAACACGCGATCACGCCGGAGGCCTGGGTCGATCAAATGGCCGAGCGATTTACTCGGTACTGGCACCGGCTCGAGTGCAGCAACGACGACTGGATTCGCACCACCGAGCCCCGGCACACCCAAGCCGTGCTCGAGTTGTTGAACCGGATCCTCACCCAAAGTCCCGATGACGTCTTCCTCGCTGACTACGAAGGACTGTACTGTACCGGATGCGAAGACTTCAAAACCGAAAGCCAGGTCGTCGACGGCAAGTGCGCCGAGCATCCGACGCTGTCGCTGGTACCGACCCGGGAAACCAATCACTTCTTCCGGCTCTCGGCCTACCGCGATCGAATCCTTGCGCTGATCACCAGCGGTGAGTTGGCCGTCGAACCGGAAATCCGCCGGAACGAGATCCTTCGTCTGCTTGAGGGCGGGTTACAGGATATTTCGATTTCCCGGTCGCGCCTGCCCTGGGGCATTCCCTTCCCCGGGAGCGAGGGCCACACCGTCTATGTGTGGTTCGACGCCGTCATCAACTATCTCTCCGCCACCGGCTTCCCCGAACCCGGCTACGAACGGCTCTGGCCCGCCGATCTCCACATCATCGGCAAAGGCATCACCCGATTCCACTGTGTGCTCTGGCCGGCCATGTGCCTGGCCGCCGGCATCGCGCCGCCGAAAATGGTGTGGGCCCACGGCTACGTCCAGTGGCTCGGCGCCAAGATGTCGAAGACCGCCGGGACGGCGGTCAATCTCGACGAGGCGATCAATCGCTACGGTGCCGATCCGCTCCGATATTTCTTGATGCGCGAAGTCGGCTTCGAGGCCGATGGCGACTTTACCTGGGAACGCTACGACGCCCGCTACACCTCCGACCTCGCCGACGGGCTCGGCAACCTCGTCGCCCGGTCATTGGCGATGATCGAGAAGTATCGCGCCGGGGTCGTCCCGAACGGCGAACTCACGCCGCTCGATCACGAAACGATCGAGCACCACGTGCCGGCCTACCGGGCCACCATGGAGCGATTCGACCTCAAAGGCGGCCTTGATTCAATTTGGGCTATCATCGCAGCGGCCGATCTCTTCATTACCCAAACGGCGCCCTGGGCCCTGGCCAAGGCCGGAAAACAGCCAGAATTGGACGCCGCCTTGGCCTCCCTGGCCCGGACCCTGGTGCGGATCACCGTCCTGGTCGCGCCGTTTCTCCCCGCCAAGGCGGCTGAGATCTGGCGCAGTCTCGGTCAGACCGAGCCCCTCAGTGCAATTCGATGGACTACTGTCCAAAACCCTGTCATACAAGGCCTTACCATCGCCCGACCGGCGATCCTTTTCCCCAAACCGAACCCGGTTTAGGGACCCATTTCAAGTCGTTGTCGAACAATCAGTTAGCGTTCAGATACCGGACGCTTGACAGCCCCTGAAACGGGGGCCATTATTGTCGAGCGTTTTCGAAGCAATACTGTTCTGGACATTGTCAATTCGGGGTCGAACGCCACGAATGAAGAAGAGCCGCTGGACCATCATTGTCGTGCCCCAAGGATCGAGCACGTCGCGCGTCATCGAGGTGTCACACACCGCGATGAAGCTCGTCGGCACCTTCGCGGTTGCCGCAGTGATGGTTGCCTTGTTGTTAGGCTACGGCACCGTCGCGAAGACCGTCAACATGGCGCGGACCAAGGCCGTGGCGGTCGAGAATGCCCGGCTGGCCCACGAGCTCGGCATCATCCAGGGCCGGATGAGCACTCTCTCCGACTCCGTCGCGTCGCTCGAGAAGCGCGATTCCAAACTGCGGCTCCTCGCCAACCTCGATCCGATCGACCCGCAAGTGCACGCCGCCGGCATCGGCGGTCCGCTCCCCGTGGCCACAAACGAGGAACGATCGAGCGTCTTGGTCGAACGGGCCGGTGAAGTCCGGGTCGATCTTGGCGCGTTGATTCGGCGCGCCAACCTGCTGACCCGGTCCTTCAGCGAAGCCGCCGACAGCATGGCGGCGCATGCCGAACGTCTCGGCGCCACCCCGTCGATCGTGCCGACCCAGGGTTGGCTCTCCAGTGCGTTCGCGGCCATGCGCGATCATCCGATCCTCCACGTCGCTCGCCCCCATGAGGGGGTCGACATCACCGCCCCGTCCGGAACGCCGATCGAGGCGCCCGCGAACGGCGTGGTGACGGCGGCGGGATGGGAAAACGGATACGGAAACGTGGTCACGATCGACCATGGGTACGGCGTCGTCACCAAGTTTGCTCATGCCTCCAGAGTCTTGGTGGCGGCGGGTGCCAAAGTCGGCCGGGGTCAACGGATCGCGCTCGTCGGCAACACCGGGCTCTCGACCGGTCCGCATCTCCACTACGAAGTCCATATCAACGGTCGCCCGGTCGATCCGCTCAAATACATCCTCCCCAACGTGGTTACGGACTGATCAAGCCACTCACGTTCGTCGTCGTTGCGGTCATGGCCACCGCGTGCAGGGCCCGAACCGCCACCATCCGAGTCACTATTCCAGATTTGAACGGCGTAGAAACGCCGGTGCCCGGTCTCGTGGTGTCGTTCCTTCCGTATAATCGCGACAGCATCCTGACCGCGCTCGAGGGCAAGGCCGCACCGCGCCCAAGGACCCGGGAGCTCGACAGTCTGTTCTTAGACTTCCGGACCCCTTTCATTGCCTATCTCAAGGCCAATGCCCGGCTCGACTCCCTGCGCTCGGGCGGGGCGCCCACCGGTTCGTTGGCCCCGGCAGCTGAATCGCTGTCCGCCGCCCGGGCAGCACTGGACCGGGCCCGGGAACAACTCGGACCCGCGATGGAAACCAGCCGGGCGGTGGTGCGCCAGTGGGAAGACAGCGTCTATCGTGATTATTCTTTGATCACCCGCTCGATGGGCGAACGGGTCTTTGCCAACCCGGTGGCCGATACCACGGATCCGGTCGGCTGGGCCACCATCACGCTGACCAATGGACGATGGTGGGCTACGGCCCATTCCATCGATCCGACCGATCCGAATCGCCAGTGGTACTGGAATGTCGCGATCACGGGCGACACGGTGTTCTTGAGTCCTCAAACCGGCCGTCGACGGCCGAGGTACTGAAATGGGTTCGAATCTTCTGGCGGCCATACTCCTGGCCTCGCTCGCGGCACCGGCCTTCGCCCAAAGCCCGATTCCGATGTCCGCTCGGAGCAAGGGCTCGCCAACGGCCCCGATTACCGTCTACGAGATGTCGGATTTCCAGTGCCCCTTTTGCCGGCGTCACGCGATGGAAGCGTTCCCGGCCATCGAGAACGAGTTCGTGAAAACCGGCAAGGTCCGCTGGATCTTCGTGAATTATCCGCTGACGTCGATTCACCCGAACGCCGTACCGGCCGCGGCCTTGGCGATGTGCGCCGCCAAGTTCGACAAATTCTGGCCGGCCCACGACCTCCTGTTCCAGCACCAGGAAACCTGGGCGCCGCTCAAGAACCCGGCTCCGTTTCTGATGACCTTGGTCGACTCACTCAAGCTGCCCAAGGCCGCCATGGCCGCCTGCCTTGATAAACAAGAAACCGTGGCCCTGATCAAGGCCGACGCTGAGGGAGCCGTTAAGAGCGGAGCCCAAAGCACCCCGACGTTCTACATCGACGGCTCCCTCATTATCGGCGCCCAGCCGGTGGAGCTGTTCCGCTACGTCCTCGACTCCCTCTATCGGGCTAAGAAGAAATAGGGCTCGGCACTCGGCGCTCGGCGCTCGGCACTCGGCGGCTTGACATTCGGGGTTTGTTCGGGCTACAATAGACCCCCATTGATCAGGCTGTCGGATGACCGCCGCTGTTGCCCCAAGCCGAGCTACCGCCCTTCGAAGCCTCCTCGTTGAGCGCTTCCCCAATGCGGTCCTGCTTCCTGAACGGTCGGCGCCTCCGCTCGTCACCGGCCTCGCTCCGCTCGACCGGATCCTCCCAAATGGAGGGCTCCCCCGGGGCCGGATGGTGGTGTGGCAATCGAAGACCGGAGGAGCCACGGCCATCCTCCGGACGGCCTGCCAAGGGGTAGCCAATCGGGGCGAGCGAGTGGCGTGGATCGACGGGGCCCGAACCATCGGCCCCGGCTGGACCGATGGTCCGCTGGTCGTCCGGCCTGCCGACCCGGACCTGGCGCTTCGGGCCACGGAAATCCTCCTCCGGTCCGGCGGCTTCGCCCTCGTCATCCTCTCCGGCATCGACCCCGGCCAAAGCGCCATGCTCCGCCTCTCCCGAATGGTCCACGAAGGGCACGGCGCCTTCGTCGCCCTCACCGATCGCGGTCTCACCGCCAGCATTCGGTTGAGCTCCCGGTTTCTCGTCGACCAGTTTCGCTGGTCCATCGGCCCCTTCGGCGAGGTGGCCGCGGTCGATGCCGTCAGCATCGAAGTCACTGTCAAAGCGTCCGGATGGTCCGAGCTCGCCACGTTTACACTCCCCGCCAAAGCCCATGACCTTCGTCTGTCTCTCGAGCCCGGCGTGGCCGACCGACGCGGCGCGCTCGACTGAGATCGGCGCGGCCGCTCTCGAGTGCGCCCCCCGGATCCGGCTCGAGTGCAGCCGAGGCGTCGTGTGGGCCGACGCCCGGGGGCTTGATGCCATGGCCATTGCCGGGCAATTGCTGGAACGCCTCGAGTTCCTCGAGATCGCCGAGGTTAACGCCGGCATTGCCGACACGCCCATCGCCGCCGAAGTTGCGGCCCGCACCGGCAACGAGCGGATCACCCAGGTACCGCCGGGCACCGATCGGGCGTTTCTGGCGTCACTCGACGTGGGCGTGCTCCATCCGCCACCGCCGGGGTGGCTCTATCCCCTGATCGCGGCCATCGGCATCGAGAACTGCGGCGACCTGGCCCGGCTCGATCCCCAATCCGTCGAGGTCCGGTTCGGGGCCGAAGGCGTGAGGATCTGGAAATTGGCCCGGGCCGACGACTCTCGCCCGATCTTCGGCCCCCGCCCCCGGGAGTTCCCGAGCGCCGAACTCGAGTGGGTCGACTACGAACTGTCGAACCAAGAGCAGGTCGTCTTCATCGTCAATTCGCTCCTCGGCACCGTCACCGACGCCCTGGCGGTCCGGCGCGAAGGCGCCCACGCGGTCGGGCTCGAATTCTCGCTCGCCGACCGGGCCATCGTGGCCGTCCCGGTCCGGTGCTCGACCCCGACCGCCGACCGAAAGACCTGGCTCCGGGTCATTCGCGCCGCGCTCGAAACCGTCACCTTCGAGGCGGCCGTCATGCGGATCGCCCTCCGGGTCGACGCCACGGCTCCCCTGGCCGACCGCCAAGGCGATCTCTTCGATTTCGGCTT
>JANPEL010000348.1:0-4146 GCA_031431925.1 Gemmatimonadota bacterium | reverse complement strand
GAAGGTCTCGACCGTCATCGGGGCAACCCCGAACCGATCGGCGGCCTTTTGCCAGTGGTCGAGCCGGTGATCTTCCCGGCCCGACCAGTACCCGATTGACAGGAACCGCGCCGCCAGTTCGTTGAAAGGCCGAACCAAAGCCGCGCCATATCGGAGCACCGCCAGGGGAATCCGACGGCGCGCGACTTTCTTGCCGGCCCGCTGCTCAAGGAGATCGGTCACCGCCGAGAATGACATCGTCGACGGCCCGCCGACGTCAACGACCTCGTTCACCACGCCGGCTCGGTCGAGAATGGCCACGACGAACGACGCGACGTCGTCCAGGGCGATGAAGTTGGACGCCCGAGTCCCGTCGCCGAATAGCTGCACGGCGCCTTTCTCACGAACCCCGGTCGCCAACATATCGACCCAGGTCTCCATGAAGGCCGAGGGCCGCACCAACACGAAAGGCATGCAACTTCCCTGGATGGCGGCGTCGATCGACGCCTTGACCCGGAAGTAGTCGACCGGACTGTCCGCCGTGATTCCGTACGCGGACACGTGCACCAGCCGCCCGACGCCGGCGGTTTTCGCCGCTGCGAGCAGATTCTGATAGCCGGGTAGATCAACGCGAGTCGGACTGGACGCACCCACGCCGGTGAAGCTGTTGGCGGTGGAAACGATCTGGGAAACACCCGCCGTCGCCCGGGCGAGCGAGGCCGGATCGAGCAGGTCCGCCGCGACCAGATCAACTCCGGGGCCGGCCCAACCGGATAGGTTCTCGAGCCGGCGCGACATCAACCGAACGGGCGTCCGCTGGGCAATGAGCCGCCGGGCAACACGGCCGCCGAGAGCGCCGCTGGCCCCAGCCACCAAGATGAGTTCCGACACGGGGCCTTCTTCGACGTGAGATACCATTCAGAATGGCACCGGCAACCCGAGTTGTCGACCCCCTCGTTCGAGCTAGTCGAGCTACATTTGAGAATGCGCGGGCTCGCGATCCTCCTCATGGTCACCCTCAGTCTGACCGCTCCGCCGGCAGGCGCCCAATCCGTGCTGCGAGGGATTGTCCTCACCGAAGGCGGCGACCCGATCCGAAACGCCGAAGTCGCCATCGGGAAGCTCCAGATCCAAACCACCGTCGGCCCGGTCGGCGAGTTCATCTTCACGACCGTCCCATCAGGGAAATATTCGGTCCTTGCCCGAGCGATCGGCTATGAACCCGCGGTGCGGGAGTTCCGGTTTTCCGGACGCGACACGATCTTGGCGGAGTTCCGCCTCAAAGCGTCGGGCCAGCGGCTCGACTCACTGGTCGTCACGGGCGCCACGCCTACGGTCAGCCCCGGCATGCGCGCCTTCGAGGAACGTCGGGCCGCCGGCCTTGGGCGATTCCTGACCTCGGCAGACCTTCGAAAGCGGGAGCACGCAGTCTTAAGCAACGTGCTCCGGGCAACGGCCGGCCTCAAGTTGATCCGGCGGCCGCAGGACTGCGGCGGTGGATACGCGTTGGCCGCCGGTCGCGGAGGCGAGTCTAATTGGCAGCGGTGGATGGTGTGCGAGGGCAGTCCCGAACCGCCGCCACCGTCCCGGCGGTTCCCCCCAAGCTGCTATCTGGCGGTCTATCTGGATGGGATCAGATTGTGGGCTCCCGGCAGCAACGAACCGCTGAACGTAGACGATTTCCCCGTGGTTTCCCTTCAGGCTATCGAATTGTACCGGGGCCCGTCCGAACTGCCGACCCAGTACCAGGCCACCGGGTCGGCCTGTGGAGCCGTTCTGCTTTGGAGCAGGACCGGGGAACCGTGACGACACAGAGGACGTGGCTCGACCAGTTCTTCGAAGCGTTTTATCGCCGGCGACCGGTGAGCGCCACCTTCATCGGCGTTCATGACTACGATCGGGAGCTCCCCGATTTCTCGGAGAACGGCGCCGGCGACACCCTGGCCGAGATGAGGAGTTTGCTCCAGACCCTCGACGGGACTTCGGTGGACCACCGGCTGGCAGCCGGGTATCTCCGGACTCAGATCGGGGAGTTTCAGTCCACCCACTTTCATCGCGGCAACCCGAGTCTCTACACCGGCGAGGCGGCGTTCGGAGTCATGTCGCTGTTCTTGACCGATTTCGCCCCGCTGGCCGATCGGATCGACTCGGCGGCCGCTCGCCTGGCCGGAATCCCGCGCTTGCTCCACCAGGGCCGGACCAACGTCCGGGCGGCGCCCGGCGGGTGGACCGAGCGGGCCCTCAAGGAATGCCGCGGCCTCACAGCGTTTTTGACCGAGGGGATCGCCAGGCTTCCCGATCCGGCCCCGACGGTCTTGGCGCCGGGCGCGGCAACGGCCCTGGCCGCGGTCACCGAGTTTCAGCACTATCTCCTGACCGAGCTCCGACCCCGCCCCTTGGCCGACTGCGCCGCCGGACCGGAGCTACTGTCGCTGAATCTTCACGAGGCCCACTGCCTCACCATGTCAGCCAACGAGCTCGCGGCATACGCGGAGGCGGAACTCGAGGTGGCCAAGCACGCCCTGGCCCGAATGGCGCCTCCCGAGGCCGAACCAGCCGCAACCATGAGTCGGTACCAGACGCTCTGGAACGAAGTCCGAGCGCTCGCCGAGTCCCACCAATTGCTCACCTGGCCCGAGTTTCCCATTCGATACGTTGACCGGCCGGCCTGGGCCCGAGCCGCCGCACCCGATCTCTACTTCTTGTACTACCGGTCGCCGGCGGCATTCAACCGGCCGGCCGTGCACGAGTACCTGGTGCCGCCGGAACTCCCGAGTGAGAGCGCCATCAAGTTGAATCATGTGGTCCATCACGGCGGGATCGGCCATCACGTCCAGAACTGGCATGCCGCGCGGGCGCCGTCCGCCATCGGACGGATGGCCGCGGTGGACTGCGCGTCCCGGATTGCCATGGCGTGTGGCGGCACCATGGCCGAAGGGTGGGCCTGCTACGCGACCGACTTGATGGGTGAGATCGGATTCCTGACCCCGGCCGAGCAATCCGACGAACTGGCAACCCGGTGCCGGATGTGCGCCCGGGCGGTGGTCGACGTTCGCCTCCACCAAGGCCAGTTTACCCTCACCGAGGCAGCCGAGTATTATCAACGCGAGGCCGGAATGCCCGCCGGCGCCGCCATGGGCGAAGCGGTCAAGAACAGCATGTTTCCGGGCGGGGCCGTGATGTACCTGACCGGCCGGGACGAGATCCACGGGCTGCGGCGGGCCCTGTCCGCCCGCCTCGGTGCGGCGTTCAACCTCCGAACGTTCCACGACCAATTTCTGGCCTACGGCTCGATTCCCGTCACCTTGATCGCCACCGACATGATGCAGCGAGCCGATGCAGCTCAGTAGCGAAACCCTCCGGTTTGGCCGCGACCTGACCACGGCGTTGCTCGGCGTGGACGCGTTCTATCGCCGGGAGAGCGGCGACGAGGACGGGCTCGTGGTCGTGAATCTCGACGAGGCGGGCAGGTTCCGGCCCGACCCATTCGACTCCTACGAGGACGCGCGGCGCCTCTTCGCCGACCTCCGTGCCCGAGCCGTCAGTCTGCCCGAACCCGACCGCCGGACCTATTACGACCAGGTCTGTCACTCGACCCTGGCCTTCATCACCTGGCGGAGCTCGGGCCTTCCGTTTAGGGCTCAACTCGCCGATTTCCTCCACGTAACGCCCGCACCGGCCTCCGACGCCGAGCTCGGCCAGCTCAAGGCCGAGATGCGAACGTTGCTCACCCGGCTCGGCTACCCGGGCGACCTCGCGGCCCAATGCGCCGCCTGGGAAGAGCGCCACCGGGTGCCGGCCGCCGACGTGCCGGGAGTGCTGACGGCGTTGATGTCGGAAGCCTGGGACCGGACGGAGAAGCGCCTGCTCCCGATTCCGGCGCCCAAATCCGACGGCATGAAGATCGTCGCGGTATCGGGCGTGGCGTTCAACGCGCGCTGCAACTTTCTCCACCGGCAAGTCGAGATCAACACCGATCCGATCCTGACCAAACCGGGGCTCAAACACCTGGCCGTCCACGAGGGCTACCCGGGCCACTATGTCCAGTTCAAGCTCCGCCATCAAGGGTATCTGGACGGCACGGCGCCCGCGGATGGGCTCCTCTCGGTGGTCAATACGGCCAGCTCGTCAGTGTTCGAAGGGATCGCCGACCACGGGATGGTCATG
>JANPEL010000347.1:0-4276 GCA_031431925.1 Gemmatimonadota bacterium | reverse complement strand
TGGCTCGCGACGACGGCGGCCGCCTCGAGGAGGCGTCGCTGTTCGGATGACCGACGGCTACGGCCGAAGCCGCGCCGGTGGCGAGCATGATTTGGTTTAGTTCAACGCAGGCTGCTGCCGTCAACTTCCCGGCAGAGTGTTAGGCGGCGATGGGGGGCCGAAAGGTGTCCTGGGCTCGGGCCGCAGGCGGTTGTGGAATGACCAGCTGCTCCCGGTCGGCCGTGATGCCAACCGGCATCGGCAGTGGGTCGGTGGCCCGGAGGAAAACGGTGTGGTTGTGGAGGTCGTGGCAGGTATGCGGTGAGGAGGGCGGGTGTCCCGGTGGAGTGGACCCCTGATCAGGCAAGCCGGTTTCAGCAACCGTGGAGCTGAAATGGCCGTCGTGGGCGTCCGGCAGGACCTGCTCAAGAGGCCCCGACACCATGGCGACGAGGGCGAGGCCCGTAACCATCCGCTTGAGTCCGCTCAGCCAATCCCGCATCCGACCAATATGGCCAAGTGGCCGGCCGATGTAAAGCCGACGAGCCGTAGGCTTGCGGTTGCTAGCCGGCCGGGCTTCAGCGTGCGGGCCGCCGCCGCGACGACCAATGAATCGCTCGAATCCGCCATCCACTGGGCGCCCGGGTCAGGACGACAAGTTCAGCCCCAATACTGTCCACCGGCCGTCCCTCGACCGTCCCCACCGTCTCGGGGTGCCGACCGCCCATGCGACGTCGCCGACGACCGAGATTTGTAGCGGCCGTCGTTTCGCGGGGAGCGCGCGCGCGAACTTGAGGTCGCCCGCAAGGTGGTGGGAATGCGGGCGGCGCCTTAGTTCAGACGACGGCGTTCGGCGTTCGCCGGACATACGCCCCCTCGAGCCAACTCGTCCCATCGATCGATGGCACGGCGTTCTCGCGGCGGGTACCCTTCACGGTCGGTTCAATCGACGACCGGACCCAACGGGCAGGTTTGGGCGGCTGGATCGACAGATGGGAAACGCGCAGCGAAGACAACGCGGTCAACCGTGGCATGAAGGAGGACTCATTGCAATTCCAGTATGGATGGCTCACGCTCGCCGCAATTGCGGCAATCGGGTGCGGAACGAAGCCGCCGGTGCAAGCGGCCCGAGATTCCGCCTCCGGCATGATGCCGATGAGCACCCGGAGTCAGGGAATGGCGGGACCAATGCGTGCCTATCTGGACTCCGTCACCACGATGTCGCCCGACCAACAATCGGCGATGATGGCCACCCATCAGAACCGGGTGAGCGGGATGCTCGACGCCATGAGCATGGACATGCAGAAGATGCCGATGCCGGCTGGATCGGCCTGGTCGAGCCTGGCCGACTCGGTGCGGCAGGACCTCGGGCAGATGCCGGGCATGTCGGGATCCGCCCTTGGCGACCGGATGCGAGCTCACCTGGACCGAATGCGGCGGCTGATGGCGGACGTGAAGTAAAAGGTGACCAGGCGAAGCCGCCCAGGATGCAACACATGGAGACCCGGATGGCCGAATTGGGCGAGGATCTCACGGCGCTGGAATCAGCAGTGAACGCCGCATCGCCGGACCCCAAGAGGGTCGCCGACGAAGCGAGCGAGATCGTCAAGCACTGTGCCGCACTGTCGGCGCGGCCGGTCGACGCCAAGCCCCGCGTTGCGAGAAAGACACCATGAACTATCCAGTGAAGACGTTCAAGAAACGCCCTGCCGACCCGCGTGACATCTGGCGTGACGCCGCGCGCACCGCATCGATTTCGGGTGACCCGCGGCCGTCGCCAAACGGGCGACCGTGGTGGATCAAGCCGCCGCATGTCCGGAGCTCGGGAACGCGTTCACTCGGGTAGGCGCCGACCCGCTCAAATGGGCACGGCTCACCGACGGACGCCGGCCTCGAATCAATGCCCCCCTCCCCAGTTCAAAGAACGTTAACTTGACCCTCAATTCGGATTCAGCGCCGTCCCCCTAGCTTTCAGGCCGGTTCCTGCAACTCCAGGGTGGCGCCATTCTCGTTGGCAAGGAGGAACGTCGTGTTGAAAGCGGCCGGGCGCTTCGTGAGCATCGCACTGATCTGGTCCCGGTCCTTGGCGGCTCCACTGACGGCTCAGGCGCCAAGTGACCGGGCGCCGCCCCGCCTTAGACTCGCCGAGGTGTTTCAGACTCTCGAAGCCCGAAGCCCCCGCCTGGAGGCCGCCCGCCAAATGGCCGCCGCGGCCAAGGCTCGGATCGATCCGGCCAAGACCCTCGCTGACCCGCAGCTTCAACTCGGCCTGATGAATCGGAATCTCCCCGGCTTCGGCCTCCAGGACCCGCTTGGCATGAACCAGGTTCAACTAATGCAGATGCTCCCAATTGCCGGCCAACGGGGCTTGGCCGGCCGGGTGGCAACGGCTCAGGCCGGGGCCGCGACCGCCCGGGCAGCCGATTTGATCTGGGAGCTCCGGGCCCGCGCCGCCATGGTGTTCTATGAGCTGTACCAGATCGACCAAAGCATTTCCGTGGCCGTGACCACGCAGGGGCTCCTTCGGGACATCGGGACGACGGCGCGGACGATGTATTCGGTCGGGCAGGGCCGACAAGCCGACGTTTTGCGAGCCCAGGTCGAAGTTGACCGGATGACCGAAGAGATCATTCGAATGCGGGCAATGCGTGAAGGGGCGGCGGCCCGGTTGAACACCCTCCTCGACTGGCCGTCAGATACCCCGGTCCCCCCGCCGGTTCTCCCGTCGTTCCCTCGCGACCTGGCGGCGCGCGACTCGCTCGAGGGGCTGGCCCTGACGGGGCGGCCGATGCTGACTGCGGGGGCCTTGGAGGTCGAGGCCTCTATCGCTGCCCGGCGCCGCGCCGACCGGGAGATTTGGCCTGATCTCCAACTCGGCGCGATCTACGGCCAACGGCCGATGCCGGGCGGCACCGATCGGATGCTCAGCCTGATGGTTGGCTTCTCGGTTCCGATCTGGGCCGGCCGCCGCCAATTCAAGATGCGTCAGGAAGCCGACGCGATGCGGCTTGGTGCCGAGGCGGAGCTCGGCTCGATGCGGGCCGAGACCCGGGGCCGCCTCGGTGAACTGGTGGCGGCCCTCCGACGGAGTCGCGATCTCCGGGCCCTGTACCAGACTACGATTCTGCCCCAGGCTCTTGCCACGGTCAACTCCACCCTTTCCGCGTACCAAGTCGGGGAGGTCGATCTGCCGATGCTGCTCGACGCTCAAATGACGGTCAACCGCTACCGCCAACAGGTCTTCCAGCTCGAGGCCGACGAGGGCACGGCACTCGCCGAACTCGAAATGCTCCTCGGACGGCCCCTCTTCGACCCCGAGCGGATCGACTCGACCCCACCAGGAGAAGGACGATGACGACGCTCCGACGAGGCGCGCGCCTCCGCGGGATCCTGATCTTCGCCGCCGTGCTCGGGGCAGCCGGGTCTCTTGCCTGGTACTTCGCAGAGCGGTCAGCACCCGGTGCCGAAGCGGCCGTCCATAGCCATGGGGCAGCCCCGACCTCCGACAGCGCCCGCGCCGTCATGCTCTCGACCGAGGCGGCCCGCCGCATCGGAGTGACCTATGCCCCGGTCCAGTTGGGCCCTCTTGGGCGGGTGGTCCGCACCGTCGCGATCCTGAGCTACGACGAGACCCGGCTCAAGTCGGTGACCACCCGTGTGGATGGGTGGGTCGACCAGCTGTACGTGAACTTCTCCGGACAAGCCGTGCGCATCGGTGACCCGCTCTTCGCGCTCTATTCGCCGATGCTGGTGGCCGCCCAGCAGGAGTTGCTGCTGGCCAAACGGCTCCGCAGCGACGTCGCCGCCGGGACCGCCGATGCGGTCCGGAACTCCGACGACCTGCTCGAATCCGCCCGCCGGAGACTGCTCTATTGGGAAGTGCCACCGGACGAGGTGCGCCAGATCGAGGAGACGGGGGTGATCCGGAAGACCATCACCTTCCGGTCGCCGGTAAACGGCGTGGTGATCGAGAAAGCCATCCTGGCCGGACAACGAATCATGGCCGGGGAAGCCATCTATCAGGTCGCCGATTTGAGCACGGTCTGGCTCGACGGGGAAGTCTTCGAGCGCGACCTTCCCTCCGTCCGCCTGGGCAGGGATGTCGTTGCCGAGTTCCCGGCCCTCCCCGGCGGCCCCCGAACCGGCCGGATCAGCTATATCTATCCAACGATCAACCCGGAAACGAGAACGGCGCGAGTTCGAGTCACTCTGCCGAACCCCGGTCTCACGCTCAAGCCGGGTATGTATGCCACCTTCAGCTTCGCGGCCGCAACCGAGCCCGTCCTGAGCGTGCCCC
>JANPEL010000346.1:0-2580 GCA_031431925.1 Gemmatimonadota bacterium | reverse complement strand
CCGGGCGGTGAGCCGGATCGCCGGTGTGACCGATATCAGCGGCCGGGGTCTCCTCCTCGGCCTCCGGCTCGACCGGCCGGCCGCCGACGTCCAACGGAAGCTGTTCGAGTCCCGGGTCCTGACCGGCACGTCCAGTGATCCCAATGTTCTCCGGCTGATGCCGCCGCTGTCCTTTTCCCGTACCGAAGCGAACCTTGTCGTCGACGCCTTGCGTCGGGCCCTCTCATGAGAAAACGTGATTTCCTGGCGACCGAAGATCTCGGCGCCGACGGCTTCCACTCGATGCTCGACCTCGCCGCCCGGGTCAAACGGGGCGAGGTGAAAGGCGGCCTCGAGGGGAAGATCATGGCGGCCGCCTTCATGGATCCGAGTCTTCGGACCCGGGCCAGTTTCGAGTCGGCGATGTTCATGCATGGCGGGCATATGATCGTGCTGGAGCCGGGCCGGGGCAGTTGGAGTCTGGAAACCGAACTGGGTGCCGTGATGGAAGGCACTGCGGTCGAGCACTTGATCGAAACCTCCCGGGTGTTGGGTCGCTACGCCGATGTCATCGGCGTCCGGGTGTTCCCCAAGGGCACCGAGTGGGTTCGGGAACGCCAGGACCGGGTCATCAAGGACTTCGCGGCGTACAGCGAAAAATCGGTGATCAACCTCGAGTCGGCCCGCCGGCATCCCTGCCAGGGGCTGGCGGACGCGCTGACCCTTCAGGAAAAACTGGGCGAACCGAAGGGCAAGAAGTTCGTGCTGAGCTGGGCCTGGCATCCGAAGGCGCTGCCGACGGCGGTCCCGGCCAGCGCGGCCATCGCGGCAGCGCAGTTAGGCATGGACGTCGTGATCGCCCGGCCGCCGGGATTCGACCTCGACGCCGAAGACATGGCGACGATCTATCAGCAGGCCGCCGCAGCCGGGGGACGAGTCACCCTGGCGCAGTCGCAGACCGACGCCATGGTCGGGGCCGATGCGGTCTACGTGAAGTCGTGGGGGTCGTTGCAGCACTTCGGCAAACCGGAGGAGGAGAAAGCGTTCCGGGCTGGGTTGCGCGGGTGGAAGATGACCACCGACCTCCTCAAAGCCACCAAAGCGGGCAAGGGGATCGTGATGCACTGCCTTCCGGTTCGCCGGAATGTCGAGATCGATGACGCGGTTCTCGATGGCCACTGTTCGGTCGTCATTGACCAAGCCGAAAACCGGCTGCACGTCCAGCGGGCGTTGCTGCTTGACCTGATCGGAAGGAAATAGATGTCGCCTCATGAAGTGGCCCGTCCCTTGGCGAGCCTGAAGGGCGCGCTCCGGTATGTCCGCGCGTACCGCGACCACGTGTTCGTCGTCAAGGTCGGGGGCGACGTGGTGGCCGATGCGCACGGCCTTGACCAAGTGTCGGCCCAATTGGGACTGCTGCACAGTCTTGGGATCCGGATCGTCATCGTGCATGGCGGCGGGCCCCAAGCGACGGCCCTCTCTCGCCGGCTTGGGCAGGAGCCCGAGATCGTGGCCGGCCGCCGGGTCACCGATGATGCGGCCCTCGAAGTCGCGAAGATGGTTTTTGCCGGCACCGTCAATCTCGACTTGCTTTGCGCGCTGCGCCGGCATGGGGTTCAGGCCGTCGGTCTGAGCGGTGTCGACGCCGACTTGCTCTCAGCCACCAGGCGGCCGCCCATGGCGGTCAAGGACGATGCCGGGATCACCCGGATCGTCGACTACGGACACGTCGGCGAGATCGAACAGGTCGATGGCCGGGTGCTCACCACGCTGCTCGATCAGCGGTTCGTCCCGGTGATCTGTTCGCTGGCCGGCGACCGCGACGGTCATGTCTTCAACGTCAACGCCGACACGGTCGCGGAGCGGATCGCGGTCGACTTGAAAGCGCAGAAGCTGATCTTCTTGACCGGAGTCGCAGGTGTCCTCCGCGACCGGAACGACCCGTCGTCGCTCGTCACGTTCGCCGATCCGGACGATCTGACCCAGTTGATGGAAGCAGGCGCTCTGGCCGGCGGCATGCGGCCCAAGGTTGAGGCCTGCATTCGGGCCGCGACCGGCGGCGTCGAGCGGACCCACATCATCGATGGACGGGCCACCGATTCGTTGTTGCAGGAAGTCTTCACGGGGTCGGGGGCCGGCACGATGATCGTCGGCAAGAAGGAAAAGGCGACCTACGTCGGGGCCGAACTTGCGGAATGAAGTCGAGCTCCTGAAGGCGTTGGTGGCCTGCCCCTCGGTCAGTGGTGACGAGGACGCCGTGGCCCGGTTGGTCGAGCGGATCGCGGCCGGCTTCGGGCTCGATGTGGTGCGGGATGAGACCGGGGTCAAAGTCGTGGTCGACACCGGGCGGCCGGGCCGGACGTTGGCCTTCATTTCCCATCTTGACGTCGTGCCACCGGGCGAAGGATGGACCCGGGATCCCTTCACCCCGGTGATCGAGGGCGACCGGCTCTATGGGCGGGGCTCCGGCGACGCCAAGGCCTCGGTGGCGTCGATGCTCTTGGCCGCACTCGACTTCGCTGAGCACCGGAGCAGTTCCGTCGGCGGATCGCTGGTGGTGGTGTTCGGCCTGGGGGAAGAAACCAAGCACACGACGATGGG
>JANPEL010000345.1:0-4355 GCA_031431925.1 Gemmatimonadota bacterium | reverse complement strand
GGGCCGAATCGAGTTGCGTGACAACGACCCGGTGGCCCGGCAGCGGATTCGACTGACCACCACCGACGCGTACCAGAGTTCGGCGCCGCCTCCAGCGGCGCGCGGTGCCGTGGTGCGAGTGGCTGACGATGCGGGTCGGAGCTTTGGGTTTGCCGAGTCGGCCACTGATCCCGGGGTCTATCTGCGGGACGGGCTGGTGCCGGTCATTGGGGCCCGGTACACCCTGACCATCGATTACCAAGGGGAGCGCTACGAAGGTTCGCACCAACTGAATGCGGTGGCCCCGATCGACTCGCTCTACTTCATCTATCGGGAGAAGGGCTTGGCCCAAGGCGATTCCGGCTTTCGGGCCTTGATCGACTACGCCGATCCGGCCGGCACCAAGAACTACTACCTCTGGGAACTCGTCGTCGACGGGAAGCCTCGGCTCAATACCGATCCCGGGAACCAATTTCGGATCATCAGCGACGATCGGTTCTACGACGGCGGCCGAGTGATCGGGTACCAACCCTACGACGAAGAGGTGGTCGAACCGGGCCAGCAGGTCACCCTGCGCCAGGTCGCTCTCTCGGAAGGCGGCTTTCGGTACTACACCGCACTCTTCGAGCAGACCACCGGCGGAGGCGGCCCGTTTTCAACCCCCCCCGCATCGGTCCGCGGTAACATGTCGAACCGAACCAACCAAACCCACTACCCGCTCGGCTACTTCTTCTCCGCCCAAGTGTCCGAGCGCACGACTCCCGTCCCACCCCGCTAGCGCCGAGTGCCGAGCGCCGAGCGCCGAGTTTCTAATTCGGCAGCCGACTGACGACCTTGCCTGCGGCGTCAAGGAACTCGAGGCTCGCGACGCCGAGCGAGTCGACCTGGAGTCGGATCCGCGGCTTGCCCTCCCGGTCGGATAGGTTGAGCACCGCGGCTTTGGCTCGGTTCCGGCCGACGTAGACGCGCTCGGCGTACATGGGCACTCCGTTCTTCGGCTCGAGTAGCTTGGCCCGGGCGTCAACCTTGGCTGGGCCGTCGGGCATTTTGTTGACCGAGTCCATCTGCGCCACCACCTCCATGATCGGGACGTCGGCTCGGTCGGAGAACGTCAGGCCGGTTCGACGGGTGCCGTTCTCGTCGATGTATTGAAGGACCACCACCTGATCCTGGTTGTACTGGTCGAATGACATGTGGACACCCGAGGTGAACTTGCCGTTCTCGGTCTTGCCGTAAAACGTCAGTCCACCGTTTTCGGTGCCCTCGTCGTTGAAAAAGATGATCCCGGGCCGGCTGCCGCCTGGATACCCGAACGGTTTGCCATAGGCGATCGGGCCGATCGAGCGGGGCCGGTTCGAGAGGACCATCCGGTAGTGGCCGTTCGGCTCGACGATGTTGATCCGTTCGACATCGATCTCGGTGAACTTGGCTTTCTGGGTCTGTTTGAAGGCGCTGACCGAGAAGACGGTGAGCAGGAGCGTCGTGATCAGTCCGTAGGTTCTGAGGATTCGGAGTTCATGGTGGTTGCGATCGGTCATGGCGGTATCGGGTTGGGGTCGGCCCAAAGCTAGCCAAGTCGACCCCCTTGCCGCACCGCTATGGAGCCACCTCCCGGCCGAGCTCCGGGTTCCCTGGGTCGATTTGAAACGCCCAATCGAGAATGATCAGGTCGCGCCCGACGTGGCTCACCCGGAGGGCGCCGTAGCGGAAGAACGCGTCGCCCCCGTTCATCTGAAACACATACCCCCACCCGGGCACGGCCTCGATCGGGGCGCGGGCGTAGCCGGTGGTTGGGGCCACATCGATCTCGGTGAGATCGCCGATCGGGCGATTGCCATAGAGCGCCACGGTGGTTCCCGTTCGGATTGGGGTGAGGTAGATCCGTCCGGCTCCATCCCGATCGACCGAGAAGTCGAGATCAGCGGCACCGCCCGTCCCCACCCGGCCGAGTTCGGCGGGATCGGCCTTGC
Organism: Gemmatimonadota bacterium; assembly: GCA_031431925.1. Taxonomy (GTDB): domain Bacteria; phylum Gemmatimonadota; class Gemmatimonadetes; order Gemmatimonadales; family GWC2-71-9; genus SHZU01. Next base: position 2,406 of record JANPEL010000345.1, on the reverse strand, counting down.
CGTTGTTGTTGGCGTCACGCCAGAACCGGAAGCCGGCCGTGGCGTCGGTCGATTGCCGGGTGGTCAGCACGAGGTTCCGGGCGTCGGGTCGCGGGGTGTCGGCTTGGGTCGGCGACCAGAGGCTCTCGAAGCCTTCGATCGAAATCGCGGAGACGGCAAAGCACCGGGGCACCCCGTTCGGCAGCGCCGCCACCCGGAATTCGGGGGCGACGGTGGTGCCTTCGAGCTGCCACGCGGCGGCGCAGCGGTTGGCATTGAGGTCATACGAGGCGCCATAGACGCGATAGTACGAGAAGCCCTGGGGCGAGGTCTGGTAACTGTTGTCGGACCAAACCAGGGCCACCGCGCTGTTGAGCGTGATGCTGGTGAGCGTGTTCGGGCGGACCAGGGTCAGCCGCTCGTCGATCAGAACGGCGTTGCTGGCCGGGCTTTCCGAGTTGCCCGGGCCGTAGGCGGTGACGTAGTACTCGAGTTCCGGCCGGCCGTTGTCGTGAAAGCTGTTCGAGTTGGTTGAGGCGCGGAACGCCCACGGACTCCCGGTTGCGCTCCGGGCATAGACATTCCAGCCTTCCACGTCGGGATCGTTGGTTTGGTCCCACCGGAGGACCAGACCGGCGGGATCGCCGGGGGTGCCACTGGGTTCCACGGTATAGGTGAGATGGGTTGGGGCGTCGAGATCGATGCTTCGATCGAAGGGTCCGGTTTCGCATCCGGCCAGGAGCAGGCAGCCAAGCCAATACCGCATTGTCATCTCGTCGAGGGGGGACGGCAACGCTTGAGGGCAGAGGGCGTGCCATTGCCACCGCCTTGCCTAACCACTTGTGGGGCATGGATTTCAACGGAACAGTCGCGGGCCGGAGACTGCCACGTGTCCGGGTTAGAGGACAACCGGCGGACAGATCCAGTATGTTCACCGTCACCGAGGAGGCTGGCGTGAAGATCGTCGCCGTTGGCGAGTGCACCATCGATCGGCATCTGGACCGCGGGGTGGAGACGGTCGGGGGTATTTCCCTCAATTTCGCGGTCAACTGTCGGCGGGCGGGCGTCCGTGACGTGGCGCTGATCGGCGGGGTCGGAACCGATCCGGCGGCCGGCTTGATCCGCGCCAAGCTGGCCCGCGAAGGGGTCGATGGGTCCCGGCTCCATGTTCTGCCGGGGGCAACCCCAACTCAGGCGATTCGGCTCGGCCCGGGTGGAGAGCGAATCTTCCCGCCCGGTGGCTACGATCCTGGGGTCCTGGCCACCTTTCGACTCTCGGCCGTCGATTGCGGATTCATCGCATCGGCAGACCTCGTGGCGACGCCCTACTTTCGCCAGGTCGAGCACCTCTTCTGGCCGGCGATGAACGCGGCGGGCCCGGGCGTCAAACGAGTGGTTGACCTGCTCGACGGAGGTGACCTGGGTCCGAGGTTTGCCGGGATCGAGCCGATCCTAGGCCACGCCGATGTCGTGTTCTTGAGTGCAGGCCCGGACGCGGTCGAGTCGCTGCTCGGGTATTCGCGAGACACCCGAACCGTTCTCGTGGTCACCCATGGGGCGGCCGGCAGCAGCGCGTTGGTTGGTGGGGCCCGGTTCGAGGCGGGCGCGGTGGCGGTTCCTCGGGCCGAGTTGGTTGACACGACTGGGTGCGGGGATGCCTTCCAGGCCGGGTTCGTGATCGAGTACTTTGCGAGTGGGGACGTGGCGGGAGCACTCGTCGCGGGAGCGACCCGGGCCGGCGAGGTCATTCGGCAGGTTGGAGCGACGGGAGTGTAGGGATGCGGCCATGACTCGATTTATCGAATTGTTTCCGCGACCGAGGCCGCTGATCGGGATGATCGCGTTGCCGCCGCTCCCCGGTTATCCCGCGTTTTCCTCCATGGACTCGTTGATCGAGGCCGCCCTCGCCGACCTTGCGGCCTTGGAACAGGGCGGGGTCGATGGGGTGCTGGTCGAGAACGACTTCGACCAACCCCATACTCTGGTAGCCGGCGCCGAGATCGTTGCGGCCATGACCCGCGTCACCCGGGAAGTGGTGGGCCGGGCTCGGGTCCCGGTTGGCATCGAAGTCCTCCTGAACGACTGGCGGGCGTCGTTGGCGGTGGCCGCCGCAACCGGCGCGCGGTTCATCCGGCTCGATTTCTTTGTCGATCGAGTGCAGAGCAAACTCGGCGTCATCGAGCCCGAGCCCGCGGCCGTCCTTGCCTATCGGAAGAAGATCCTGGCTGAATCGGTTCTGATCTTTGCCGACCTGCAAGTGAAGTACAGTACGCCGGCCGATGGCCCGAAGCCGATCAGCCAATCGAGCCGCGAAGCGGCCGCGGCGGGTGCCGACGCCGTCATTGTGACGGGCACGGAAACCGGGATGGGACCGGACCCCGCTGACCTCACGGAGGCGCGAGCCGGGGGGCTTCCGGTGTTGATCGG
>JANPEL010000344.1:0-18062 GCA_031431925.1 Gemmatimonadota bacterium | reverse complement strand
CAGGTCGGCGTCGTCGGTTGCGTTCATATCGAGGACTACGAGCAGGACGTCATCAAAAAGCACGAACGGACCCGGAAGGACAAAGAGGATGATCGCACCCGGCACGTGCTCACCCTCAACGCCAACGCCGAACCGGTGTTCCTGACGTACCCGGGCCAGCCGTATCTCGACCGGCTCGCCGCCGACGAAATGCGGGCCAAGCCGATCTATAACTTCACCACGGACGGTGTCCGCCACCGGGTCTGGGTCATCCGGAATGCGGATACCTATCTCGACGCCTTCCGGCGGATCGGGGCCGCCTACGTGGCCGACGGTCATCACCGCTCCGCCAGCGCCTGGCGGGCCGGCAATGAGCGGAAGGGCTGGAATCCGCGCCACACCGGACTCGAAGAGTACAACTGGTTTCTGGCCGTGCTGTTTCCGGCCAATCAGCTCGAGATCATGGCCTACAACCGGGTGGTTCGTGATCTGAACGGCCTGTCGGCGGAGCAGGTGCTCGACCGGCTCCGGCAAGTCGGCTCCCTGTCCGAAACCACCCAGCCGGCCCCGGACCGCCAGTGGGTCTTCGGGATCTATCTGGGCGGGCGGTGGTACCGCCTCGAACTCCCGGCGGAGTCGATCAATCCGCAGGATCCGATCAAATCGCTCGATGCCGAATTGCTCTATGACCGGATCCTCGAACCGATCCTCGGCATCGGCGACATCCGGGCCGACAAACGGATCGACTTTGTCGGCGGCATCCGGGGCACGGCGGAACTGGAACGCCGGGTCGACTCCGGCGAGATGGCCATCGGGTTTGCCTTATATCCCGTCCGGATCGAGCAAGTCATGCTGGTGTCCGACGGCGGCGGCATCATGCCGCCCAAGACCACCTGGTTTGAGCCGAAACTGAAAAGCGGCCTCTTTGTTCACACCCTCGACTGACCAGAACTGCGGGTTATGACACGCGTGCTTATTGCCGACAAATTCGACAAGGTCGGCATCGATGGATTGAAAGACTTGGGACTCGACGTGGTCGTCAGGCCGGACCTTACGCCCGACGAACTGGGTGATGTGCTCCATGAGGTCGATCCCAACATTCTGATTGTCCGGAGCAAGAAGGTCGGCGAGGACGCCATGAAAAAGGCGCCTCGCCACGCGTTGGTCATCCGGGCCGGCGCCGGCATCGACACCATCGACGTGGCCGCCGCCTCCCGGCTCGGCATCTTCGTGTCGAACTGTCCCGGAAAAAACTCGATCGCGGTCGCCGAGCTGGTCATGGCGCTGCTCCTGTCGCTGGACCGCCGGGTGGCCGATCAGGTCATCGAGCTCCGCCGGGGCGAGTGGAACAAGGGCGAGTACTCGAAGGCCCGCGGCCTCTACGGGCGGACGCTTGGCATTGTCGGCCTCGGCCAGATCGGTCGCGAAATCGCCAAGCGGGCGCTGTCGTTCGGCATGAAAGTCATCGCCTGGTCCCGCCAGCTCACACTCCAGGACTGCCTTGAACTCGGCATTGACTACGCCGAGACGCCACTCGACGTGGCCCGGCACGCCGATGCGGTGACCGTCAACGTCGCCTCGACTCCGGAGACCAAGCACTTGGTCAACGCCGAGTTCCTCGGGGCCATGCGGCCGGGCGCCTACCTGATCAACACGTCCCGGGGTTCGGTGGTGGACGAGGCGGCGCTGCTCGACGCCATGGCCGCCAAGGGGATTCGGTGCGGCCTCGATGTGTACCAAGGCGAGCCCGGGACCTCGAAGGCGCAATTCGACTCGGTGCTGGCGAAATCGGCCGGGGTCTACGGAACCCATCACATCGGTGCCTCCACCGATCAGGCCCAGACCGCGATTGCCCACGAGGTCATCCGGATCGTCCAACAGTTTACCAAATCGGGCGTCGCGCTCCACTGCGTGAACCGGCTGGCCAAGAGTTCGGCCACCCACGTGCTGTCGGTTCGGCACCAGAACAAACCGGGTGTCTTGGCCCATGTGTTCCGAGTGCTCTATGACGAAAAGATCAATGTCGAAGAGGTCGAGAACATCGCCTATCATGGATCGGAGGCGGCTAGCGCCCGGGTCCATGTCACCGGGTTGCCCAGCCAACATGCCATCGATGACATCAAGGGCGGGAACCCCAATGTCATCAGTGTCGATTTGACCGAGATAAGGCGGTAGTATGGAACGGGTCCACAATTTCAATGCGGGTCCCGGCGTCCTGCCGGAATCGGTGCTCAAAGCGGCGCAACGGGACGTCTGGAACGTCGCCGGCTCCGGTATGGGCATCATGGAGCACAGCCACCGGGGCAAGGTCTTCGAGAAGATCATCGCCGAGGCCGAAGACGATGCCCGAAAGCTGGCGGGGATTCCCGACAACTACCGGGTCCTGTTCATCCAGGGCGGCGCCACCCAGCAGTTCGCCATGGTCCCGATGAACCTGCTGCCCGCCGGCCGGACCGCCGACTACTTGATTACCGGTGTCTGGTCGGAAAAGGCCGTGAAAGAGGCCAAGAAATTCGGGGCCACCCATGAGGCGGTGTCTGGCAAAGGTTCGAATTTCACCGAAATTCCGCCGGCCGATGTTATCCGCTACTCCGACAATCCGGCGTATGTCCACCTGACCACCAACAACACGATCTACGGCACCCAGTGGCGCACCGAGCCCGCGGTTCCGGCCGGCGCCTCGCTGATTGCCGACACTTCGAGTGACATGTTCAGCCGGCCAATCGACGTCGCCAAGTACGGCCTCATCTACGCCGGCGCCCAGAAGAATCTTGGTCCCTCGGGTATCGTCGTCGTCATCGTGCGCGACGACTTGACCGAGGTCGGGCCGTCCGGCATCCCGACCATGATGCAGTACCGGACCTACGCCAAGGAGAAGTCGCTCCACAACACGCCACCGACCATGGCGATCTACATGGTTGGCCAAGTCCTCAAGTGGATCGCCGAAACCGGCGGCTTGACCGCAATGGCCGAGCGGAACGAGGAAAAAGCCAAGTTGCTCTATGACTTTATCGATCAGTCGGCGTTCTTCCGGGGCACCGTGGCCGCCGGGAGCCGGTCGCTGATGAATGTCTGCTTCCGGGCGCCGACCGAAGAGTTGGAGAATCAGTTTTGCGCCGCGGCTGAAAAGAACGGCTTGGCCGGCCTCAAGGGGCACCGCTCGGCCGGCGGCATGCGGGCCAGTATCTACAACGCCTGCCCCCGCTCGAGCGTCGTCGCGTTGGTCGAGTTCATGAAGGAGTTCGAGCGGGCCAACGCCCGGACGTAGCGCCCGTAGCTGACGCCGGCGATCAGGTCGTAGAGAATGTGAACGACCATCGCCGGATACAAAGAGCCGGTCACCATCACGAGCCCGTGGAACGCCACCGCGAAGCCCGTGATCACCACAACGGCCGGCCACCCCTGGACCAGATGGGAAACCCCGAAGATCGCGGCGGCAATGGCCACACTTGCCGCCGCCGACCCGGTCATCTGGTACCCGATCCAGAACAACACCCCCCGATACGTGATTTCTTCGCCGATGCCGGCTAGAACCGATACCGCCGTCCAGAGCGCATGGTCGGTCGCATCGATCGGTGCGATCAACTGGACCCGCCGGTCCCCCCGGGCCGCCTGCCGCCGCCACTCGGGCCATCCGAGAAACACCGCCGTGGCCGTGGCCAAGACCGCGAGGGCGGCTAGCCCGTGGCTAACCGTTGGGAAATACGGCGCGAAGAGCGGGATGCCGAGGGACCACGCGGTCGCCAGCGACAATCCGGTCAGCGCCAACTGCTGAACAATGACGCCGGCCAGGTAGCGCTTTTTGGGAGGCAGTGCGGCGGTTGCCAGTCGGCTGCGGCTCCGCCACGCGGCCCAGGGAATCACTCCGCCGAACAAAACGAGGAACCAGAAACCGACCATGCCGACCCCGGCGGGTTCGGCCTCGGCACCCGTCATAGCGCCCCGGCCGCCCGGCGAACCCGCTGCACGATCGCACTGAGACCCTGCGTCCGCATCATGCCAAGGGCCTCGTCGAGCTTCATCAAGTGGAGCAGGTCGACCGGCAGGCTCGCGGCATCCGTCACCGGCCGGCCGTCGAGCGCCCGGACCAAGAGCGAGAGAAAGCCCCGCACGGTCGGCGACTCGCGGGGCACGTCGGCGTGGAGCCGAACCAAGTCGCCCTCGCGCTCGAGCCACAAAAAAACCGGCGTTTGGCACTCGGCGATCCGATGGGCCTCGCGATCCCGGTCGTCCCGGAACCGGTCGGGCAACTCCGGGAGTTTCTTGGAGGCGTCGAGGAGGGCGTCGAGCCGGGTGCCTCGGTCGGCGGCCCCGAATCGCTGGATCAACTTGTCGATCGTCATGAAGCCGGGCCAAATTGGTTGAGCACGCCCCAATCTACCTGGAGCCCGACCGATGAGCCCGACGCTGCCCGGCCCGCTCGTCAGTACCGAATGGTTGGCCGCTCGCCTTGGACAACCCGGCCTCCTGGTCGTCGACGCGTCCTGGTACCTGCCGGCCATGGCGCGAGATCCGGAGGCCGAGTACCTGGCCCACCACATTCCCAGCGCGGTGTTCTGGGACCTCGATCAACTGGCCGACCCGGCCAGCCCGTTACCCCACATGTTGCCGGACCCCGCGGTCGCGGGTGCCCAGGTCGGGGCCCTCGGCATCGGCGACGATGATGCCGTGGTCGTCTATGACGGCTCCGGCATCCAGATGACCGCCCCGAGGGTCTGGTGGCATCTCAAAGTGCTGGGCCACCGGTCGGTGGCCGTGCTCGACGGCGGGCTCGCCAAGTGGCGCGCCGAGTCCCGGCCGACCGAATCCGGTTCCGTGGCACCGGTGCCGGTGCCCCACTCGGTCGACTGGCACGGGGCGTTGGTGAAAGACCTCGGCGCCGTGTTGGCGCTGGTCGGCGGGGAAGAGGTCACCCTGGTCGACGCCCGGGCCGCAGGGCGGTTCGAGGGGCGCGACCCGGAGCCCCGTCCCGGGCTTCGTCTTGGGCACGTCCCCGGGGCGCGTAACCTGCCGTTCGCGAGCCTGGTGGGGCCGGATGGGTTGCTGCTGGCCAAACCGGACCTCGAGCAGCGGTTTCGGGCCGCGGGCGTGGACCTCGGCCGGCCGGTGGTGGCGTCGTGCGGATCGGGGGCCACCGCGTGCGTCGTTGCCCTCGCGCTCGAGGTCGTGGGCCATCACGACTACGCCGTGTACGATGGCTCGTGGGCCGAGTGGGGCGCTCGCGACGATACCCCGATCGAGCGTTAGCGGCACCGCCGGAGGAGGCGGACCGGCGCCGGGTGGAAGGGCAGGGCCCGCTTGGCGACCAGGGCGTGCTGCAGTGCCGCCGGACATCCGGTTCGTGCCGCCAGCAGCAAGTGCAGCCGGTAATTCCCCGGATCGTACCGGATCGCGGCTTCCATTTCCCTCGGCGACCATCCATTCCCCGCCGACAGGATGGTGGCGGCTTGGCCTCCGCTCTTGGCGGCCAGACCACCCGTCACCAGCACAAACCACCCGAGCGAGCGGAGCCGTCGGCCGGCAATCGCCAGATGGCGGACCGGCCGCGTGGCCGGCAGCAACGCGCCGATCCCGGCCATCACCACCATCGTCGGTGGCGCCAGCAAGAACACCGCATCGAACAGCCCCTCGACCGCCGCCCCGGCCAAGAGCGCGAGGCCGGCGATGGCCGCCGCGCCATGGTCGGGGTCCCGGGCCCGCCGGATCGCCACCAATCCGAAGGCCAGGCCGGTCACCAGCCACAACCCGGCCCCGAGCGGGCCTCGCTCCACCACCAGGGCGATCCAATCGCTCGACGGCCAGGGATTGGTCGGAATCGGGTCGTCGTGGTCGAATGACGGGTCGTTAGGCGTCGTGACCAGCGGATACTTCACCAGCCAGTTTCCGGGCCCGGTGCCGAAGAAGGGATCTTGCCGGACCAACTCCAGGCTGTTCTGATACTGGATCAGGCGCCCTCGCCCGGACCCCTCGCGGTAGTTGAGGACATCGCGGAACGAGTCGCGGTACGGTGACGAGGAGCGCCATTCCAAATGGTTGGGGACCACCAGCGCCGCCAGGGCGCCCAATCCTCCGGCCAGCACCAGTCCGGTGAGCCGCCGCCGCGAGATCCGGGGTGGGCCGCCCCGAGTCACCAGCGCCGCGAGCGAGGCCACCACCACCACGGTCCCCGCGCCGACCCAGGCTGCGCGCGACCGGGACAGGACCGTCGCCGCGATCATGACGGCGATCGCCATCCCCCCAAAGCCCCCGGCCAGCCGGCCGCGCGCCGAGGCCACCAACCACCCGGCCAGGGGCAGTCCGAGCACCATCAGGTGGGCCATGAAGTTGCGGTTGCCGAGGGTGCCTCCCGGCGCCCGCGTATCGGCCAGGACGTTGGAGGACCAGCCGTAGGCTTGGAACAGTCCGGTCGACCCCGCCACCACGACCGCCACGAGGAGGGGAACCACCACCGCGCCCCGGCCCAAGCGGCCGGCGATGATGCGGGCCACGAAGAAGACCGCCAGGCCCCCGACGGTGACCCCGAGTGCCCGAAAGGAAATCCACCGGTTGGTGGCCGCGACGGCACTGGCGACGCTCAACAAGGAGAATCCAGCCAGCCCGAGCTCAGCCATGCCCAGTTCGATCCGATCGGCCCGAAGCAACACCATGACGCCGGCCAGCAACCCGGTCACCAGCAACGCCAACTCTTTCGGCACCGTGAACCGGTCAAGGTCGAACAGGGCCGAAGGCAGCACCGCCAGCACCACGGCCACCGCCCCGATGCCAAGGAGGGCGGCGGCCAGAATTCCGGTTGCCCGGTCCAGACCCGACGAGCCCAGAGCCCGAACGGACGGATTTTCAATCATGGCCGGATAGTAGACTGGCCGGCCCACCCGTCAACCGCTGGCGACCAACTTAGATTCACTCGTCATGTCTGAATCCGAATCCGAATCCGAGGTCGTGGTCGCCGCCACCGACCGCCCCCTGCCCATCGCGGTCCGGCGGATTGCCGATGAACGGGTCCCCGCCGACCTGGTCGGGCTCGCGACCTACCTCGACGAGCGGCTGATTGCCCGGTGTGCCGTTCCCGAGGAAGTCGCGGCGTTCATCGAGGGCAAGGGCTTGTTCAGAGAGCCGGCCCAGCTGGTGTTGGCGGCCAAAGAGGAAGCACCCGGCCTCCAATGCCGGCTGTTTGCGCTCGTTGAGGTGGCCGGGGAGCGTCAGGGCGAACCGGAGGAGCCGTGGGCCGCGTCGGTGCCGAGCTTCGAGGCGACCACCCAGGCCGACTCCCCTGAGCCCACGCCCCAGGGCATGATATTCCTTGGCCTGATCGTCCGCTTTGCCAAAGACCGAAAACACCCCGACAATCTCGGGCTCGAAGCGGCCGATGTGCTCCGCCGGGTCGTCGAGGGTGAGACCTCGGAGGTCGTCGACCGGGTTCTCGACGACCTTCTCGGCGGCGGGCCGCTCCCTTAACATTCCGACCTTCCCGGTCGTAATACCGGGACCGTCCCAGGATCGAGAGCGATCATGAATACCGTAACCCCAATTGAATCCAGAGGTTATGCCGCACCGGAAACGCTGGTCAGCACCCAGTGGGTGGCGGACCACTTAGGCGATCCGAAGGTCCGGTTGTTGGAATCGAACGAAGATGTCTTGCTTTACGAAACCGGCCACATTCCGGGCGCGGCCAAGATCGATTGGGTCACCGAGCTCAACGATCAGATCGTCCGCGACTACCTGATGCCGGAGACCATGCAGCAGCTCCTCCGAGCCAAGGGCATTGACCAAGACACCACCATTGTGTTCTATGGCGACCGGAACAACTGGTGGGCCACCTACGCGTTCTGGGTCTTCCGGCTCTACGGTCTCGAGCGGCTCCGGATCATGGATGGCGGCCGGCAGCGGTGGGCCGAGGAAGGGCGGCCGCTGGTCACCGATCGTCCGACGCTCTCGCCCGGGAGCTTGATCGTGGGGCAACGCAAGGACGCCCCGATTCGGGCCCTCCGGGATGATGTCTTGGTGCATGTCCGGGCCGCCCGGCGATTGATCGACGTCCGGAGCGGTGAGGAGTACCGCGGCGAACGGATGCACATGCCCGATTATCCGAATGAGGGCGCCATCCGCGGCGGCCACATTCCGGGGGCCAAGAATGTCCCCTGGGCCCGGGCCGTCGATCCCGACACCCATGTCTTCAAGACCGCCGAAGAACTGCGAGCGATCTACGAGGGGGAGCAGGGACTGAAGCCCACCGACGACGTGGTGACGTACTGCCGGATCGGGGAACGTTCCTCTCATACCTGGTTTGTCCTGACCTACCTGCTCGGCTATGCTGATGTTCGCAACTACGACGGATCGTGGACCGAGTGGGGCAATGCGGTCCGGATGCCGATCGAACGACCGTGATGCGTCCAATCTGCGAGGACCTGAAATGCTGCTGTTGATTGCCGTTGCAACGCTCGCGACCGGCCCGGCGGTTTCCCAAGCTGATTCGGTCAAGTGGACGGTCGACCCGGTCCACTCGGAGGTCTCGTTCAAAGTCCGGCATTTCGTGACCAAGGTTCCTGGAGCCTTTACCCAATGGACCGGCGAAATCTTGACCGACCCGGCCAAATTGTCAGGCGGGTCAGTCGCGGTCGTAATCCAGTCGGCGAGCATCAGCACCAAGAATGACCGCCGGGATACTCACCTTCGTTCGGCTGATTTCCTTGCGGTCGACAGCTTCCCGACGATCACCTTCAAAAGCACCAAGGTCGAGGCCACCGGCTCCGCCCTCCGGGTCATCGGCGACTTGACGATTCGCGGGGTGACCAAGTCCGTGGTGCTGCAGGGCGAATTCGGGGGTACCTTCGGTCCGGCCGAAGCGGGCAAACAGAAGATCGGATTTTCCGCCTCGACCAAGATCAACCGCCTCGAATACGGCCTCCGGTGGAACCGACTGGTGGAAGGCGTCAATATGCTCGGCGACGAAGTCGAGATCATCATCAACATCGAAGCGACTAGGGCATAGCGAAACATGACAGGATCCTCGGCAAACCAAAGCGGCACCCCGATTCGGATGGTGGCGGGCAAGCTCCAAGTTCCCAATGACCCGATCATTCCGTTCATCGAGGGCGACGGCACCGGCCCGGACATCTGGCGGGCGTCGCAACATCTGTTCGACGCGGCCGTCGCCAAAGCCTACGGCGGCACCCGGCGGATCGTCTGGCGTGAGGTGCTCGCCGGTGAGAAGGCCAAGAATCGGGTCGACAACTGGCTTCCCGAGGAAACGCTGGCCGTCATTCGCGAGAATCTGGTGGCCATCAAGGGGCCGCTGACCACGCCGGTGGGCGGCGGGATCCGGTCGCTCAACGTGGCCCTCCGCCAGCAACTCGACCTCTATGCCTGCGTGCGTCCGGTGCGCTGGTTCGAGGGGGTGCCGTCCCCGGTCAAACACCCCGAGCAGGTCGAGATGGTCATCTTCCGGGAAAACACCGAGGACATTTACGCGGGGATCGAATTCCAAGCCGGCACCCCGGAAGTCAAGAAGCTCCGGGACTTCCTGATCAAAGAGATGGGCGTCAAGAACATCCGGTTTCCGGAAACCAGCTCGCTCGGCGTCAAGCCGGTCTCGGAAGAGGGCACGACCAGGTTGGTGCGGGCCGCGCTCGAGTACGCGCTCGCGAATGGCCGGAAAAGCGTGACGCTGGTGCACAAGGGCAACATCATGAAGTACACCGAAGGTGGCTTCCGGGACTGGGGCTACCAACTCGCCAAACGTGAATACGGTGCGGTCGAGGTCGAGGGCGGCCCGTGGTGCAAGCTCCCGAACGGCTTGATCGTCAAAGACGTCATTGCGGATGCGTTCCTGCAGCAGATCTTGACCCGCCCCGCCGAGTACGACGTGATCGAGACTCTTAATCTGAACGGCGACTACATCTCCGACGCCCTGGCGGCGCAGGTGGGTGGCATCGGGATCGCGCCGGGGGCCAACATCAACTACGTCACCGGTCACGCGATTTTCGAGGCGACCCACGGCACCGCCCCGAAGTACGCCGATCAGGACAAGGTCAATCCCGGCTCGGTCATTTTGTCCGGCGAGATGATGTTCCGGTATTTGGGGTGGGTCGAAGCGGCCGACTTGATCATTGGTTCGCTGGACAAGACCATCGCCCAGAAGCGGGTGACGTATGATTTCCACCGGCTAATGGAGGGCGCTACCCTCCTCAAGTGCAGCGAGTTCGCGAACGCGATGGTCGAGAACCTCTAGTCCAGAAGCGACTGGGCTCAGGCCTCCCTGAGCCCGGCTGTCATGCCTACCGCGGCCACCCACACCAAGTCTGCCATCAGCAAGTGAAGCAGCTGGATCGGCACCGGTACCAGCAACACCAAGTTGACCACTCCGATCGCCACTTGGGCCACGAACAACCCGATCAACCAGCGCCCCGCCGTCTGAACCAGCGGCGTTTGGACGGCCCGGATTGCCCGAACCGCCACCCAGACTCCCCCGAGCGCGGCCGCGATGGCGAGCGCCGGGTGAATGATCCGGAGCCGGAGCAGGAAGTGGGCGGTCGGCGAGGAGTCTTGCGCCAGACCGGCTCGGAGGGACTCCGCCGGAAACAACGTGTCGCCCAGGGCAGTGATCGCACCGGTGACGCCGACCACCAGGATGGCGGCCAGCGTGAACCAGCCGAGCCGAACCAGTCCCGGCACGGTGGCCGGTTGGGGCCCCGGATCCGGTCGGTCGGCCCAGAGCCACGTGAGGGTCAGGAAGGCCAACAGGAAGAAGGTGTTGGCCAGATGCACCGCCAGATAGACCGCCCGGAGCCCGGAGTCATTGTCCGCCACGAGTTCGAGCAGTACCAGGCCGGCGCCCACCAAGGCCTCGATGATGATGAAGATCAGGCTCTGCACCGCGGCCCGCCGCACCCGGTGCCCTGGGCCGGTCGCCCGGAACGCCGCGACACAAAGCCATACCACCGCCACCAGCGCCAGGCCGCTGGTCAGCCGGTGGGCGAACTCGATCATGGTGTTGATCGCGGGGTCTCGGGGCACCACCACGCCGTTGCAGAGCGGCCAGTGCCGGCCGCAGCCCGCGCCGGATCCCGACGCCCGGACGTAGCCGCCCCAGACGATGACGAGGAGATTGTAGCCGAGCGTGGCCCGGGCTAGTTGCCGAAGTGACATGCCTCCAAAATAGCCGCCCGGGTCCTCGAATTTATCGGACCCGCTCCTTCCAGGCCTCCACCGAATCGGATGGGGCACCTGGCGGCGCAATCAGCCGGTGACTCACCACATTCGCCGCCCGCCATTGTTCTAAGACCACCGGGCCAAAGGTGGTTTCGTACCCCACCCGAACCAGGTCGCCCAGCTGCTCGTACCGCGTCGGCTTAAGCCCGTCGATCAGCTTGATCGACCCGCCGAGCGCTTCGATGGCCCTCGCGGCGGAGATCGCGGTCCAGGTGCCGTCGCGGAGGACCCGAAAGGACAAGCCCTCGGCGCTGGCCCCGGCCGGCTGGGCCAGAGACTTTTTGGCCAATCGGGACTCGGCCTTGGCCTCCTCGAGTCCGGCGGCCTGATCCTTCGACGCGGACGCGACGGCGATCTCGGATGGACGCTCGGTCCGAGCCGGCGGGACCGGCGCCGGGCTCTCGGCGGCGGCCGCCTGAGTCGGGACGGTTGCCGCCTGGCGGTCAAGGCGCTCTCGCGTTGCGGAGGGCTCGGGCTCACCCCGCGTCGAAACCGGCGGGGTCTGATTGGCCAGAGTTGGTGGAGCGACCGCGACCACCCCGCGGGGCTCCAGCACCAGCGGCCCGGGCCCCGCCGATGGCCGGCCTTGAAGGGACCAGCCCAGGCCAATGGCCGCGAAGATCGTGGCGGCCCAGGCGAGTCCCGGTGCCCAGGCCGGTAGTCGCTTCCATCCCTGGGCACGCTGGCCTCGATCCGCTCCGGCCACCGCCGGTTGCTCGTCGAGTGCGGTGATCATGGCAAACGCGTCATCGCGAAAGCGTCTGGCTTCCTCGAGTCGGTCGGTGCACCCCTCGCACGCCGCCAAGTGAGCCTTGATCCCCTGGAGCTCCGCCGACTCGATTTCACCGTCGAGCATGGCGTGGAGCACGCCTTCCTCAAGATGCGACATGGCTGTTCCCCTCCTTGGCCCGATACGCCTCGACCAGGCGTCGGCGGGCCCGCGCAAGCGTGGTTCCGATGGCGCCTTTCGCCAATCCGATCGTCGCCGCGATTTCGTCGTAGTTCATTCCCTCGGCCTGCAGGAGCAGGGCTTCCCGATCCCGATCCGACAGCGTCGCCAATGCCGATCGGACGCCCGCCACTCGTTCATCCCGGATCAGTGCGTCGTCGGGGCTCTCGGTGGCGGTCGGCATTTCGCCCCGATAGAGCTCCAACCGCCGTCCCTGCCGGACCGATCGCCGGCCTTCCTCCCGGACCAAATTGAGGGCAACCGCGAACAGCCACGGCCGCGGATTCCGCGGTGGCGCGGCCACGGCCCGGGCAAAGACCTCTTGGGTCAGCTCTTCGGCCCGGTCGCGGTCACCGGTCCGGCGCGTCAGCATCCGGATCAGCGAGTCACGGTACAGGGCATAGAGCTCGGCAACGAAATCAGTCATTCAGGACACTAGCGGCGTGGGAGACGGATGGGGAGATGCCAAGGGGGGCCTGGGTTGCACACCGGGGTTTAGAGCGCGGCCGAGCCGGCCTTCCGGTCCAGAGTCCTCCGGATCAGAGACGCCAGTTCGTTCACGGTGAAGGGCTTGTGGATCAACGTGACGCCCGGCTCGGTCAGCCCTTTGCGGTCGACTTCGTCCCGGGTATACCCTGACATGAAGACGATCCGGGTGTCCGGGCGCTCGGCGGCCAGGACCTCGGCCAGGCGGAGTCCGTTCATCTCGGGCATCACGACGTCGGTCAGCAACAGGTCGATCCTGTGGGGGTACTCCCGGCTCACCAGCACGGCGTCCGCCCCGTGGCGGGCCTCCAGGACGGTGTAGCCGGCAGCGGCCAGGATCTTCCGCACCATGCTCCGCACTGAGTCCTCGTCTTCGGCCACCAGGATGGTCTCGGTTCCGGTCGGCAAGGGCTCCGGCGGACCGCTCCGCTCGGGGTTGCCCTCGGGAGCCGACTTGGCGGGCAGGTAGACGACGAACGTGGTGCCCCGTTCGGGGGCGCTCCGGAAGCCGATCCGGCCACCGGCCTGTTCCACGATCCCAAAGACCGTCGACAGACCGAGCCCGGTGCCCTGTCCGGGGGGCTTGGTCGTAAAGAAGGGTTCGAAGATATGGTTCTGAGTTTCGACGTCCATGCCGCGGCCGGTGTCCGCCACGGTCAGGGTGACATACTCACCGGGGTCGAGCGGAATCAACCCGGGTTCCGCTTCGGGGTCGGCGAGGAAGTGACCGGTCTCGATGGTCAGGCGCCCGCCCTCGGGCATCGCGTCATGGGCGTTGACGGCGAGGTTGATGATCACCTGGTGGATTTGAATCGGGTCGGTCTGGACCCAGTTCGCCTCGCCGCTTTGGGGCATGACGACCTCAATGTCGGCGCGCACCAGACGGGCCAGCATTCCGCGGCATTCTTCGACGACGGCGTTGAGGTCCACCATCTTGATCTGGATGACTTGCTGCCGGCTGAAGGTCAACAACTGCCGCGTTAGGCTGCTGGCCCTCGACACGGCCCGGGCAATCTCGCCGAGGTCCTCCCGGGCGGAGCCGGCGATGCTCTGGTTGTTGAGTAGCAGGTCGGTATAGCCGCGGATCGCGGTCAGGAGATTGTTGAAATCATGGGCAATCCCGCCGGCAAGCCGGCCGACCGCCTCCATCTTGGCCGATTGGCGGAGCTGCTTGCGGCTGGTGGCCAGCCGGTCGGCGGCGGCGAGTTGCTGAGTAATGTCTTTGGCCATCAAGTACACGCCACCGATCCCGCCCTCACTGACTAAGGGAACCAGGGTGGCATCCGTTTCGATCCTCGACCGTCCCCGGGGCTGCATGGCCATGCTGAAGCGCTGCGGGTACCCGGTCAGGACCCGTTGAAACTGGAGCCGGAATCCGGCGCGTTCCGGCTCCGGCAGGAGATCGGTAAACGCCTGGCTCCTCAGATCGTTCGATACTTCGCCGAGGAGGTGCTCGGCCGCGGGATTGGCGGCCACGACTTCACCGCCTCGATCGAGCGTGAACACGGCGTCCGGTTGCAGCGTGAACACCGATTGAAATCGGGTGTCCCGCTCCCGAAGCGCCCGGACGGTCCGGTTCCGTTCGATCGCGACCGCCGCGAGCGACGCGCCGACGTCGAGCAAGGTTCGGGCAACTGCCGGCGGGGCCCCCGCCGCCCGGTACAGCATCATCATGAGCCCGAGATCCGACCCGCTCTTGGACCGGACCGGGACGGTGACCACGGATTGAAATCCATGGGCCAGGGCCGCGCCGATCCAGGCGACCGGCGGCAGGGCGCCCAAGTCCGCCATCGCGGGCCCGTCGACGAAGTGGAGCAGATTGCTGACGGGAACCCCGTTGAGCCGGTCGGCGATTGGAGTCGGGAGGCCCGGGGCCGCGCCTAACGTGGCCGAATCGGAATCGGGCGCCCGGATCAACACGGCTGTGAAGCCACCGGGTGCTTCCTCGCTAATCGCCTCGCAAAGGCGGTCCAGGGAGGTCCGAAGCGGCGTGTCGGCCACCAGCAACGAAAGAATCTCGTGTTGGATGGCCGAGAGGCGTTCGGCCCGTTTCCTGGCGGTGATGTCGACATGGGCAATCAGAATCCGCCGAATCGGCTGGGCCTCGAGCGGAGCGGCTCGAAGCAACACCCACTTCCGTTCGCCCTCGGTCGGCACCGCAAACTCGGTGACGAATTCGGGATCGACCCCGGCTTGGACTCGCTCGATGCCCTGCCGAACCCTCGTTTGAAGCGCGAAGTCCGGCCGGGCCACCATCTGGAAGGCCGTGAAGTAGTCGGCGATCCGGGTCTGGTCCCGCCAGGCACGGTTGGCCGCCGTCACGTGGCCTTCGGCGTCGATGACCACGAGCTGGGATGACAAGGCCTCGAGGAGAATCGAGAGCTCGTCGGCCGCGGCCCGGGTGGAGGAATCAGGCATCATGGGCTGGATATGGAAGGAGGCCGGGTTGCCCCGGCCTCCCCTTATTCCATCTCCCAGTCAGGTCAGCGTTGGAATCGAATCTTGGCCGGTGCGGTCCGTTGCGCCTGGCTGCCGTCGCCGACGGTCCCGTATTCGTTGTCACCCCAACAGTAGGCCACGTTGTCCGTGGTCACACCGCAGGTGTGGAAGTCCCCGGCGCCCAAGTTCTTGAACCGGAGTCCGCCGGCCACCGCCACCGGCGCGTTCTGAGACGCGGTGCCGCCGTTGCCGAGTTGGCCCTTGCTGTTCCGGCCCCAGCAATACGCTTCGCCGGTGGCGAGGAGACCGCAGGTATGACCGTATCCGGCCGAGATCGATCCGAATACCAAGCTGCCACCGACGGCAACCGGGATGTTGCTCCCCGCATTGCCGGCGTTGCCGAGTTGGCCGTCGGCGTTGTCACCCCAGCACCAAACGGCCCCGGCCCCGGTGAGGGCGCAGGAATGTTTGTAGCCCGCGGCCACCGAGTCGAACACGTTGCCGCCCGACACCAGTTGCGGGAAGTACTCGTCAACTGAATTCGCTCCGTTGCCGAGTTGGCCTTCGCGGCCCAGACCCCAACAGTACGCCGCGCCGCCCTGCCGGATGGCACAGGTGTGGACCCCACCGGCCGCGATGGCGGACCAATCCCAGGGGCCGAAGAAGTAGGTGCCGGCGCCGAACGGCGAGCCGAGCTCGACGGGGGCGTTGGCATCGTGGAACGTGATCAAGGTCGAGCCGGGAACGGTGGTGGTGTCGAACGCGATGCTCGCGCCTAACTGACCGCGCTCGTTGTCGCCCCAGCAGTAGCCCCGGCCGCCGATGGAAATGCCGCAGCTGTGGACCCGCCCAGCCGAGACGCTGATGAACGGAATGGCCGGCTTGATTGAGTTGGGCGAGTTGACCGACCGGGTGTTCGACCCGATCCCGAGTTGACCGTTGTTGTTGTCGCCCCAACAATAGGCGATGTGCGAGAAGGTGACGGCGCAGCTGTGGAACAGGCCGCCGTTCATCGTGGCGAACGTCTGGTTACCGATCGGGGGAACCGCCTGGGGTACCGCGTAGATCGGTCCGCTGCCCGCGGCATCCTGCCCAATCCCGAGTTGACCGTCTCCGTTGAAGCCCCAGCAGTAGAGGACGCCGCCGTCATCGATGGCGCAGGTGCTTCGTCCGCCGGCCGTGATCGACTCAAACACGACGAACGCCGCGCCGGAAATCGTGGCACTGACCGCTCCAGCGGTGGCGGTAAGCGACATCGGACCGCCGTTGGAACCGATGGTCCATTTGGCGGCCGTGCGACCGGTCGAGTTGGACACGGTGGTCGACGGACTCACCGACCCGCTCCCCGCGCTCGCCACCCAGTCGACCGTCACGCCGCCGACGCCGTTGCCGAATTGGTCGGCGACCTTGACGACGATCGAGTCGGCGAGCGGCCCGCCTGGCGTTCCGGTCTGGCCGGCGCCGCTGATCACCAGGATCTGCGCCGCCGCTTCCGGGGTCGCCGTCGCGGTGAATGACAAGGGGGTAATCGATCCGGCCGAGGCGCTCAGGGTCTGGGTCCCGGCGATCGTGCCCAGAGTCCACCGGACTCGGCTGATGCCTTGGGCATCGGACAGAACCGTCGGCGAGGACACGGTGCCGCCGCCGGTGAGGACCGTGAAGGCCACCGGCACGCCGGTCTTCGGATTGTCGAACGCGTCGGTCACTTTGACCGTGATTTCGTTCGTTAGGGCATTGCCGACCTTGGAGGTCTGGGCATCGCCGGAGTTGACGGCCAGCTTGCTGGCGGGCGCGGTCGTCGCGTTGATCGCGAAGGACACCGCGGGAAGGTCAGCGAAGGCGGCGGTCACGGTTTGGACCCCGAGCGATCCGCCGAGGCGGTACGTCGTCTGGGCGAACCCGTTGGCGTCGGTGGTGTCGACTTGGGGTGTGGTAACCCCGGTGCCGCCACCAACGGCGAAGCTCACGACCGCGCCCTCAACCGGTTCGTCTCGCTGGTCGGCCACTCGGACGACGAGGGGCTGGGGGAGCAAGGTACCGATCGGACCGGTCTGGCCACTGCCGGAGACGACCTTCAGAGCCGCGATCCGGGGCCCGTTCGGGCCCTCATTCTGACTGCAACCTGCCGCGAGCAGGGCAACGAGCGACGGAACCGCCACTCGTCGAGCCCAGGCTGAACGCCACTGCATATGCGTCCTCCAAGTGTTCGACTTCTTAGTGCTGCGTTGACTGAATTCGAGTCGGTCAGGGGCCCCGACTTGCCTCAGTAGGTAACCGGTAACTCTTTGCATCTGTTCGCTTTGCGATCAAAAATCAGGGCGTTTTCTGGCGGTTATTCGGACCCGAGTACCGTCCAAAACTCATTGCGCCATGGCGTCAAGAAATTGTTCGCACCCCGAGTATTTGGCAAGTTCCAGGCCCGGGATTGGGCCGTCGGGTCCACCGGGGAGCACCGGGCCAAAGCGGGTGATACCAAGGGCTTGACCGGCGGTGCCGTGGGGCCGTAGTTTTGCCGACTTGGCCGCGTGGTGGTTGTAGCTCAATCGGTTAGAGCGCCGGACTGTGGTTCCGGAGGTTGCGGGTTCGATCCCCGTCAGCCACCCTGGTTGACAGTGATTGTCATCGCCGGATTGTAGGTCCGTAGCTCAATTGGTAGAGCACCGGTCTCCAAAACCGGGGGTTGGGGGTTCGATTCCCTCCGGGCCTGTGGATGTGTAGTTGCGCCGCTATCGTCTAGAGGCCTAGGACATAGCCCTCTCAAGGCTAGAACACGGGTTCGAATCCCGTTAGCGGTATGACCACGATCCTGGCCTCATCGTCTAACGGTTAGGACACCACCCTTTCAAGGTGGTAACACGGGTTCGATTCCCGTTGGGGCTATAGAACTCGGCACTCGGCGCTCGGCACACGGCATTAGGCCGAGTTGCGAGCGGCCGAGCGCCGAGTGCCGGGAAAGACGCACCGATAGCGAAATTGGTAGATCAGCTGACTATTAATAAGT
>JANPEL010000343.1:0-14009 GCA_031431925.1 Gemmatimonadota bacterium | reverse complement strand
CGACGAACGCCTCGATCGGCAACCGTTCGTCGCCTGAGATGGTTCGGTACATGTGCCAGAGGGATGGCACGACGGACCGAGGATCACGGAACAGGTAGATGAGGCGCGGGTACCGATCCGCATAGCGAGGGTATTCGTTTCGAAACACCCGCGGGTCGGCCAAATGATCATACCGGGCAATCCGGTGGTCGTGGCCATGAACGAAGGGGACATAGCGGCCCACGTTCGCGAGCGTGACGTCGGCGCCGGGCTGGCGGAGCGCGGCGATCATATAGGCCACCCAGGTGTTGCCCGATTTGGGGTGGCCTACTAAGAAGGTATCGGAGGTTCGAAGGGCCCGGCGGAAAGCCGGCTGCTGCAGACGGGCGCGGAGCCGGTAATATCCGAGCGACCGCTTCGCGCCGCGGATCCAGCCCCCTGCGGCCCGCGCCATCCGGCCGATGGCGGCCAACCGGTCGGTCATCGGCACTGGTCGTCGAGAAACGTCCGATCAAGCAGCCGGAACCGGTCCTGGTCGACGGTGCCGTTGCGGATCGACTCGAAGTTGTGCCATTCCCGCCGCTTTCGCGGGCTCGGCCACTCCGTCGTGGACCAATGACCGAACTCGGATTCGAGCACAAACTTGAGTTCGTAGAATGCGACCGGGATGAAATCGCCGCGGCGCACCCAAGGCGGCCGGGCCAAATGTTCCCAATGAGGCTTCTTGACGAAACGGCAGCCCCGGCCGGCGGGGACCAGTTCCACTTCGCGGTTTACCTCGCCGATCGCCAGGAGGTAGTCGCCGTTGGCATCGCGGTAGATGGTCTGTCCCGCCAGGCTCCACCCCTTGGGGTACCCCCGTTGAACCGCCTCGAGAAACGCGCCGAACTCGGCCCGTGTTTCCCGGACCGCCACCATGTCGGCGTCCCATTTGCAGACAAACCGCCGGGAACACTGCGCCAGAGCCCAGTTACTGAAATAGACCGCGCTGTGAATCGAATCGGCCGCCACCTGCCGGTGTTCGGGTCCGAACCGCGCCAAGCGAAACGGGTACTGCCGGAGTACGATCCGGTTGCCCCGGGGCTCGTCCCGCTGCAGTGCCCGCACGAGATCGGCGGTGCCGTCCTCACTGCCGTTGTCGACCACGATGATTTCATCGAAGAGCGGCAGAATCGACTGAAGGCAGGCGCCGATCTTGGACGCTTCGTTCCGGGCCCGCACCATGGCGCTGACGCCCGGGTGCACCGAAGTTGCAGGCAGCCGAAAATCGAACCGGGCGTGGCCCTCACGGTTGCGATAGGAAGTGGAACCGAATAGCCGGGCCAGCAGCGACATTTGAGAGACTCGAGGCTCGATCGGATTCCGAGAAGTTACCCTGAGTTGGAGTTGCCGGTAATGCAGAGGCCCCGGATGCTCAAGAGAATCGGTCATGCGGTCCGGTGGATCGGGCACCCCCCGGTGGCCGTGCTCCGGTATCATCGGGTCGCTGATCTCGAATCCGATCCGTTCGGCTTGGCGGTCTCGGTCCGCCACTTCGAGCGGCACCTGGCCCTGATCAAGGCCGACTTTGCGCCGGTCGCCCTGAACGTGTTCGACGGTCCCGGCCGGATCCCCGCCGGGGCGGTCGCCCTGACGTTCGACGACGGGTACAACGACTTCGCTACGACCGTCCATCCCTTGCTGGTCCGGTATCAGGTGCCGGCCACCGTGTTCGTGACGACCGAGACACTCCCGGAGCCTCGGGAATTCTGGTGGGATCGGGTCGGTCGAGTCTGTCTGTCGCCCGGCGTTCTGCCGAACCGACTGGAACTGCGCCGCCGCGCGGACCAACCGATCCGGTTCGACCTCGGCGACTCGGAGCACTACACCGCCGGCGATGCCGAGCGATATCGTGGTTGGCGCCTGGGCTCCGGCCAAGATCCGACCGGCCGACACCGCCTCCTTCGGGTGCTGGTCTCGGTGCTTCAGCCCCTCGACTCCGCCGAGCGGGACGATCTGACCGGCCAACTCGAACGGTGGACCGGCGGGCCGGCCGGATCGCCGGCGGCGCTGACGCTCGGGGCGGGGGAGTTGGTGGCGCTGAGTCGAGATCCCCTGATCGAGATCGGGGGCCACTCCGTGACCCACCCCCCTTTCCGCCGGATCGACCGGGCCAGTCAATGGGAAGAGATCCGCGACTGCAAGGCCGGCCTTGACCGATTGCTGCCCCGTCCGATCCGAAGCTTCGCATACCCGTATGGCGCCGCCGGCGGCGCCGCCAAGCTCGCGCGGCAGGCGGGTTTCACCAGGGCCTTTACCACGACCGAGGCCGTCGTCCGTGGGTGGCACGGTCGGTTTCGGTTGCCGCGGATCCAGGCGGTCGGCGACCCGGATCACTTCGCTCGGCGGCTTCGAAGGCTGGTGGGCGGATGACCCAGGCCGGCGAGCGCTACACCACGGAGCGACTGGGCCCCCGGCTGACGATCGTCGACCCCTCGGGTCGGTTCTTGTTCGTGGCCAATTGGTCCTCGAGCGACCTCTCCGCCTACCGAATTGATCAGGAAACGGGCGCCTTGGCCGGCCTGCTCGGGTCGCCGTTCTCCTCGGGCCGGAATCCGCGAGCGGTGACGATGGATCCGGCGGGCCGCTTCCTGTACACCGCCGACTGGGGGTCCGCTACCGTCTCGGCGTGGGCGCTCGACCCGCTCGTAGGTTGCCTGGTCCCGCTCGGGGGGTCGCCTTTTCCGACCGGGCGAAACCCTCGGAACATCCGATTCACCGAAACCGGCGACCTCGGGTTCGTGTCTTGCGCGACCGACGCGGTCATTGCCGTCTATCGCCGCGATACAGCGACCGGCCACCTGACGAACGTCGCCCGCGTCCCGACCGCAGCCCCCCGGCCCCGGTCGGCGATGGTTGACCCATCGGGCCGATTCGTGCTGACCGCCCATGAAGGGTCCACGGTCGTCTCCGTCTTCCGCGTGGACCCAAGCGGTCACCTGACGCCCGCTCCAGGGTCGCCGTTCCCGGCCGGCACGGATCCCCGTTTCGTCACCGTCGACCCCGCCGGTCGGTTCGCGTTCGTACCGAACCAGCGAAGCAACGACGTTTCCGGGTATCTCATCGACGCCGGGACCGGCAACCTAACGCCGATTCCAGGATCACCGTTTTCGGCCGGACGGCGCCCCTTCCAGTTGGTGCTCTCGCCCAATGGCCGGTTTGGTTATCTCGCCAACGAGAAATCGAACACGATTTCGGCCTATCGACTCGAACCAGCCAGTGGCGCGCTGGTGCCGGTTGCGCGACCCCCCGCACCCGCGGGCCGACGCCCCGTGTGGCCGGCGACCGATTCTCTGGGTCGGTTTCTCTATGTGGCGAATCGAGACTCCGGCAATGTCTCGGGCTGGTCGATCGACCAGTCGACGGGTGGGTTGGCCCCGATTCCAGGCAGTCCATTTCAAGCCGGCCGGCGACCCCGGGCGATCACCGTGGTCCCTTCGGGCCGTTTTGCCTACGTGGCCAATGACTGGTCGAGCGATGTATCCGGGTATGCTGTCGATCCGGTCACCGGAGCGCTCACCCCGGTGCCGGGGTCTCCGTTTCGAGCCGGCACGATCCGGGCAACGGCCTAGATCCCGCGTTTCACTCGTCGCTGGTGGCGGGCCGTGGGGGTCAGTGCCAACCGCTTCATCATTCGCCCCTCCCTTGGCCACCGCTTGACTGGCACTTGACGCCTCCAGGGCACCTTGCGCGTGTCCTCGACGAAGAAGCCGTCATGCGAGCAGGCGTTGCCTATCACTGGATCACCGTCGCCCCAGGGCAGCATCGGTTTCTTCGGGCCGTCGCCGAGTCGCTCGGGATACCGTTCCTTAACCTCTGGATCGACTCCCGTGTTTCCGGCGAGGCCTTCGGGCGGACCGATTGCGGCGGCCTGGTGACCGCGACCGGAACCTGCGACGGGCGGACCGTTGCGATCGTCTGGAGCGACTTCCGGATCAACGCCGCCTCCTTCGGCGAGGCTAACACCAGGGCGTCGCCGGTGCTGTCGATCAGGAGACCCCACTCGGCGAGCGATCCGACCGACGGAGACCAGGTCGTGACGGTCCGGCCGTAGTCCTTGAGGGCGGTCTCGAGGCGGAGTCCGGATCCTTCCGAGCGGAGCACAGCCTCCAGTCGAAAGCCGTCGGGGCCTTCGCCGTTCGTCACCACCTCGAAATCCGGATAACCCCCGGAGTCGGCGGAGCAACGCGCCATGAACCGAATCTCCGAGCGTCGGGGACACGGCGCCGGCCAGGGTCAGGGGTGCCACGGTCACCCGCGGCCGGAGCGGGGCCGCCCCGCCCGGCGTCCGGCCCTGCCACATCACCCCACCAACGATTGCTGCTGCGAGGGCCAGCAGTCCGCCCGCCACCGCAATCGTCCGTGGCGACCGCTCCTCCAATGCCTCGCGAAATGTCTCGGCGTTGGGCCATCGTTGGTCGGGTTCCAGTTCGAGGGCCCGGCGGAGCGGCGCCGCGAGCGCGGCGGGCACCGCCGCCCAGGCGCTGGCATCATAGGGGTCGAACCGCCGGCCGGTCACCGCCTCATAGAGGGTCTGGCCGACCGCGAACAGGTCGGAACGGGTGGTGGCCGCCAGCCCCATGGCCTGCTCCGGTGCCATGTAGGCCGGCGTCCCGAACACCAAACCCGGGACGGTCAGGTCGGACGGGAGGCCCGAGTCCTCCCGGGCAATGCCGAAATCGGTGACCATGGCCCGGCTGCCCGAAAGCAGAATGTTGCCCGGCTTGATGTCCCGATGGACCACCCCGGCCCGATGAATGACCGCAAGCGCGTCGAGAACATCCCGGCCCAACCGGCGGACCTCCGCCGGCGCGAGCGGACCATCGCCGAGGCGATCCGCCAAGCTCTCGCCCTCGATCCGGTCCATCACGAAATAGAAGAGCCCGCCGGCCTGGCCGGCCTGGTGAATCCGAACGATGCTGGGGTGGTCGAGCTTGGCGAGAACCCGGGCCTCGCGGAGAAAACGTTCGCCAGGATCCCAGTCGCGATTTCCGGCCGGAGCACCTTGATCGCGACCGGCCGGTCGAGCGCCGAGTCCCGGCCGAGGAACACCACCCCCATGGCACCGGAGCCGAGCTCGCGATCGACCTCGAGTCCGGGTGATGTCGCTTGGCGGAGCCGCTCGAGTAAGGTGGAGATGGGCGCCTCCATGGGATTGGCCCGGCGGAATTCAGCCTCTACAATGGGCCCAGAATGCAGGTCTCGCAAGCACTCAGGATCACTTGACGGCTGCTTGACCCCGGCGGCTGATACTCCCGGGACCCTCACCACCCGGAGTCCCCATGTCGAAACCGTTCCCGATCCTTTCTCTCCGCCTGGTGGCCGCGGGCGCCCTGGCGTTGACGGCCTGCAACAACGACGCGACGTCCCCGACGGCCCCGCCGGACTCCCTCGATCTGAGGCCGGACCGAGCCGTGGTTCGCAGCGTATCGATAATGACGCGGAACCTCTACATCGGCTTCGATGCCGACGCGGCGATCGGCGCTCTGGCCTTCGGCGATCCCGCGATCTTCGGCCCGGTCCTGCAGGCCTCGATCGGAACCCTGCAGAAGACCGATTTCCCCACCCGGGCCCGAACCTTCGCCGCCGAGATCGCGGAGACCCGGCCGCTCGCTGTCGGGCTCCAGGAGGTGTACGAGATCCATGCCAACTTGGCGGCGCTCGGGATCCCGAGCCGGATCGATCTCGACTACCTGGCCATTCTGAAGGCGGCCCTCGCCGCTCGCCACCTGCCGTACAAGGTGCTCGCCACGGTGGTCGACGCCGAGTTCCGGCCGTTGCCGGGAATCGAGCTGATCGACCGCGACGTGCTGCTCATCGACACCACCCGGGTGCGCCCGGAGGCCGGGATCATCGCCCGGACGTTCCAGAACAACATTGGCCTCCTTGCGCCGGGGATCGACAAAAAAGCGGGCTACATCGTGGCCCCCGTCCGGATCGGCGACCTGCGGCTGACGCTGGTGACCACCCACCTCGAATCGGATGTCGGGCCGGGCAGCTACCCGCTGGTGAGTCAACTTCGCGGGGCCCAGGCCGCCGAGATTGTGGCTGTCCTCGGTGCTACGCCCAGAGCGATCGTCGTCGGCGATCTCAACGATGTCGCCGGATCGCCCATGGCCCAGGTTCTCCAGGGTGCCGGCTTCACCGACGCGTGGCCCGCGCTCAGGCCGAACGACGCCGGGCCGACCGACAGCTGCTTCCAGCCGGACCTGTCGGACCGGGCGCCGCACTGCCAGAGGCGGATCGACTTCATCTTCGTCCGGGGCTTCACCGGCGAGAAGGGCCTGCGAGGCACCCTCCAGCGTACCGGGCTCCTGCCATGGGAGCGAGTCCCGGGGCCGGCCGGCCCGATCTGGCCGTCGGACCACGCGGGTGTGGTTGGATCGTTCTCGGTACCTGACCGGTAACCGACCGCGAGCCGGCCGGCCTAACGCCGGCCGGCCGCGTGTCACTGATCGCTGGTGGCGGGCCGCGATGGTCGGGAAAGCCGAAGCATCAACACCGCCGCCCGCTCGGCGGCCATCTTGAGCGAGGGGAGATAGACCCCCTCCTCGGGAGCATGGGCCCCGAACCCGTCCACGCCGAGGCCGTCGATCGCATCGATGATCGGGGCCACGAACGACACATCACCGGCCCCGCGTCGCTCCGGCGGCAAGGCCTCGATGGCCGGGTAGCCAAGGTCCTGGCTCACCTGATCGAAGACCGACAGAATCGTCCGGTTGCCATCGGTGGGCGGCATCCCGGGATACCCGTCCTCGAAGGAGATCGTGGCGGTCGTGCCCGGTAAATGGTTCGACACGATCTCTCTCATGACCGCTCGGGCCGAGTCGAGCTGCCCCGGCGTCAGGGAGCGAAGGTCGCCTTGGACGACCAAATGCTTGGCGATGATGTTGGTCTTGCTGGCCGCCTTGCCGCTCACCGCGGTGCTGTCGAACGACACGTCGGTGCCCCCGACGATGGTGCCCGGATTGAAGGTCAGATACGGCTGCTTCGACAGTCGTTCCCGAAACTCGTTCAGAATTCGGGCGGCCTCGAAAATGGCGCCGTACCCGGAACCGTCGCGAAAGATGGCCGACGAGTGCCCCTGTCGGCCCCTGACCGTGAGAATCCAACCCGACGCGCCGCGGCGGGCAATCGTGGCGGTCCGGGCGTCGCCCCCTTCGAACGCGAGGGCCACGTCGCTCCGGCGGGCCGCATCGAGCAGATCTTTTCGGGAGACGCTGAGCGGCCGCCCCGCGCTTTCCTCGTCGCCCGTCATGACGACGATGACCTGGACCTGATCGAGCGCGCCGGCATGCTTCAGGGCCTTGAGGGCCAGGATCATCGCGACGTTGCCGCCCTTCATGTCCGCCGTGCCGGCTCCCCGGGCCACGGAATCCCGCCGGACGAATCGCTGTCCCTGGCCTTCGAACACCGTGTCGAGATGGCCGATCAGCAAGAGGCGCTTGCCCCCGGTTGCGAACCGGGGACCGCGCCACTCGGCCACCAAGTGACCGGCCCGACCGAGCGAAGCCGGCATTGCAGCCCAACGGGTCGTGAAGCCTAACGCCGTCAGTTCACGCTGGTATGCCTGGCCGACGGCCCGGACGCCGGCCAAGTTGAGCGTACCGCTCGGGATGTCCACGGTGCGCTGGAGCAACCCGACGGCCGAGTCGTAGTGGGCCGCGACGGCCGCCCGGATCCGGGACTCGAGCGGTGAGAGCGCTTGGGCCCGGGCGCTGGTGAACGAGGCCCCGGCGAGCAGGGTGGCGATGAGGCAGAGTCGGGTCATGCCGCAAAGATACCGACCGAAACCTTGCTCTGCACGAACCCTCGCTGCGATTGTTCACCCGGGAGGATTCCTCATGACGCATCTGATCGTACTCGCGGCCTTGGTGTTCCAGGCCCCCTCGATTGAGCCGCAGAATTCCGGCACCACGGTTCGGCTTCAGGCAGTGTCCGCGGTCACCGACCGAGTGGCCTGGGCCAGCGGCACCGGCGGCACCTACACTAGGACGGTCGACGGCGGTGCCACCTGGCGGGCCGGCGTTGTACCCGGCGCCGACTCGCTCGAGTTCCGCGATGTCCATGGCTTCGATGCCGATCGCGCAGTGCTACTGGCGGCCGGCCCCGGCGACAAATCCCGCCTCTATCACACCAGCGACGGCGGGGCCCACTGGACCCTGGCGTGGACCAATCCCGACCCCAAAGGCTTTTTCGATTGCATCGACTTCCAGGGATCGGTCGGCGTGGTGGTCGGTGACGCGGTGGCCGGACATTTTCCGCTGCTGAAGACGACGGATGGGGGCCGAACCTGGGCTCCGTACACGCCGCCGGGCGCCGTCGGCCTTGGCGCGGTTGACGGCGAAGGCGCGTTTGCGGCGAGTGGCACCTGCGTCGTGCTGCAACCGGACCAAAGCGTCTGGGTCGGAACCGCCAAGGCCGGCCGGGTCCTTCGATTTGGCATGGACAAAGCCGAGGCGTTCGAGCCGCCGATGCTCCGTGGCGGAGCGTCCGAAGGAATTTCGACGCTGGCGTTTCGGGATGCGCGGACCGGGATGGCCGGGGGCGGCGACTACACCAAGCCAACCCAGTTCTCCGACAACGTGGCCGTGACGACCGATGGGGGCCGCACCTGGACCGCCGGCGCCCGGCCCCCGTTCAGCGGGGCGGTTTTTGGGCTGGCCTATGTCCAGTCCCGCCCGACGACGGTGGTCGCGATCGGTATGAAGGGTGCCGCCTGGTCCGCCGACAACGGCAAGACTTGGAGCACCCTCGACGGCAATGACTACTGGGGAATCGGATTCGGCCGGGCCGGGACCGGCTGGATCTCCGGCCCGAAAGGCCGGATCGCGAAGGTGACCTTCTAGCGGCCTACGCTTCAGGGTCCAGAATCTTGAAGACCGCCGCCGCGAGTGCCCCCCCGGCCAACGGGCCGACGACGTAGAACCAAAGCGCCCCCCAGCTGCCCCCGCTCATCGTCGCATTGATGAGCGTGGGGCCGATTCCGACCGCCGGATTGAAGGCGCCACCCGAGATCCCGCCGCCCGCAAAAGCCGCCACCATCACCGTCATGCCGATGGCCAGGCCATAATACGAGTTGCCCTGCGTTTTCTTGGAAGTGGCCGTGGTCAAGACCACCAGGGCCAACGCAAAGGTATAGAGGGTTTCCACCAACAAGACCGCCAGATTCGACGCGTTGGCACTCGGCGCCGGTGCAAAGGTCTGCCCGGTAATCAAGTTGACGGTGAACGCCGCCGCCGTTGCCCCAACGAGCTGACTCAGGACATACGGGAAGAAATCACCCGCCGGCAATGCCCCCCTGATGGTGGCCGCCAGCGACACCGCCGGGTTATAATGCCCGCCCGAGATCTGGCCGCCCATGTAAACCATGATCATCACCGACGTGCCGTAGGCAAGTGGCGTAAACTCGGACCCGGCCGTCACCGTCAGCCCAACGGTCAGCACCAGAAAAAACGTCCCGATAAACTCCGTCAGCAGCTTCCGCACAGCGACCTCGATTCTTAGGAGCTCGGCACTCGGCACTCGGCCGAGCGCCGAGCGCCGAGTGCCGAGTGCCGAGCAAACATACCCCGGGGACGCCCGATCGCTAGACCGTCTTACCGAGGGCTTGCCTTGCCAACCGCGAGGCGGGCCGCGTCGGTCAAGACCAAAGACCCGCTGATCCCGGCGCGGATGGCCAGCAGTTCATCCCACTGCTCGGTTCCGGCCCAGAACACCTTCTTCAACTCGGCCATGGCCGCTGGATTGCAGCCTGCCAACCAGCGGGCCCGCTGGCCGAGCGCGTCGTCCATCGCGTCCACGTTCAGGGCAACCTCGGCATACAGCCCGTGGGTCAGGGCCCAGTCGGCGGTCCGCCAATCGGCGTCGACGCTCATGGCGGCAAAGGCCCCGAGGCCGATCTTCTTCTCGATGACCGGGCCCACCACAAACGGCCCGATCCCCACCGCGAGTTCGCTCAGCTTGACCGCCGATCCGGACGTGCCGATGGCCCAGTCGGCCGCGGCGATGACTCCGACGCCGCCGCCCGCCGCTTTGCCGTGGGCCCGAACCAAGACGAACTTGGGGCACCGGATCATGGCCAGGATCACCCGGGCAAATCCTGAAAAGAATCGCTGGCCTTGTTCCGGAGTGGTAATCGATCGGAGTTCATCGAACGACGCCCCGGCGCAGAACGGCCCGGTGCCGGTGCTCGTGAGCACGATGACCCGGGCACCGGGGTCTTGTCCCGCGGCGGCCACCGCCTTCGCCAACTGGTTGAGGATGGCACTGGGAAGCGAGTTGCTCTTCGGATGGCCGAAGGTGATCGTGGCGATCCCGTCCGCCGTGGTCCTGGTGACCTGTCCATCGTGCATCGGATCCTCAGACACCCGACCTCCGTTGTTCGTTAGGGGTTGCCCCGGACGCCGGTGGCCGAGAGGACGTGCCGCTCGGACGCCTCGAGATGGCTTGCCAGCAAGGCCCGGCACTCGTCGGGGTGGCCTTGGGTCAAGAATCGATACACCGCCCGATGCTCGTCGACCAGCCCGGCGAGCGACATCGAGTGGCCGTCGAGGTAGACCAGCCCGAGCCGCAACTCGTCGAGGCAGCCGGCAAAGGTCTGCTCGATCCGGGGACTCCGGTGCAGCCGGACGATGGCCCGATGAAAACCGAGGTCGGCGTCGATGATGCCCGCCCCGCCGGTTCCCGCCGCGCCGACCAGCCGCTCGAGGGCAGCGCCGACCTCGTGGTAGGTTTCGGGCGGCGCGCCCCGGGTGGCGTCGATCGCCCCGAGTTCGAGGAGCCGCCGGACCCGATAGAGGTCGATGACGCCGGCCCGGCTGAGGGAGGCCACCACCGCCGTTCGATGGTGGGCCAACCGCACCAAGCCCCGCTCCGCCAGTCGCTTGATTGCGTCCCGGAGAGTGTTGCGGGACACCCCGAGGCTCGCCGCGAGTTCGACTTCCGGAAGCGGCGTGCCGGCGGCGAGGGTGCCGCGGGCGATGCGATCGGCCAGCGTCGCGGCGACGAGATCGGCGCGTCCGGTAGCGACGGTTTGGGGTGGCTCCATAAGGGTGGGAAGTTATTGAAGTTTATTGAACATGGCAATGTCACTTTACTCCTTATCTAATAGGCACTTGCGGTGCTCAATACGGGCTGATAATCTAGTTGTTCAACAAAGGATTCGAGATGGAAACGGCACCTCCAACCGGGGCCCGGCGCGGGGCCCAAGTCCTGGCTCGGCTCCAGGAGCGCCCCCCGGCACTCTGGCATCGCGGCGAGCGGATCGAGGATCCCACCATCGCCCCCGGCATCGGAGCGGGCGTCCATACCTTGGCCCGGCTCTACGACCTGCAGTGGACCAATCCGGACGTCACCCTGTTTGACTCGCCCGACATCGGCGCCAAAGTGGGGCGATCGTTTCAGGCGCCGAAGACGCTTGGCGAGTTGAAGGCCGTGTCCCGCTCGATGGGCCAGTGGGCCCAACACAGTCTTGGGATGATGGGACGGCTCCCGGACTACATCAACCGGTCAATTACCGGCTATGCGGCCGGCGCCGCGTTTCTCGGCGAGACCGACCCCCGGTTCGGCGCCAACGCCCGGGCCTACCACGCCTACGTTCGCGATCACGATCTCTGTCTCACCCACACGCTGAGCAGTCCCCAAGCCAACCGATCCGTCCATGCGGCCCAGCAGGCCGATCCGTTCCTGGCCGCCAAGGTCAAGGATGAAACCGACGCCGGCATCGTGATCCGCGGCTGCCGGATGCTGGCGACTCTGCCGATGGCGGACGAGATCATGGTCTTTCCTTCGACGTTTCTTCGGAACATCGAGGAGGACCAGCGCTACGCCTACGCCCTCTGTCTTCCGACCGATGCGCCCGGGCTCAAGTTCCAATGCCGGGAAACCGCCGATTACGGCCGCTCGCACTACGATCATCCCTTAGCGTCGCGGTTCGAGGAGATGGACGCGGTGGTGTTCTTCGACGATGTCTTCGTCCCGTGGGAGCGGGTCTTCCTGTACCGCGATGTGCCCCGGTGCAACGCGGCCTACGCCGAGACCGGCGCCCTGGCCAACATGGCGCACCAGGTGCTGGTCAAGAACATCGCAAAAACCGAGTACCTGCTCGGCCTAGCCTCGCTGATCGTCGATTCGATTGCCATCGAGTCGTTTCAGCATGTCCAGGAAAAACTCGCCGAAATCTGGGTCAATTTGGAAACGATGCGGGCCTTCTTGGTGGCCGCGGAGACCGGTGCCGCGGTCGACCAGTACGGGGTGATGCGGCCGGCCTGGGCGCCGCTCGACGCGGCCCGGAATCTCTATCCTCGCCTTTATCCGCGGATGATCGAGATCATCCAGCAACTGGCGGCGTCCGGCCTCGTGGCGATGCCCACCGAAGCGGACGTCCACGGACCGCTGGCCCCGGAGATCGCCCGGTATTTCCAGGCCGCCCGGCTCGATGCCTTGGAGCGAATTCCGCTGTTCCGGTTGGCCTGGGATACGGCCATCTCGGCGTTTGCCAACCGCCAAGTGCTCTATGAGCGCTACTTCTTCGGTGATCCGGTGCGAATGGCGGGCGCCTTGGTCGCCAGCCACGATCGGACCGAGTACATGGACCGGATCCGGTCGTTTCTCAAACGGGCCGCCGTCGACGGAGCCGTCGAGTGAAGGTTGCCCTTCTGGGCACGCTGGCCTGTGAACAACGCGAGCGGTTGGCGGGTCTGGTCAGGATGCCGTTCGATTTTGTGCCGTTGCCGGACGACGCCTCGGTGGCGGAGGTGGCGGCCGCCTTGGCGACGACTCAGGTCATGGTCACCCTCAAGTACCAGCGCGGCATGCCGCCGGCCCCGGTCCTCGGCCTCCTGCATGTCGGAGGGGCGGGCTATGACGACATCGATCTCGATTACCTTCCGCCGGGCACGGTGGTGTGCAACGCGTTCGGCCACGACATTCCGATTGCCGAGTATGTGATCCTCGCGATGCTCCAGTGGTGCTCGCGGTTCATGGAGGCGGAGCGGAGTCTTCGGGTCGAGGGGCATTGGCGCCTCGGGGGCCGGACCGGAGCGCCGCTGCAGCAAGAGTTGGCCGGCAAGACCGTGGGTATTCTCGGGCTCGGGCAGATCGGCCGGGCGTTGATCCCGCGGGCCCTGGCCATGGGAACCGAGGTGATCGTCTCGACGCGGACGCCGGGACCGCCGGAGCCCGGGGTGGCCTGGATCGGCGGACCGGACCGGCTCGACGAACTGCTGGCGCGGGCCGATTTTGTCGTGGTGACCTGTGCCTTGACCCCGGACACGTTGGGCTTGCTCGACCGGCGCCGGTTGGCCATGATGAAGCGGACCGGGGTCGTGATTAATGTGTCCAGGGGGCCAATCATCGAGGAGGCGGCGCTGTATGAAGCTCTGGTCACCGGCTCAATCGGCGGGGCCGTCATCGACGCGTGGTATCAGTATCCGACCCGGGAGGATCTGACCGTGCCGCCGTCCCGGTTCCGATTTCAAGATTTGCCGAACGTTTTGATGACGCCCCACTCTTCGGCCTGGACCACGGGTATGATCGAGCGGCGGTGGGCCACGATTGCCGCGAATCTCGACCGGTTTGCCCGGGGCGAGCCGCTCGTCAACGTGGTGTATCGAGCATGAACGCCGGCGATTTTCGCCAAGCCATGAGCCAATATCCGACCGGCGTGTCCGTGGTCGGGATGGCGGACGCCGACGGGGTCCAGGCCATGACGGTGGGATCGTTCACGTCGTTGTCGCTCGAGCCGCCCTTGGTGGTCATCTGCGTCGGGCGACAGGCCCGGATGGCTCCGCTGTTGGTTCCTGACGCGGCGTTCTCGATCAACGTGCTCCGCGATGATCAGGGGGCGCTGTCCACCTACTTCGCCGGGTCATGGAAGGACCCCGTTTCCCCGCCGCATCGATTCGTGCCCTGGAACGAGGTCCCGAGACTCGAAGGGGTCATCATGACCTTGGCGGCCCGGGTGACGGCGCTGGCCGATGGCGGCGACC
>JANPEL010000342.1:0-1772 GCA_031431925.1 Gemmatimonadota bacterium | reverse complement strand
CCCGCGACGATGTGGTCGTCCGGCTCCGGCCCCGGCCGAACCTGGACGTCAACCGTCACTTCATCTGCGATACCGGCCGGGCCGACTACCGGTGGCTCAACCGGGGCGACCGGATCGAGGCGCCGTTGGCTGCTCGGCACTCGGCACTCGGCGCTCGGCACTCGGCGGTTGGGTGGGACGAGGCGCTTCAGGAACTGGCCGGGCTGGTTGGGGCGGCTAAGAGCGTGGTCATTCTGGCCTCGGGGCGGGCGTCGACGGAATCGCTCGGGTTGGTCCGGCGATTGGTTGACGGGAGCAGGGTGGTCGCGGCCATCCAGGTGCCGATCGGGGCGGAGGCGCCGCTGGCCGGCCTGCCCAATCTGGCGCTTCGGGCGGAGCGGGTGCCGAATCTGCACGGGGCCGGCCTCACCGGCTATTCAACCGACTGGAAGGCGGCGGTGGCGGCGTCCAAGGCTTGCGACCTCACCATCATCCTCGACGCCGAACTGACCGATGCGGAAGTAGCCGCCCTCGGCGACAATACGGTCGTCATTGGCACGGTGGACGATGAGCGGCTCCATGGCTCGCGTTTGCTGCTTCCGACGACCAACATGGCCGAAGAGAATGGCACCTACGTGAACCGGGATCACCGGGTCCAGCGGTACTTCCAAGCCAAATCCGCGCCGGCCATGTCCCGGCCGGCGTGGTGGATCGCCGCCGAGGCCGGCCACATTGCCCGGGGCCTGCCGGTCCCGGCCACCGCCGCTCTGGCATTCGTGGCGCTCGGCAACTCGGTCCCGGCGCTGGCGGGCCTGACCTACGCCGACCTGGGCCACACCGGACGCGTCGTCAACCCGGCTACCGCGGGGGCGACTCGATGACACCTGCCATGAAGGGGTTCCTGCTCTTCTCCGTCATCAAGATGCTGGTCGTCTTTACCGTCACCATCGTCGGTGTAGCCCTCTTGACGTTAATGGAGCGCAAGGTCTCGGCCTGGATGCAAAACCGGCGGGGACCCAACCGGGTTGGGTGGGCTGGTCTCCTCCAGCCCGCCGCCGACGGCGTCAAGAACATCCTGAAAGAGGAAACGTTCCCAGCCGAGGCGAACACCGCCCTGTTCATCCTGGCCCCGGCGCTCGCCTTCATCCCGGCGATGTGCCTTGCCGCGGTCATCCCGTGGGCGGCGCCGATGACGGTCAACGTCGACTGGAGCCTGCCCCTGTTGGGAGCTGTCTCCTATCATGGCTCGCTCGCCATGTCGGTGGCCGACCTCCCGATCGGCTTCCTGTTCGTGCTGGCCGTCAGCTCACTCGGTGTCTACGGCATCGCGCTGGCCGGGTGGTCGTCCAACAGCAAGTACAGTTTGCTGGGCGGGCTCCGGTCGAGCGCGCAGATGATCTCCTACGAAGTCGCGATGGGCATGAGCTTGATTCCATTGCTGCTCCTGACCGGCAACGCCACCTTCAGCGAAGTGATCCGGGCCCAGCAGCAGGGGCTTTGGTTCATCCTGCCGCTGACGGTGTCATTCTTCATCTTCATGGTGGCCGGGTTCGCCGAAACCAACCGGCTTCCATTCGACCTTCCGGAGGCCGAGTCGGAGTTGATCGCCGGATACCACACCGAGTACAGCGCGATGAAGTTCTCGCTGTTCTTCATTGCCGAGTATGCCAACATGGTGACGGTGTCGGCGATGATGGCCACGCTGTTCTTCGGCGGCTGGGACCTTCCCGGCCGGTGGGATGAAACCGGGAGCGGACTCGCCACCCTGATTACCGGGTTGGCGATGTTCCTGA
>JANPEL010000341.1:0-8595 GCA_031431925.1 Gemmatimonadota bacterium | reverse complement strand
CCAGGAACCGGGCCAGCGCCCCGGGCCGCCGAGCGACGACCCCGGGGGGCTTGGCGCTGACCACGGGCCGAACGAGCACCCCACGATCGGCCAACTCGGTCATCCGGGCGGCGAGGCCGAGGCGGGCGGTCGACAAGGGCCGGATCTCGGCGACCGGCTCGCCGTGGACTGTGACGGTCACCCACTGGCCCTCGCGGACTTGGCGGATGATGGCCGACAGGCGCGCCTTGGTTTCGTAGAGTGAGTAGCTCTTGGACATGAGTCATTT
This sequence comes from Gemmatimonadota bacterium, assembly GCA_031431925.1. Taxonomy (GTDB): domain Bacteria; phylum Gemmatimonadota; class Gemmatimonadetes; order Gemmatimonadales; family GWC2-71-9; genus SHZU01. The sequence continues at coordinate 8,327 of JANPEL010000341.1, read as the reverse complement.
TAGAATACCTAGTCAGACTAGTCAATGTTCCGTGGCAACATCGTTCTAGCACCGGGGAGAACCGGCCGGATAGCCTCTGGGTTCACCTGACTGGGAGCCTGACGTGGCGACGTGGTGTTCTCGGATCGGCCTGCTGGCCTTGCTGGCTGTCCCAACGGGCTCGGCCCGCGCCCAGATCAAGCCCTATCACGGGCCCGGATACGCCCGGAGCGAATTGGCGCCCGGCGTCTGGGCATTCGTCTTCGACAATCCGCTCGGCGACAAAGCCGGTGTCGACGGCACCTCGGTGGTCATCATCAACGAGACCGACGTCGTGGTCGTCGATGCCCAGTGGTCACCGGCTTCGACCCGGAAGGTCTTGGCGGAAATCCGGAAGCTCACCACCAAGCCAGTCCGCTATGTCGTCAACACCCACTGGCATGGTGACCACTGGTACGGAAACCAGGTCTACCAAGCCGCCTTTCCCGGGGTTGAGTTTATCGCGCACCCGAACACCCTGGCCGATCTCGAAGCGCAGGAAATCCCGGACATCGTTCCCACCTGGAAGGTGACGCTTCCGGCCGAGATCAAGGCGGGCGAAGAGCGGCTGGCCAAGGGTATTCGTCGAGACGGCACCCCGTACACGGCCGCCGATAGTGCCCGGGCCATGGGTCAGATCGCCGCCTTCCGGTGGGCCATCCCCGCCATGCGGGAAATCCGACCGGTCAGGCCGACGCTGTTGGTGGCCGACTCGGTGATACTCCGCCGGGGCGACCGGACGATTGCGATTCGCTATCTCGGCCGCGGCAACACCCGGGGCGACCTCTCGGTCTGGCTTCCGAAGGAACGAGTCCTCGTCACCGGCGACCTGTTGGTCAATCCGGCTCCCTATTCGTTCGGATCCTACCTGAGCGAATGGGTCAAGACCTTGACCCGACTCCGGGCCCTTCCGGCCGCCGTCATCGTCCCGGGTCACGGCGCGATCCAGCGGGATTGGGCTTACGTCGACCTGTTCGTGGAGCTGCTCAACTGGACGTTAGGCCAGGCCAAGGACGCGGTGGCGAAAGGTCTCGACTTGGAGGCCACCCGAAAGGCCGTCGACCTGACCTCGTTCCGGCAGCGGTTTGCCGGGGGCGACGACGGCCGGGGCCGGGCGTTCGACGCGTTTTTCATTGCCCCGGCCGTGGAACGGGCCTGGCTCGAAGCCCGGGGCGAACTCGACAAGGCGGCCCACTGATGCGGATCTTGATTCTCGGCGGCACCGGCTTCACTGGGCCGTTCCAGGTGGCGTATGCCGTGCAACGCGGGCACCAGGTCACCGTGTTCAATCGCGGGAAACGCCAAACCGAACTGCCGGCCGGTGTGGAACACCTCCAAGGCGACCGGGTTACCGGTGACCTCGCGTCGCTCAAGGGCAAACGCTGGGACGTGGTGATCGACGTGCCGACCGCGATTCCCCGCTGGGTTCGCGACGTCGGCGAAGTCCTGGCCGGCGCCGCCGACCGGTTCGTGTTCACCTCGACCATTTCAGTCTACGGCGATCCCAAGGGCCCGCCCGACGAAACCGCCCCGGTCGAACAATGGACCAAGCCCGGTGACCCGATGGAGATCCGCCAGTTCACCGCGGCCAACATCGAAGACTACGGAGCCTTGAAGGCGCTGTCGGAGCGCGAAGCGGAAAAATGGTTTCCCGCTAAGACCACCATCATTCGGCCGGGCCTGATCGTCGGACCGCGCGACGATATCGACCGGTTCACTTATTGGGTGACCCGGATCGACCGGGGTGGTGAGGTGCTCTGCCCTGGAAACCCGACCGATCCCGCCCAAGTGATCGACGCGAGGGATTTGGCCGAATGGACGATCCGGATGGCGGAAGCGGGGACGCCTGGCGTCTTCAATGCCACCGGGCCGAGAGCCAGGATGTCGATCGCGGAACTGCTCTACGGCATTCGAGCCGCCAGCAGTGGCGACAACATGGTCCGGTTCACCTGGGTCAATGCCGAATTCCTGGCGGCCCAGAAGGTCGAGCCCTGGAGTGACATGCCGCTCTGGTTGCCGCCCGGCAACCCGTCGGCACCGATCTCTGAGATCCGGGTTGGAAAGGCCATTGCCGCCGGCCTGACCTATCGGCCGCTCGCAACGACGGCGCGAGAAACGATCGAGTGGTTCAAGACGTTGTCCGAGGCCCGGCGAACCAAACTCCGAGCCGGCTTGGCCCCGGAACGAGAGGTGGAGGTACTGGCCGCCTGGCACGCCAGGCCGGGGGCAGGTCGCTAGCGTGCGAAGGACTTGGAGGTGGGGCGCCGCGTGCAGTCTGGCCGTATTGGGCTGCGACCGCACCGGGGTGGCCCGCGCGCTCACCGCCGCCCAGTCCACCGCGATTGACCGGCTCCTCGAGAGCCAAATGGCCGGGCACCGGATCCCGGGGCTCGCCCTGGCGGTGGTCAAGAACGGCGGCGGCGTCAAACAGGTCGTACTCGGACTAGCCAACGTTGAGTCCGGCATGCCGGTATCGGCAACGACTCCGTTCCAAGTGGCCTCGACCACCAAGTCCTTTTCGGCAACCGCCGTCCTCCTCCTGGTCGGTGAGGGTCGCCTCAAGCTCACTGGCCGTATTAGGGATCGCATCCCTGGCCTTCCACCCACCTGGCAGGACGTCACGGTTCGCCAGCTCCTCACATACCTCCGGCCTTCCCGACATCGTTCGCACTCCCGGCCGGCTTGATCTGATCGCCGACTCCTGGGAGGATGCGTTTCGGCTGATCCAAACGGCCGCGCCCCAGTTGGCGCCCGGCGAGAGTTGGTCCTATAACCAGACGAACTACGTCCTATTGTCCCAGATCATCGGACGACTCTCCGGCATGACTTCAGAAGCATTCCTGGCGGAGCGCCTGTTCCGGCCGCTCGGCATGCAAGGCGCATTCTTCCCGTTCCCCGGTGCCGGTGGGAGCCAACCTTTCTGACCTCTGAACCCAATGGTGGCTCGCTCACGCCAACGGCAGCATCGTTCAAGACCACCGCGGTCCGTCGGGTCCTTTTTCGGGAGACTTGGCAATTCGCCCCGTCCTCATCAGAGGGTCACCCGGTTTTAGGAGGCGCAATGAAAACTGCGACCGTGGTCGTCGCGACGGCCCTGTTGGCCGGCCCGCTTGGGTCGCCGGCGCACGGTCAAGCGACCGGTGGCAACGTTTCCGCACCTGCCGCGTCCGCGGTCATCGAAGGGTGCCGGGTCCATGCTCTGACCAAGCGCCAGAGCCACGCGATCGCCGTGGTGGACGCCGGGGGCGGCCTCGTCGCGGCCCTCCGGATGGACGGCAATCGGACCGGCGTGATGGCATTCGCCCTCGAAAAGGCCATCGCCGTCGCCCACTGGGGATTCCCGACGTCGGGCATGGCAGAGGGCGCCAAGGAAACGCCGGGATTCGCGGCGGCGCCTCACGTGGTCACGGTCGCGGGCGGCGTTCCAATCTATGCCGCCGACGGGCGGCAGCTCATTGGCGCGGTAGGGGTCTCCGGCGAGGCTCCCGCCGACGACGTGGCGTGTGCGGAGGCGGGTGTTCGGGCGGCTGGGCTCCGCTCGGACCGCCGAGCCCCTTCGTAACGGAGCGCGGCCCCGAGCGGCCGAGGAGCGCCGGTGCCGGTGCCGGTCATTTCGCCAAAACCTGAATCAGATTCCCTGCGTTGTCCTTGATGATCAGGTTGGCCGGCTGATCCCCTCGCGCGGGGAACGGCCCCATGGCAATCTCGACCTGGCGCGCCCGGAGCGTTGCCAGCGCCTCGGCGTAGTTTTCCACCACGACCCCGACCTTGAATACTCCGTGGACGAATAAAGCGCCCTTCGCGTCTGGGGCGGCCTCGCGGAGCGGCCGCGCGTCGTCATGTTGGATCAACTCGATGGTCAGGCCGCCGCCCTGGAGCACGCTTCGGGCCAGAGCGATCTCGGCCACGCGAGAAAGGAGAGGCCGCGGGCCGTTCCGGGTCGGCCCGTTTTGGGCGAGCACCGGTATCACCGCGAGGAGCACGAGGGCGAGGAGGCAAGACGAGAGACGATGCATGGGGGCCACGGGATCGTAGACCGCCCGGCTGATGAAGAACGTCACCTTGATGAAGTCGTAGCCCTCGGCGTTGGCCCGGCGAACCGCCGCAGCCGCCTCGGCGGGAGTGGCCACGGCATACCCGTTGAAGGGGTCGCCAAAAGCCTTGCCGGCCAACTGCGGACTTCCGATGACCAAATCGGGGCCTTGGATCCGACCCGCGCGAAGTTCGCGCCGGAGAACCAGGTGCTCCGGCGTGCCGATCATCAGCCGGACCGTCGTCACGCCATTGGCGAGAAACAGCGCCAGTTCGTCCGGCGCCAAACTGTCCGGAAGACGGCCATCGCTCTGGAGGTGGGCGTGCATGTCGAACAGCCCGGGGATGATGAACCGCCCCCTGCCGGACACGATCGTCGCTCCGGTCGGAACCGACACGTCGCCGACCGGGCCCACGGCGGTGATCCGGCCGCCGTCGACCACCACCGTCTGGTTTCGGAGGCGGCGTTCCTGGTCCATCGGAATGACTGTAACGCCGACAATGGCCACCGGTGGATTGATGGCCGGCGACTGGGTTGGCGCCGCGAGCAGTCGAAGGACGAGCGTGGACAGCACCATACGAGGTCCGGATCAGATCAGTCAGGCAATTGAGCCGACCCCCCCGCCCCCGGCTTGAACGATCCTGCCATCGAGAGGCGCCGACCGGAACCTTCCGATTCACCCTGCCGTACGTGATGTCAACACCGGACCCAATCCCCGAAGGCCACGTGTATCCTCTCACCCTGACCGCCCTTGCCGCCAGTTGCTTCGCTTGCGGCCACCCGGCCGAACCGACCGACTGGATCGTTCTCGAGAATGCCGGAGCTCGAGTCGAGTTTCAGGCGCGCGACCAATCACGCGCCGCTGGGTGGCTCACGCAGGCCACGGCCGCCGCCAGCAGGACCGCGGCGTTCTTCGGTCAGGCGATCGGCGAACCGTATTCAATCCGGGTCTACCCTGACCGAACCAGCTTCGAGGCCTGGTGGCGCGACACCGGCTTCCAGCCGGCGTGCTGGATGATCGCGCGTGCCACCCGCCTCCGGGTTGAGATTCTCTCCCCACGGCTCTGGGCGGCTGAGGGTTGCGGGCTTGCCGAGGCCGAGGCCTGCCAGATCATCGCGCACGAGTTGGTGCACGTACTCCACGGCCGGAGCAATCCGCTCAACGAGGTGAATTTCATCACCAGCCTGAAGTGGTTCAACGAGGGGGTTGCCGTCTACGTTGCCGGGCAACTCAACGACGGGATGCGGGCGCGGGCTCGAACCATCTCCGCCACCGGCCCCATCAACCTGTCCGCGCTGGGGATCAGCGCGGACACCTACGCGATCGGCGGCTCGCTCGTTGAGTTCATCGATCGACAGTACGGCCGGGCCCCACTTTGGACTGCCCTCCAGGCCCCGTCCACCCAGGCCCTGTTAGCGGCAATCGGGACCACTGAAGCGGATTTGATTGCCGCCTGGAAGGCGAGCCTCGCCACGAGACCCTGAACGAGGGGGCCGACCGGAATCTTCCCATCAACGGCTTCGTAGGGCTCTACGGGTCCCCAATTGGAGTTGACGGCGTGAAGCGATTCAAACTATTGGCCGCCATCGCGATCGGCGCTGGTACCAGCAGCGCCCGGGCTCAATCCGATGCCGAGCGAGCGGTGCTCGGCCCGATTGAGTCGATGTTCAAGGCCATGCGAACCCGTGACACGTCGCTCCTCCGCTCCGTGTTCGAGCCGGCCGCCCGCCTGGTCGGAATCCGGACCCTGGCCGACGGCACCGATATGGTCCAAACGATCAGCGTGGATCAATGGGTCCAGATCGTGGCCAAGGACCAACGCCCCGGTTGGACCGAACGGGCTTTCAATCCAGTCATCAAGATCGAGGGCACCCTGGCCCACGTGTGGGCCGAGTACGACTTTCACTTCGGCCCGACGTTCAGCCACTGCGGGATCGATGCGGTCCAGCTCCTTCGACTGAACGAACGGTGGTTGATCGTGTCGATCGCCGATACGTATCAGAAGACCGGCTGCCCGACTCGACTTTCACCCACCAACTAACGGCGACACTCATGATCGCAGTTGACACCAAGGACGCTGTTTCGGTCGACCGAGTCACCACGTTAGGCGGCGCCGACCTGGTCGAGGCCCGATTCGTGACGCTGGCCACTCGGCCCCACTCCCACCCGGACGTTGAAATCGGCGTGGTGGTCTCGGGTCAACGGCTCGTCAAATGCCGGGGACGCGCCTATCGGGCGCCGACCGGGGCCGTCGTCATCTTCAACCCCGGGGAGATTCACGCGGGCGCTCCGCTCGACACCACGGGGTCGAGCTACCGCGCCTTCTTGATCTCCGCCGCCACCTTGGGGGCCACGTCCGACTGGTGGGCCGAGGCGGGTGGCGCGGCTTTGCCCTGGTTCGAGAATCCGGTCGTCATCGATCCGGTCCTGGCCGAAGAACTGGTAGACGCCCACATCTCGATCGGGACCCGCGGTGCGGATCTTCGCACTGACACCCAACTCGCCGAGGCCTTGGCCAGCCTGGTGAGGCGGCATCGGCGGCCGGCACCGGTTCTGACGCCAGCCGACCCCACCCGACAAGCGGTTCAGCGAGTCCAGAGTTATCTCGAAGACAACTACCGTGCCAAGATCCGGCTCGGCGCGCTCGCGGAGATTGCGGGCTTGAGCGTCTTCCACCTGATCCGGGTGTTCCGCGCCGCGACCGGGCTCCCGCCATACGCCTATCTGGAGCAGATCCGGATCCATCGGGCCGCCGCCTTGCTGCGCGAGGGCCAGCCGGTTTCGCGAGTGGCCGCCCTGACCGGGTTTGCCGATCAGAGTCACCTGACTCGCTTCTTCAAGCGCCTGATCGGAGTGCCGCCCGGACGGTATCAGCGCAGCATCCTGCTTGCCACGCCCGGCGAGCGGGTTCTCGACTAGCACCGATGGCTGGAACCAAAATCGCCACGGCGCTACTCGCGGTCATCGGATCGAGAGCGGCCACTCCATACGAGGCCCGTTCGCAGTCACCCGCCCCGCGGGCCGGCCACAGTGATGACCTCGGCCGGCCCGGGCGGCGGGGTGCTGATGCTTGGCGGACAGATCCTCGACAGCAGTCCACGACTGGTCGATTCGTTGTGGCGCTGGACCGGGAGTACGTGGCAGGTCCTCTCCGGCACAGGGCCGCGAAACCGAACGATGCCGGGCGCGGCCTTCGACACCCATCGGGGGGTCCTGGTGGTCTACGGCGGCCGCTCCATCGGAACCCGGACTCGCTATGGCGATCTCTGGGAATGGAGCGGCAAGGCTTGGGCGGAACGGAACGTCCTGACTCCGGGACCGCGGGACCATCACGCGATGACCTATGACGAGGCCCGCCGGACCACGGTGATGTTCGGCGGGGTCGATGCCGACCGGACCGTTTGGCCACGGAGTACTTGGACCTGGAACGGTTCCGCCTGGAACTTGGCCGATTCGGTCACCGGGCCGGGCGGATTGGTTCACCACGCCATGGCGTACGACAGTCGCCGGCAACGGGTCGTGCTCGTGGGTGGCTCGGATAGCGCGGGTCAGGCTCCCGCTGGCACTTGGGAATGGGACGGCGTGCGCTGGGAGCGGGTCACCACCGAAGGCCCGGGAGCTCGGACGCGCCATCGTCTGGCGTACGACGCCGCCCGCGGAGAAACGGTCCTGTTCGGCGGGCAGATCGGTACCGGACGCACGGCCACCTTCCCGGAAGACACCTGGACCTGGGATGGCACCAACTGGAAGCAGCACTCGACCGCCGGTCCGACGCCTCGCTATGTCCACGCCATGGCCTATGACAGTCGCCGGCAGCGCGTGGTGCTGTTCGGCGGCGGATCCTTGAGCCCCGGTGGGGCGCCACCCTACGGCTATCGGGCTGATATCTGGGAATGGGACGGGGCCCAATGGCGGCCCGGCGGGGCCTGAGCCCGAGCCGGCTGCCGACTCACGACCTTCTGCCCGCCGGTGTCATCCTCCAGACGTGACTGTCACTCCAACCGACGAAGAACTGGTTCACGCGACGCTGGCGGGAAGCCAGGCAAGCTTCGCCCTGCTGGTCCACCGATATCGGCGGGCGGCCCTGGCCCGGGCGGTCGCCATTGTCGGCGATCCCGTCGAGGCCGAGGGTGTGGCGCAGGAGTCATTCATTCATGGCTATGCCGAACTCGCCAACTGCCGGCATCCGGCCCGGTTCGGCGCCTGGCTGCTGACCAGCGTCAAGCGCCGGGTCCTCAACCGGGTCCGATCGATCCGCCGGCAGCGAGCCGTGGC
>JANPEL010000340.1:0-6257 GCA_031431925.1 Gemmatimonadota bacterium | reverse complement strand
TGGCGGTGCCGGCGTTGTAGTTGGCCCCGATGATGAGCGGGTAATGCCAGGCCGACCAGATCGCGCCGCTGATGATCGCCGTCTTGGCCAGCGAAAATCGCTCGGCCAGCGCCGGAACCAGAAAGCCCCGCCAGCCCAGCTCCTCACCCGTCGCCGCGAGCACGCTCTGGGCCGTGCCCAGGAACACGAACGTCGCGATCGGGGTCGTGAACCGGCTCAGGTCAACCCCACCGAGGCCGGCCCCCCACACGACGCCATACGCCACCATCGCGTAGGCCACCGGAAGGAAGTAGCCGAGCGCCAGCCACCGTGGCGCACCGGGGTGCCAGCCCTGCCCGCGGAGATTCCGCTGGAAGATGAGCCGGGTGACGATGGCACTCGTCCCCGGCGACCACATCAGCAAGAAGATGTACGAGCCCTCGGCCATCCGGCCGCTGATGCCCAGCCACCACCACACCGCACTCAGGGCGAACGTTAGGCAGAGAAAAGTCGCCAATGCCGCCCGGGTGATCGATGGCGGGGTCATCGGCCCGCTCCGGTCGCCGCCGACGGCTTATTCCAGAGATGGGTCTTGAGGAACCTCTCCATCCGGCCCCAGAGATACATCCACCGGTCGTAGATCAGGGTCTCGTGGGTGTCGTCCGGCACCACGATCAGCTCGTAGGGCACGTTCTTCTGCCGGAGCAGCTGGACCAGCCCCACGGTCTGACTGAACGGGACGTTTCGGTCGTCATCGCCGTGCCAGATCAACACCGGCGACTTCCACCCATCGATGGCCGCGATGGCCGACGATTGATAGCTGACGTCGGTCGAGTCGAGGGTCGAGCCCCAAAGGTGGACGCCCGCCATGTCGACGCCGGCCGCGAACATGTCGGAGTTCCGGGCCAGCGCCTGCGAGCTCAGCACTCCGCCATACGACAACCCCCAGATCCCAACTCGCGCGGGGTCGACGTCGGCCCGTTGTTGGAGATATTTCCCCGCCGCGACCACGTCCTGGTACTCGGCGTTGCCGAGCCACCCCGACTTCGGAGCCGTCCGGAAGGTCTTCCCGTAGCCGATCCCGGTCCGGTAGTTCACCGACAGCACCACGTAGCCCTGGGTCGTGAGCCACTGATTCACGGCGTAGGCAAAGTGATAGAAGTCCATGTAGTGGTAGCCGAGCAGCATCTGCCGGCTGGGCCCGCCATGGACGAAGATGATGGCGGGGCGTTTGTCGCCCGGTTTCTGGTCCTTGGGGAGGAAGAGCTGGTTGTGGAAGCTCAACCCGTCGGCCGCTTTGAGCATGACCGGCTCCGGCACGACGGACTCCGCCACCGGGAATTCCTTGCTCAACATCGGATAAATGACCCGCGCTCGACCGCTTGCGATGTCGATCACGCTCACCGAGAGCGGGCGGGTGGCCGAGGCGGTGAGAGCGGCGACCTGGCGGCCCGACGCGATGGCGGCGGGGTACATCTCGATCTCGTCACCCTGGGTGATTCGGACGGCCGGACCTCCGGAGGTCGGCGCCTTCCAGAGATGGCGGCGATCGATGTCCAAGGCGTTGCTGGCATAGTAGAGGGTGGCGCCGTCGGGCGAGAGGTCCGTGGTTTCGAGCGCGCCTTCGCCGGGGCTCAGCTCGATCGGGGTGGTGGTGCCCCCGTCGGCGGACACCGCGTAGTAGCGGATCCACTCCTCGGGCTCTTGCTGGAAGATCAGGTTTAAGCCCGCCCAGGTAATTCGCTGAACGGCCTGGAAGGTCTTGCCGTTAGGCTGGGTGTGCCAGACCTCGACCCCGGTGTCGCCGGTGATCGGCGCCACCATGAGGGCCAGACCGTAGCCGCCCTTGAGAGTGGCGCGGTAAAGCCCGTCGGCCGGCTTCTCATCGGAGTCAGGCGCCTGACCCGGGCCTCGGCTGTTCGGGGCCCGGGCCGCCCGTTGCCCGGCGGTCGGCGGTGCCTGCGAGATGATCCCGGGAAGGCCCGGCACCGCCTGCTGGCCATAGGGCGTGCCCGGGCGCCGGATGAACGCGATCCGTTTCGAATCGGGCGACCAGGTCGGGCTCGCGTCGAAGTCGACGCTCGGCGAGGCGTAGGCCAGCGTCCGGGCTCGCACGTCGTAGACCCCGATCAGCGAGTGATAGTCGCGCACGCTGACGAACGCGATCTTGGCTCCATCTGGAGACCACTCCGGACCCCCATTTCGTCCCCACGCTTTGATCGTCGGGAGCAGGTTCCGGTCGACCGCCGCCGTGGTTCCGGTCCGGCTCGACGGCACCACCAGGATCTGTCCGTCCCTGACCAGCGCGATCGAGCGGCCGTCGGGCGAGAGCACCGGGGCGCCGCCCTCGATGACCCGCCAGGCGCCGGCTCCACTGGTCCGGGCGGCCCAGATGGCCCGCTCCGGTCCCCGCGGATCACTACTCGGATTGGCGACCCAGCCCTCCCGGTTCGGAGCGCTCCCCCGGACGAACGAGACGATCGCGCCGTCATCGGCAATCGCGAGATCCGAGAGCACCACGCCGTCGTCGTTCATGAAGCTGGTGAGCCGGACCGGCTTCCACGCCGGGGCGGCGGCGGTGAAAACGTTCCGGCGGCCCCGCTCTTCGGCGAGCCAGGCGATTCGGTCGGCCTTCCGGGCGGAGACCAACTCGGAGGGGAAGCCGGGGCTCATGAACTGATCGATGGTAGGCTTGCTCTGGGCGGCGGCGCTCGCGACCGAGAGGGCGGAGAGCAGGGACCAAAGCAGCGGCCGGGGTCGACTCATGGGGTGCTCCATGCATGGGGGTCTTCGAGTCAACGTACGGCTCGGTAGAGTTCGGCGATAGATCGGTCAGAAGCCGGACCGCAGCCGCTGGATTTCCTCGAGTACTTCGATGTCCGCGGCGTCTTGGAGGCGTCCGGTACGCTTGGAAGCGATCAGGTCTTCGATGCCCACCACGGGAATCGGAATCCCCTCGACGTCTACCACCATCGAACGGGCTACGGCTCCCGCGTACTTGACGGACCACGCGACGGTAAAGATGTCGACGGCCGGGTCGTCCCCGATGATGGTGACCGGTTTCGCGAGGATCTCGGCGGGCGACCACTCTCGGGCAAAGCCGTATCCGACCGTTGCGAGGGCGGCGAGAACGGCCTTGGCGTTTGCGAGGGTCCGGTCGATCAGGTTGTCGACGTCCGTGGTGGCGCGAACGTGGCCGTGAAGGATGCACGCCACGCCGCCGATGACGAGATATTTGGCGCCGGTGGCGTTCAGGGCCTCGCAGACTTGGGCTGCGACGGCCGCTGGGGTTACGCCCCGGCGCGGCGCGCCTTCTTCCATTGGGCGAAATCCTCCAGGGAGTCGAAGCCAATGACTTGGCGCCGCGCGGAACGGCGCCGAACCGCCCGCGCCAGGTTCACGAGGCTATCGGCTTGGTGGAGGCGCTCCGCGGGGGAGAGCGCCAGGTTGCGCCGCAATTGGTCGGTGCGCGCTTGGGCGATTGCGGTGGTGGCATACGCGAGTGCCCCTGGCTCGGCAACCAGACTCGGTGCCGGCGAGGTGCCCGGCTTTGCCTCCAGTTGGCGGATAGCCTCAGAAATGACCCAACTGCGGGACCGGCTCCACTGACGAGCGAGGCGATCGGCGTGCCGGAGGACATCGCCGGGAATGGTCATGCTGATGCGCTGGAGGGGGCGAGCGGCCATGAGTAATACTAAGTAATACTCGTCCTTCTGGCAAGGATTAGTGGCCCATCCGATCGTCCCAAGCCGCGGCGGGGTCGCGCCGCCAAGGCGTGACGCCTTGACTCGGCCGCCGGGCCGAGCGTATGCTCGGCGCAAACTCGCACCGGACGGTAGTTATGACGATCGACTCGACGCACCCGGTCACGGCCGACGAACTGTTCCTCCGTCCCGATCATCACCGATACGAGTTGGTGGCCGGGGCCCTTCGGGTCTCGGAACCGCCCGGCGGCCTTCACGGTCAGCTGGCGGCCCGGCTTTGCTACCGGCTGACCGGCTTCGTCGAAGCCGAGCGCCTTGGCGTCGTGCTCGTGGAGAGCGGCTTCATTCTCCATCGCGGTCCCGACACGGTTCGGGGGCCCGACCTCTCGTTCGTGGCCGCTGACCGGCTTCCCGCGGCCGGAGTGCCGGCGAGCTTCGTCCCCCTGGCGCCCGACCTGGCCGTCGAGATCCGGTCGCCCGAGGATCGGGCGGCGGCGGTGGCGGAAAAGGTGGCGAACTATCTCGATGCCAGCACTCGGTTGGTTTGGATCGTGGATCCGGCTGGTCGGCGGGTGACGGTTCATCGGGCGGACGGTTCGACGACCCAGCTCAGCGAGGCGGATTGGCTCGACGGCGAGGCAGTGCTGCCGGGGTTTCGCTGCCGGATTGGTGACGTTCTGCCGAGCTGATCCTGAGATCCGCCGTTAGCTCGCGTGCCGGAGCGGCTGCAAGTCGGCGATCGCCGCGGCATCCTTGGAACGCAAGGCGTGCCACAGGTCCCAGTCCTGCTGCAACCCGAGCCAGAAATCCGCGCTCATGCCGAGCACCCGCGCCAGACGAAGCGCCGTATCCGGAGTGACCGCCCGCTTCCCGTTGATAACCTCGTTCAGCCGGGGAAAGGAGACGCCGAGTCGGACCGCGAACGCCGACTGGGTGATGCCCAACGGCACGAGGAACTCCTCTCGCAGCATTTCACCCGGATGCGTCGGCGGCGCATGGGTTGGGAGGCGCCGCTGGACGAGCGCCCCGACCCGGGCGCCCCTAGTGGTAGTCGGTGACTTCGACTTCGTCGGCATACCCGTCCTCCCATCGGAAACAGACTCGGAACTGGTCATTGATATGCTCAACTCCCGGAGGTCCCGGACCCGATTGAGCTGCGTCAGTTTGCGGCGGGCCACCCTCCACAACCCGACCGGACAAGCCTGGCGCGCCCGGCGACTGCTGAGGCGTTGAAAATCTCCTCGGTGGGTGGATCCGCAAAGGTATCCTGTAGGTCACCGTCTCCGCTGATCCGATCGAGGATCGCCCGTTGATATCCTAACCACCCACGCCCCGCAGGCCGGTTGGCTCCCGGAGTTTCACCAAGATCCGTGGGATCGGATGCTCGTTGGTCCCGCCTCTTGGAGTATCCGTCGAGTATCTTCCAGGCCGCCGTCTCCGCTCACCCTACCGAGGATCGCCCGTGAGAACCGGACTCCTGCCGACCTGTCTGTTCCTGCTCTCCGCCTGTGCCGGCGGGGCCTCTCGCTACGACCTCGTCATCCACGGCGGCCGAGTCCTCGACCCCGAAACGAACCTCGATGCCAGTCGCGACATCGGCATCACCGCCGGCCGCATCGCCATCGTCTCCGACCGGCCCCTCCAAGGCACCCGGATCATCGACGCCAAGGGTCTGGTCGTGTCCCCGGGGTTCATCGACCTCCATCAGCACCAACAAGAGTCCGCCTCGTATGCCCTGAAGGCCATGGACGGGGTGACCACCGCGCTGGAGATGGAGTCGGGGGTGCCGGACTACGCCGCCTATCTGGCCGCGCGGGCCGGCACGACGCTGATCAATTACGGCGCCACCGCGAGCCAGGAGGCGGCCCGGGTGATCGCCTGGGGCGGCCAGCTGACGCCGAGTGTCATGGGCCCGGCCGCCGGAATCGACGATCCGGCCTCGAGCCCCGCCACCGACGACCCCCCGACGGCGGCGCAGCTCGACCGGCAAATCGCCCATCTGACCAAGCAACTCGACGCCGGGGCGTTAGGCGTCGGCATGGGCATCGAGTACACCCCCGGCGCCACCCGGCTCGAAGTGATCCGGCTGTTCGAACTCGCGGCCAGCCGGCGGCTGCCGGTGTTCGTGCACATCCGGAGCGTCGGGAAGCTCGAGCCCGGCTCCAGTATCGAGTCGGTCGGCGAGATGATCGCCGCGAGTGCGATTAGCGGCGCGCCCGTGCAGATCGTTCACCTCAACAGCAGTTGCTTGGCCGATGCGCCGACCTGCCTCGAAATGATCGCGGGGGCCCGGAAGCGCGGGGTCGACGTCACGACCGAGGCCTATCCCTATGGCGCCGGGATGACCAGCATCGCCTCGGCCCTGTTCAACCCCGGCTGGCGGGAAAAGCGGGGCATCGACTATTCCGCCATCGAAATCCCGGCCTCCGGGGAGCGACTCACCCAGCAGCGGTTCGACGCGCTCCACAATAGCGCGACGCCGGAGTACGTCCTGATCCACATGAACCCGGACTCGGTGGTCGACCGGATCATCACCGACCCGGGCGTGATGATCGCGAGCGACGGCCTCAAGAG
>JANPEL010000339.1:0-5108 GCA_031431925.1 Gemmatimonadota bacterium | reverse complement strand
CCCGGGTGGCAGCACGAACGAGACGATCCGCCGCGGCACCCCGTACTTCTCCATGTTTTCGAGCGCGAGCGGGAGCGCCGCCTCGGACGAGGCCGTCGTGAAGGCCAGGAGCCAAGGCTCCTTCGTCCAGTGCCAGAACTTCCGCAAATTGATCCGGGCGATCATCGCTACGGGCACTAATGCCACGAGCACGAACACGATCAACGCCACATACAGTGTCAAGACCAGTTTGCCCAGGTTGAACAGGACGCCGAGTCCGTTCTTGCCGATGGTCACGCCGAGCGCGGCGGCAATGCCGATCGGGGCGTACTTCATGACTAGGCCGGTGAACTTGAACATGACCTGCGCCAGGCTTTCACACACCTCGAGCATGACCTCTTTCGGACGGCCCTTGACCTGGGTCAGCGCCATCGCGAACAGGGCGGAGAAGAACACGATCTGGAGGGTCTCGTTCTTGGCCATGGCGTCGACGATACTGGCCGGAACCGTGTGTTCCAGAACGCCGGCCAAGGTCGTCTGCGAGCTGGCGAACTGTTGGCCTTCGGTGGCCGAGGCGGTCAGGGCGACGCCGACGCCGGGCTTGCCGATGTGGGCGGCGGCCAATCCGACGAAGAGGGCAATCGTCGTGACCACTTCGAAATAGAGAATTGACCGGAAGGCGAGCCGCCCCACCTGTTTCAGGTCGTCGCCATGTCCCGCGATCCCGACGACCAGGCTGCTGAAGATCAGCGGCGCTACGATCGACTTGATCATTCGGATGAAGATGGTGGAGAGGGGTTTGAGGCCCTCGGCGACGTCGGTCTCGAGCCAGACATTGTGGTCGAGGTATCCGATGAGGGCTCCCGCCAGGGTGCCGATCAGAATCCAATGGGTCAGGGTAAGTCGGCGCATGGCCAATAATGGGCCTCGACTCGCTCCAGCGGAAGAGGTCACGGGTGTATTTTCCTGGCGCCATGACTATTACCCTGACTGCTGACAAGCTCGCCGCCGCTGTGGACTTGACCCGGCTTTTCGTTCCCGGCAGCCGGGTCTGCCTGACCACCCATGTCAATCCCGACGGCGACGGGCTCGGCAGTGAGGTGGGGTTGGTGCATCTCCTTCGCGCCATTGGCGTGAAGGCCACGATCGCCAACCCGACGCCGACCCCGCCCCGATTCCAGTTTCTGTTTCAAGACTTGCCTGGCGTCGACAAAACGCCGGAGGCCGTGAAGGAGCTCCGGCGAGCCGATGCCATCATCGTCCTCGATATCAGCGACCTGAGCCGGCTTGGAATGCTGGCGGAAACGGTGCGCGGCCGCGGGGTTCCGGTCGGGTGCGTCGATCACCACGTCGGATCGGGTACCCTCCCGCCCGGTCCCCTGTATGTCGATCAGTCGGCGGCCGCCACGGCGGAACTGATCGTCGAGATTGCCCTGGCCAACGAATGGCCCCTCACCCAGGCGGCGGCGCGGGCGCTCTACGTCGGTATTCTCACCGACACCGGCGGGTTCCGGTTTTCCAACACCCGCCCGCGCACGCTCCGAATTGCCGCCGAGCTCCTTGACCGCGGGATCGATCCGGAAGCGATCTACCTGGATGTGTATGCCGGGGCGCCCGAGGGCCGGGTCCGGCTGCTGGCCGAGGCGCTGCAGACCCTGGTGGTCGAACGCGACGTGGGCCTCGCGTGGATCACGGTCCCCCCCGGGTCAGTCGAGCGGCACGGGGTCACCAGTGATGATCTCGACGGGGTGGTCGAACACGCCCGGTCGATTTCCGGCATCAAGATGGCGCTGTTGTTCCGGGACATTGCCCAAGGCCGGGTCAAGATCTCGCTCCGGTCGGTTGGGGATGTCGACGTGGCCCGATTCGCCAAGCCCTTTGGTGGGGGCGGGCACGTCAAGGCGGCGGGGCTGTCACTCGAAGGACCGATGGCCGAGGTCCAATCGACGATCCTGCGGGCGGCTCGGGCTTACCTCTCACCGGGTCCCTGACGAGGGCCGTTTCATTTGTTGACGTTTCGCTACGGCCGTAGTACTATTGTGGCCGAGGTACAACGGAGCGTCGAACTATGGTCATCAAGCGGGAATTGATTCGCGGAGCCGGCCCCGTCGCCGTCCTCCAACTCCTCAAGCGGCGCGAGATGTACGGGTACGAACTCGCCGAACTCCTTACCCAACGTTCCGACGGTGTCCTCGCCCTCGGCCAATCGACCCTCTACCCACTGCTCTACGGCCTCGAATCTAAAGGTTTTGTCGACAGCCGCTGGGTCGAACTGCCCTCCGGCCGGAAGCGGCGATACTACCGGATCACCGAATCTGGGCTGGCAACCCTCGAGGCCCAGCGGGCCCAGTGGCAGGAACTCTTTCAGGCGATGGTTGGCCTCGGTTTGGTGACGCCATGAGACTCGGCGCTCGGCGCTCGGCGCTCGGCACTCGGGGGTTTCGGGGGCGGATGGACCGGTTGGAGGTGGAGCGGTTGGGTCGGGCGGCTGGGTTGCCGGCGAGCCTGGCGGAGCGGGTGGCTCGGGTGGTGGTGGAGAGCGGGCTGCCGGATGACCGGCGCGAGGAGGTGTTTGGGGAGTTGGTGTCCCATTTTGAAGATGGGTTGGCCGCCGGGAAGACTCCGGAGCAGCTGTTGGCGGCGTTTGGGGACGGGTCGCAGGCGGCGGTGCTCATCAAGGAGGCGAAGCGGGTGGTGACGCCGGAGTCAGCCGGCGGGTCCGAGCGCCGGGCTGGGTGGTTCGAGCGGCTGGGTCGGGATACCCGTTACGCGATTCGGCGGTTGTCGGCGCGTCCGGCCTTCACGGCGACCGCCGTCATGTCCCTGGCCCTCGGCATCGGCGCCAACAGCGCCGTGTTTACGCTGGTGAACGATGTCATCCTGCGGAAGTCCACCCTGTCTCACCCTGAGGAACTGGTCGATCTCTATCGATCGAGTTCGTCGTTTGCCTATAACGTCTTCTCCGAACCCGATGTCGCCGACCTCCGGGCGAACACGACGGCCTTTGCCGGGATCGCCAGCGCAAAGATGTCGATGGTCCCGTTCGAGGTGGGTGGCCGGATCGAGAAGCTGACGACCGAACTGGTGTCATCCGATTACTTCTCGGTCCTCGGCCTGAAGCCGCTTCGGGGCCGGCTCTTCGATCGGACGGATGCGCCGGCCCCAGGCCAAGGGGCGGTGGTGGTCTTGAGTGAGGGTTTTTGGCGGCGTTCGGTGGGCGCCGACCCGTCCATCGTCGGCAAGTCCCTGCGACTCAATGGGTCGAGCTACGTCGTCACCGGAATCCTTCCGGCCGATTATGCCGGCCGGTTGCGGGCGGTCCGGACCGACCTCTATGTCCCCGTCATGATGATCGACCAGATCGAGCCGGCCGCGGAAAGCCAGCTCACCGATCGGGGCACCAGCGGCACGTTCGTCACGGCCCGCCTCAAGCCGGGTGTGTCGCTGGAGCAGGCCCGGGTCGAACTCGACCGGGTTGCCGCGGGACTCAAAGCGCAGCGCCTCACGGGGTGGCAGGAGGACGCCACCATGACGGTGCTGCCGAAGGCCGACGCCATCATCTATCCGCCGATCGACCAGATCTTGGTGCCGGTCGCCGCGATGTTGATGGCGGTGGTGGCATTGGTGCTGGTGATCGCCTGTGCCAACCTGGCCGGGTTCCTCCTGGCCCGGGCGGTCGATCGCCGGAAGGAAATCGCGGTCCGCCTGGCGCTCGGCGCGACCCGGGGCCAGTTGGTCAGTCAGTTGCTGGTGGAGACGATTCTGTTGGCACTGGTCGGCGGGGTGGCCGGCGCCCTGCTGGGCCGCGCCGCGCTCCGGGTGGTCTTGGCGAGTGACATGCCGCTTCCGGTCACGGTCGACTTGGCGTTGACGGTCGACTGGCGGGTATTGGGTTTTTCGATCCTGGTGTCGGTGGTGGCCGGTGTGTTCTTTGGCCTCGTGCCGGCCTTGCAGGCGACCCGGCTCGACTTGGCGTCGGTGATCCGGGCCGAGAACACCGGCGGGGGCCGGAAGAAGCTGGCCCTTCGGAACGTCCTGGTGGGCGGTCAGGTGGCGGTCTCCATGGTCCTGCTGGTGATCGCGGGGCTCTTTGCCAGGAGCCTTGACGTTGCCCGGAACACGGACGCCGGTTTCGGGGCCCGTCCGGCCGCGATGGTTTGGATGGGCGTGCCGGTCAACCTCGGCACCGGCGCCGCGGTCGCCGGACGGGACCGGGCGGTCCGGACCGTGGCGGCCCTGCCTGGGGTGGAGGCGGTGGGTCTCACCTCGAACATCCATCTCAACACGTTAGGCACTCAATCCACCGAGATCACCGTGCCGGGCGTCGAACCGCCCCCTGGCCGAACCACCCACGAAGTCGACCGTGCCGCGATCGACACCGGGCTCATCGCGGCCTCGGGCCTCCGGTTGACGGCCGGGAGAAACTTCACCCTCGCCGATTCCGATACGGTTTGGCGGACGGCCATCGTGAACGAAGCCTTCGGCTCGAAATTCTTTCCCGGACGGGATGCCCTCGGCCAGCGGTTTCGGTCCGGTACTCGGGAAATCGAAATCGTCGGAGTGCTGAACACCGCCAAGATTCGGAACCTGGGTGAAGCGCCGCGGCCGTTCATCTACGCCCCGATGGCCGCATCGGACGGCCCGCTGTTTCTCTTGGCCCGAACCTCCGGCAATGCCGAGCAATTGGCGGCGGCCGTCGTGCGGACCATGGCGCAGGTGGCGCCGGAGACCTTCGTCCTCCAGAGCGGTACCCTCGGCGGGCACATTGCGGCGATGTCGTACCCCCTTCGGATGGGGGCCGCCACGCTGCTGGCCTTTGCGCTGGTGGCTCTCTTGATGGCGTGTATCGGACTCTATGGCGCGGTGAGCTACGCGGTCTCGCAACGGAGCCGGGAAGTTGGGATCCGGCTGTCCCTCGGCGCGGGCCGGGGGGCGGTGATTCGCCTCCTGCTGACCGGCGGGCTTCGGCTGGTGGCCGGCGGAGCGGTCGTCGGGATGGTAATGGCGCTGATTGCCGGCAAGTTGCTCGAGGGCTTGCTGTTCGGGGTCCGGGCCTTTGATCCGGTCACCCTCGTGATGGTGCCGGTGCTGCTGTTGAGCGTGGCCGCGCTGGCGGCCTACCTGCCGGC
>JANPEL010000338.1:0-9993 GCA_031431925.1 Gemmatimonadota bacterium | reverse complement strand
AGGTTGACATACTGGGCTACGAACTGGGTTTCCGGGAGCCGGCCGTTGAGCGAGGCCCCGAACACCAACTGCTGATTGGAGAGCATGTCGCCCAGGACGATGGTGGCCGAGCCCGTGACGCCGCGGCCGAAGTTGTCGCGGACATAGCCGATCGTCGGGCGAGCGACGTACTCCGGTTCGAACTTGGCCTTGTAGGGCCGGTTGATGAAGTCGGTCGTGTCGGGTGCCTTGATGTCGACCGAGTCGAGCAGTTTAGCGATGGTGACCGGCGCCGGCGCCTGGAGCGAATCCGGAACCGGGGGTAGTGAATCGGTCCGTCGAAAACCGGTCGGTCCCCGGTAGACCGCGCTGGAGGCCAGGACCTCGGGTGACTTCGGCGTGCCGGGCGTCGTGGTGTCCGCCGCTGGGAGAACGAAGCGCGGAACCGGCTGCGCCTGGACCAGCACCTGCGGCGCCGAGTTCTGGCTGGGCTGCCACGGGGCTTTCTTCAGCGAACGGGGATTGGCCAGAGAGTAGACATCGTACTTGCCTTGCTCGAAGTACACGAACGCCATCCGGTCGGCACCCCGCGACCACGACAGCACCGGCGAAAGCGGCGTGATGCCTTGGACGCCGGTATAGAAATCGGTGATTTGATAGACCTGACGGTCTTGGAGGTCGAACAGGAACAGGTTGGCGACTTCATCCCGGTCCGATACGAAGCCGATCGACTGCCCGTCCGGGGCCCACTGGGGGCTGGAGTTCCGGCCTTGGTCCATGCCGGGGAGGACTTCGATCTGGCCGCTTTCCAGGTGGAGCAGCGCCAGTCGCAGGTCGCCCCACTTGAGGGCCTCGAAATCCGTCTTGGGGCCGCGGTCGGTCGAGAAGGCGAGGGTCTTTCCGTCGGGGGACCATACCGGGTGAAGGTCGGCGTACTTGTCGTTGGTCAGCCGGCGAAGCCCGGTGCCGTCGATGTTGATGAGGTAGAGATCGGAGATCCCGCCGTCGAGCCCCGTAAAGACCAACTGCTTTCCGTCCGGGCTGAACGTCGGTGTGGTGACGCCGGCCAACGGCACCGAAATCCGGCCGATCTGTTTGTTTCGTGCCGGATCGACCAACACGATGTCGTCCTTGCCGCTTCGCTTGGCGGCGAAGACCAACATCTTGCCGTCTTCCGACCAGGCGGATGACGAGTTGAAGTAGCGAAAGCTCTCGTAGTTGCTGGAGAAGCTCGATTTGAGCAACCGTTTGATCGGCTTGCCGGTATTCCCGTCCGCCATCCAGAGGTCGACGAAGAAGAAATCCTTCTCGCTGAAATAGGCGACGCGCGATCCGTCGGGTGACAGGGCCGGGGCAAGGTGCCAGGTGCCTTCCGCGATCTTCTGAGTCAGCAGGGGAGTGGACATGGTCCGGGCCTTGACCCGCTTGCCGATTTCCGGCAGGTACTGCTTGGTCACGGCGTCCTGCCACTGGACCACCAACTGATCGAAGGTCATGCCGAGGACCCGTCGGAGCGCCACCTCGAGCCCGCCGCCGATGGCGTTCTTGGTGATGGCCCCGATCGCTTCGTCGCCCCATCGCTGACCGATGTACGTGATCAGCGCGTGCCCAAACTGGTAGGGAAACACCTGCAGAAAGTCGTTCGCGGTCGGGAGCTTGCCTTCGATGGCGCCGTCGCGGAGCCACATCGCCGTCTTGGTGTCGATCGGACCGAGCGAGAAATACTCGGCCATGCCTTCGCCGAACCAGAGCGGGGCATTGGCGCTCAGGATGCCTTGGATCCCGGCACCGCCCCGGCCGCGCGTCCAGATGTCGAACTGGAACTGGTGGGCCATTTCGTGCGCGAGGACATGCTCGTTGTCGGCATAGGAGCCGGAGAGCGGAAAGGTATTCCGATGCCGCAGGAAGTCGGTGAAACCGCCGGTGCCTTCGTCGACGTCCCCGCCACCCAGGTTGGTCTGCTGGAAGTCACTGTGCGAGGCGTACAGAATGATCGGCTTTCGTTCCTCGAACTCATGGTTGAGGACTCGCGAAAGCCGGGCGTATGACCGTTCGGCCATCCGGGCAATGTCGAGGGCGGCCGGTCGCTCGCTCTCGTAGTAGTAGACGTCGAAGTGCTCGGTCTGAATGATCTTGAAATCGAACCGGCCATACTGGACCCGGTTCCGGCCGAAATACTGGGCTGACAGCAGCCCGGGCACCAGGATCAATCCAAAAAGCAACGAGGCTAGACGACCCATGGTCAAACCTTTCGTTCGGGCGTCGGAGTGAAACTCACCACCGGCGCGTCGTTCCAGAGCCGCTCGAGCTGATAGAAGCCGCGAGCTTCCGGGTGGAATACATGGACGACGAAATCAAAGAAGTCGAGCAGAGCCCAGCGCCCGTGTTGGAGTCCCTCGACATGGTGCGGCTGGAGTCCGAGGGTCGCCATCCGATCGAGGATCGAGGCGGCCACGCCCCGGACGTGGGCGTCGGAGGTTCCGCTCGCCACGACGAAGTAATCGGTCGAATCCGAGAGCCCTCGTAAATCGAGGGCCACGATATGTTGGGCCTTGCGGTCATCGGCCGCCTCGAGAGCGGCCTGAATGACGGCGGGCAATCGCTTCGTACGGACGTCAACC
Organism: Gemmatimonadota bacterium; assembly: GCA_031431925.1. GTDB lineage: Bacteria > Gemmatimonadota > Gemmatimonadetes > Gemmatimonadales > GWC2-71-9 > SHZU01. The sequence goes on along the minus strand of JANPEL010000338.1, from coordinate 7,393 downwards.
ACGAGGTTCCTTGGTTTGGTGTTCGGGCGTACCATCTTCAACCTGATAGCAGACGGCCCAAGCACCCGGGCCGGCGTGGGTGCCCAGCACTCCGGTTGCCAGCGAGACAAAACAATCCCGGGGCTGGTACGCGGCCACCAAGGCCGTCCGCAACCGCTCAGCCGTGTCGGGGCTCTCGGCGTGGGCAATTCCAAATCGGACGGTCTTCGGGCGAGGCGTAAGGGCCCGGTCGACCCATTGGAGGACCCGGGAGACCAACTGCTCCCGACCCCGGACTCGGTCGATCGGGACGACCCGGCCCGCCTGGTCGAGCGAGAGGATTGGCTTGACGTCGAGCATCCCGGCCAACCAAGCCTTTCCTTTCGAGACCCGACCGGAGCGCAACAGGTTCTCATAGCGATCCACCGTCAAGAACAGCCCCGACTGGGACCGTACCCTTTCCAGCTCTCTGACAATTGCTTTTGCGTTCCACCCTGACTCCGCGAGCTCAGCGGCCCGGAGGGCCAGCATTCCGAGCCCGAGCGAGGCCGATCGGCTGTCGAAGAGTTCCACATGCTCGAGGTTGCCCGCCCGGACCGCCGCCTGGCCGGCCTGAACGGTACCCGAGAGTGCCCCGGACAGGAGCACGGCTACCACCTCTTCGGCTTCGGCGAGCCCTGATCGGAACGCCTTGACGAACTCACCCGGCGTGGGCTGGGAGGTCGTCGGCAGGGCCTTGGCGCCGCGAAGCTTCTGGTAGAACTCCTCGGGCTTGAGTTCGACCCGGTCGCGAAAGGTCATGTCGCCGAAGGTGACCTGGAGTGGAATCAACGCAATTCGGTGCCGGTCCAGTACGGCATCCGGAAGATCGGCCGAGGAATCGGCCAGGATGGCGACCGGGCGGCGGTCGTCATGGCTGAGCGCCCGGTGCTGGGCCCGCATGTCGTCGGCCTTCCGGCTGGCGATCGTGCCCCACTTGCCGACGGCCGTGTAGACCGCCTCGGGGGTATCGGTGTGGACATGGATCTTCAGGATGTCGCCGATCTGGGCCACCACCACCGACCCGCCGAACTGGTGGAGCAGGGTCCGAACTTCGTTCGATGGTGGGAGCTGCTCGCCGCGGATGACGCACTCGGTGCAGAACTGGTAGTCGCGCTCGGCCGAGACGGTAAACTCCGCGGCCGGGTTGAAATCCATGGTTGACTCGGAGGCGACGACCGCGAGAATCGGGTCGCCCTCGATCAGGCGGACGACCCCCTCGAGCATCCGAACGAAGCCCTTGCCGCCGGCGTCCACCACGCCGGCTTCCCGCAAAACCGCCAGGAGCGAGGGGGTTCGGGCCAGGGCTTCCTGCCCTTCGGCCAGCATCTGGCGCATGAACTCCGCCATGTCGACGCTGGTTTCGGCGGCCTTCTCGGCGGCCGACGCGGCGTCCCGGGCGACGGTCAGAATGGTGCCTTCACGGGGTTCGTCGAGTGACGAGTACAGGGCGTCGGCGGCCCGCCGAAGGGCTTTGGCCAAGTCGGGAGCGGTCGCGGTGGCCCGGTTGCCGATCGACTCGGAAAAGCCCAGGAGGAAATGGGCCAGCATCATGCCCGAGTTGCCCCGAGCGCCAAGGACCGCGGCCCGGGCCGCGACTTGGGCCGTCTCGCCCAACGAGGTGTCGCCGCGAGCTCGGAGCGCGTCGGACACGGCCCTGAGCGTCAGGCTGAAATTGGTTCCGGTGTCGCCATCAGGCACCGGAAAAACGTTCAACCGATTGATTTCATCCCGGCCGGCCTGGACCCAATCGGCCGCCGCGTACATGGAGCGAGCCAGCCTCGGTCCGTCCACGTACGCGATGCCGATGGGCATGGGTTACTCCGACTCCACCGTCACTTTGAACTCGGCCCGGACGTCGGCGTGGAGCCGAACCGCGACGGCATGAACGCCGAGTTGCTTGAGGGGATGCTCGAGTTCGATCTTCCGCTTGTCGATGGCGAAGCCGACCTTGGCGAGGGCATCGGCGAGATCACCGGTCGTGATCGAACCGAAGAGCTTGTCGCCTTCGCCGGCTTTGGCTTTGAGCGTCAGGTGAGCGGCGCCGAGTTTGGCGGCCAAGTCGGCGGCCTCGGACTTCTCGGCCGAGTGCTTCGTCAGCCGGGCGCGCTGCTCGTGCTCGATCCGCTTCTTGTTTCCCTCGGTGGCCTCGAACGCCAACCCGCGGGGCAAGAGAAAATTCCGGCCGTAGCCGGGTTTGACCTTGACCAAGGCCCCAGCCTTGCCGAGGCCTTTGACATCTTCACGAAGAATGACTTCCATCGGTGTTACCTCCGTCGGGAACCGGACGGTTCCGGAAATCGAGCCAGGTATCAGCCAGCCCAAGGGTGACGAGCGTTCCCAACGCAATGGGGAGCGCGAGGACAGCGAATGCCAACATCAGGAGCCTGCCCGGCAGCGGCCAAGCCCGAGACGCGTGCCGGGCCACGGCGAGCCCGCGGGCCCCGTAGAGACCGACCCAGACGACCAACAGATTCTCGGCGATCCGGCCCGTCGGTTCGCCGAGCGGCACCAGCGCCAAACCGAGCGTAAAGATAGCACCCCAAATGAGGTGATCGTTGAACCGAAACGCCCGGAACCGGTCGGGTGGCGGGGGGAGCGGGCGGCTGGCGATCCGGTGGTACCAGCGCCACGAGAGACCGAGGCCCAGGAGGGCTTGGAGCGCCACCATCCCCGGGAAGAGCCGGGCAACCGATGCGGCCGATTCCTTGGCCGCGGCCACCTGATCGCTGGCCGCACCTTGGAGCCAGAGGTCGACCGAGCGACGGATCTGATCGGCGATGGCCGTGTCGACCGGGCCGAGGTCGATGCCGTACCAGAGAATCCAGGCGGCCAGACCGGTGGCGCTCACTCCGACCACGATCAGGCCCCGGACCACCGTCGACAACCGGGGTAAGAGGTTGGCCACAACGACGAACGCCGCGGCCGACAGGAGGCCGGCCGTTCCGATCAACCGAGAGGGCAAATCGGCCCCGCCCATGTCGAGCACGAGCTTGAGGCTGCCGCCTCCCGCCAACAGGATCCAAATCCATTCCCGGGCCGTTTTCGGGCCGGAAAAGACCAGGAGTAAGGCCAGGGGAGCCAATAGAAAAAGTGGTGGCGCCAAGAACAGAAACGCCACCACCAGGAATGCGGTCCCGAACGCGGGGCGCTGCCCCGGCTCCGCCGGCGTGGTCAGCCCGCGTACCCCTTGATATAGGGGAGAATGGCCAAGTATCTGGCCCGCTTGATGGCCACGGCGAGCTGCCGTTGATGGCGGGCGGTGACGCCGCTCAGCCGACGGGGCAGGATCTTGCCGCGCTCGGTCAGAAAACGCGAGAGCAACTTCTCGTCTTTGTAGTCGACAATCCGGATCCGCAGTTCGGCTAACGGATCGCCCTTGCGATGGCGGCTCATTCGTCATCCTCCTCTTCGGAATCGGCCGGCTTGACGGCCGCGTAGTTCGGGGGGGTCGGGGGTTCGTCGTTGACGACAACCAGATGGCGGATGACGGCGTCGTCGAGCTTGATGGCCCGCTCAAACTCCGGCAGCGCCGTGGAATCGGCGGCGAACGTGGCGACCACGTAGTAGCCGGTGTCCCGCTTCTTGATTTGGTAGGCGAGCGATCGGCGGCCCCAATGGTTGACCTGGGGCGCTTCGACCCCCGGTGTTGCCAGGAGCGTGTGAAACGCTGTCAGCTTGGTGTTGATGGTCTCTTCGTCCAGTGCCGGATCGAAAATGTAGACCACCTCGTACGGTCGGGCCATGCACACCTTCCTTTGGTCAGGTTGCCCCCGCCTTGGGTGCAGAAGGCGGAGGAGGAGATATTTTGACTACAGCGCAAAGATAGCGGCACGCTGGGGCTCTGACAACCCGAGCTCCGAGCCGGCCGCCCTGACGGAAACCCTTTGGATTGAAAAGGTTAGCTTCCTGATATGCGAGTTGAATCGATCCAAACCGGCCAGCCGCGCACCCTGGGGAACCCGGCCTCAGCCGATCCGCTCGACGCGGTCTGGACCAGTGCAATCTGGAAGGAGCCGGTGGAGGGGCGGGTCTCGGCCGGGGCGGAGGGCCTGAGCGGCGATACCCAGGTCTACAAGAAGGGACATGGGGGACCCGAGCGGGCGCTCCTCTGGTATCCCCTCGAGCACTACCAGGACTGGCGGGCCGAGTGGGGCCATCGAGACATTGGGCCCGGCGGGTTCGGCGAGAACGTGACCGTGAGCGGCCTTCGGGAACAATCGGTCTGCGTCGGCGATCTGTTCCAGGTGGGGGAACTTCGGGTGGAGGTGTCGGGGCCGAGGGAGCCGTGCCTGAACTTGGTTCGGCGGTTCCGGCGGCCGGATGCCATCGAGCGGGTCGTGGCCACCGACCGGAGCGGGTGGTACGTCCGGGTCCTCAATGAGGGATGGCTCGAGAAAGGCCTCCCGATCACGCTCCTCGACCGGCCGTACCCGCAATGGACGATCGACCGGGCGGCGAGGGTCAAGCGGGCTCGGAACCCCGATGAGGCCGCGCTGCTGGCGTCCTGCCCGGCGTTGCTTGCCGACTGGCGGGCCAAGCTCGGTGCTAGACGTTGAAGCGAAAGAGCAGGACGTCGCCGTCCTGCACCACGTATTCCTTGCCCTCGGAACGGACCAGGCCCTGCTCCCGGGCGGGCTTCCACCCGCCGACCCGGACGAAATCATCGAACGCCACGGTTTCCGCTCGAATGAAGCCCCGCTCGAAGTCGGTGTGGATGACCGCCGCCGCCTGCGGCGCCCGATCGCCGTTGTGGATGGTCCAGGCCCGAACCTCTTTTTCGCCCGCGGTGAAATAACTCTGGAGACCGAGCAGGTGATAGGCCCCCCGAGCCAGCCGGTCGAGTCCGGACTCGGTCAACCCGAGAGAGTCCAGGAAATCCTTTCGGTCCTCGGGGGCAAGTTCCGATAGTTCCATCTCGACTTTGGCCGAGAACAACACCACCTCGGCTGCTTCGCCCGCGGTGACGATGGCGGCCCGGAGCGCCTCGACGTGGGCGTTTCCGGTGTTGATCTCGGCTTCACTGACGTTGGCGGCATACAAAACCGGCTTGGCGGTCAGCAGATTGAATTGCCGGAAGGTGGCCGCTTCCTCCTGGGACGGAATCACGGTCCGGGCGGCCTTGCCCTCGGCCAGGGCCGCTTGGAGGGCCGTCAAGAGCTTGGCCTCGAGTTTGGCTTGCGGGTCGCCCGATTTGGCGGCGCGGACGCTCTTGTCGAGGCGCTTTTCAACCGCGGCCAAGTCGGCCAGGCCCAGTTCGATGTTGATGATGTCGCGATCGCGAGCCGGATCGACGGGACCCATCACATGCTGAATGTCGTCGTCCTCGAAGCAGCGAACGACGTGGACGATGGCGTCGACTTCCCGGATGTTGGCGAGGAATTGGTTGCCGAGGCCCTCGCCCTGACTGGCCCCTTTGACCAATCCGGCAATATCGAGGAACTCGACGACCGCCGGGACCGTCCGCTCGGGCTTGACGAACTCCGCAACCCGGCCGAGGCGCGGATCGGGAACCTCGACCACCCCGGTATTGGGCTCAATCGTGGCGAACGGATAATTGGCGACCAAGGCCTTGGCCGATGTCAGCGCATTGAACAGGGTCGATTTTCCAACGTTGGGAAGACCGACGATTCCGAGTCGAAGCATAGGGTACAACCTAAGCGTTTGACCGGTCGGTTTCTACCGCCGGATTGGTCTCGGGAAACCAGGATCGGGGGGCCTACTTGTGCAGGCTTGCGAACCAGGGCGCCAACACCAATGAGACGACGCTCATCAGCTTGATCAGGATGTTCATGGCGGGGCCCGAGGTATCCTTGAACGGATCGCCGACGGTGTCGCCGACGACGGCCGCCTTGTGCGGATCCGAGCCCTTGCCGCCGTGGGCCCCGGCCTCGATGTACTTCTTGGCGTTGTCCCAGGCGCCGCCGGCATTGGCCATGAAGAGGGCCATCATGACGCCGGTGACCGTGGCGCCGGCCAGCAGACCGCCCAGCGCCTTGACGCCGAGCAGGGCGCCGACGACGACGGGCAGCGCAATGGCGGAAACGCCGGGAATGATCATTTCCCTCAAGGCCGCGTTGGTCGAAATCTCGACGCACCGCGCGCTGTCGGGCTTGACGCCGGGCCTGCCCTCGAGCAGACCGGGAATTTCCCGGAACTGGCGGCGGACTTCCTCGACCATGCCTTGGGCCGCCCGGCCCACGGCGGTCATCGTCGACGCCCCGATGAAGAACGGCATCACCCCGCCGATGAAGAGGCCGATGACGACCATCGGGTCGATCAGGTTGAGCCCGGTGACGTTGAGGCCGACGGCCGAGGCATAGGCGCTGAACAGCGCCAACGCCGTCAAGGCCGCGGAACCGATCGCGAAACCCTTGCCGATGGCCGCGGTGGTATTGCCAAGCGCATCGAGGCCGTCGGTGATCTTTCGGACGTCGGCGCCAAGGTGGCTCATTTCGGCGATGCCGCCGGCATTGTCGGAGATCGGCCCGTAGGCATCGACGGTCATGGTGACGCCGACGGTGGCCAACATCCCGACGGCCGCAATCGAGATCCCGTAGAGGCCGGCCATCTCGTACGACAGGTAGATCGCTCCGCAAATCAGGAGCACCGGGATGATGCAGGACTGCATCCCGACGGCGAGGCCGGCGATCAGGTTGGTGGCCGGGCCCGTCTTCGAGGCTTCGGCAATTCGCTCGACCGGCTTGCTCGAGGTGTAGTACTCGGTGGCCAGGCCGATCAGGATCCCGGACACCGTGCCGGCGACGACCGACCAGAACGGCCCATAGACGGGGTAGGCAACGCCGGCTTCATTGGTCATTCCGAGCGGCATCATGCCGGTCAGGACATAGGCGAAGACCAGAAACAGTCCCGCCGCGATGAAGGTGACGAGGCGGAGGGCGTTGGCGGGGTTGCCGGCTGCCAGGAGGCGCATGGTCAGGATGCCGACGAGCGACGCCACGAGTCCGGCGCCCGTGTAGGCCACCGGCAGCAACATGGCGGTCATCCGATTGTCATCGGTGATCAAGGTCGACGTGGCCGCCAAAGCGACGGTCGCGATGATCGCACCCACATAGCTTTCGAAGATATCGGCGCCGAGTCCGGCGACGTCGCCGACGTTGTCACCGACGTTGTCCGCGATGGTGGCGGGGTTGCGGGGGTCGTCCTCGGGAATGCCGGCTTCGACCTTGCCGACGAGGTCGGCGCCGACGTCGGCGGCTTTGGTAAAGATCCCGCCGCCCACCCGGGCAAAGAGCGCGATCGACGAGGCACCCATCGCGTAGCCTGAGATGATCTCGGAGAACAACTTGGCGTTTCCGGCGGCTTCCGCCGGTCCGAGGAACATGAAGACGATGGCGACGCCAACCAAGCCGAG
>JANPEL010000337.1:0-3656 GCA_031431925.1 Gemmatimonadota bacterium | reverse complement strand
GAGCGCCGACCAAGGCCGGACCTGGCAGCGCGTGGCCGTCGGGACCGAAGCCGATGGCGCGGTCGGGAATTCCGACGTCGATTTGGCGGTAGGCCCGGACGGGACGCTCTACTTCATCACCATGGGCTATGACCGCACCGGGTTCGAAGGCACCCACGTGGCGGTGGGGGTGAGCCGGGACGTCGGCGCGACCTGGACCTGGACCCGGCTCTCGACCGACCGGTTCGATGACCGGCCCTGGGTCGAGGTGGCGCCTAACGGCACCGCCCATGCGATCTGGAACGACGGGCGCGGCGTGTCCCATGCGGTGAGTACCGACACCGGCCGGACCTGGCGCGAACTGGCGAGGATCCACCCGTTAGGCGGCTCCAGTCACCTCGCGGTCGGCCCCGCCGGCGAAGTGGCCGTCCGGATCGTGCCGATGTCGGCCTCGGGCAACAAGATCGACCGGGAGACCGACCTGGTGGCGGTGAGCACCGACGGCGGCGCCACCTGGCAGAAGCATCCGCCGCCGGGCACTCGGGCCTGGGGCTTTCCGCTCGGTAACCCGGCGGACCTGCCCCGCTGGGTTGAGCCGGTGGCCTTCGATGGTACCGGCCGGCTCTATTCGCTCTGGAGCGAGGGGACCTCCCTCTGGCTTGCCCACTCGGCCGATCGGGGCGCAACCTGGACCACGACCCGGATCGTCGAGTCCGCGGTCCGCCTCTACTTCCCGTACCTCATCGCGCGCGGCTCGGGTGAGTTGATTGCGTCCTGGGTGGCCGGCGAGGGTGACAGTCTCCGGGCCCAGGTCGCCCGGATCGAGATCAGGAACGGTGCCGAGCCGGTGGTCGCGATGGCCCCGGCCATCACGCCCCAGTCGTTCGGGATCCCCAAGCAGCCCAACGACCGGCCGACTCGCGACGCGGCGGGCGAGTACTTCGCGATCGGGTTGCTCCGGGCCGGCGGGGTGGCGGCGGTGACACCGATCCAGGATCCGGCGGGCGGCCGATTCGGGTTCTCGTTCTGGCGCCTCGAACCCCGGTCACCCTAACGACTCCAGCCGGCGTTAGGAGGCGGCGGACTTCACGACCCGCACGGTCACCGACAGCTGCCCGACATGGCGCATGGCGTGTTCGGCCCCGTGGACCAGGCATCCGATGACCGTGGAGGGCAACTGGGCGCGGCCCACTCCGCGCCAGGCGCCGAGGGTCGCCGGATCGAGGGTCTTGAGTTCCGCTACCGCGGCATCAACCCGGGCATCGAGGTCGGCCAGCACCACGGGAACCTCGGCGAGCCGGATTGCCGGCTCCCGTTCTCGGGCAAGCGCGGCTCGCTGGGGGTCGCTGAGCGCGTCCCCGCGGGCGTAGGTGAAGAGCCGATCGATGACCCCCGCGATATGCCGGACATGGAACGCCACCGACGCGACGCCAGCCGGCCGGGCGTTCCACTCGGTTTCGGTGAGTCCAACGACCAGTTCGGCCACACTCTCACGGACCTGGAGAAGGATGTGGGCCACGGGCTGGAGCACGTCCGGCACCCCGTCGATCGGTCCTCGTTGCCACCACTCGGTGTCGGCCATCGTCAACTCCGCTCGGTTCAGGGAATCCGCTTTGCCACCATCGGGCTCCCTTCGAGCACGAGGACCAACTGACCACCGCCGGCCGCCCGATCGAGCCGGACGATCGCGTCCGGCATGGTCTTGATCCGGAATTCTCCGTTCCCCTGATGCAGCAGGCGGCTCGGAGGGCCGCCGCCGATCGAGATCTCGAGGCCCGACGGGCCGTCGGTCACCACCAGCTTCGTACCGCTCACCTCATACGTCCCGACCCACTCGGCCCGAGTGGCCGCCGGTACCGGAAGATCCGCCATGGTGGGCAACGGAATCCCGAGCACGACGCGGGCAACGAGCTCACCGATTCGGACCGCCGGTCCACCGCCCGAGTTGGTGAGCACCGTGACGGTCAACTCGTCGTCCGGGTAGCGCGCCAGCCACGAGGCGAACCCGTTGATCCCGCCGCTGTGGGCGAACGCCCGGTGGGATTCGAACGGCCGGAGGCTGACGCCGAACCCGTAGCTGGTCGGCTTCCCGTCGTTCAGGGTAGCGGGGGTTCGGATCTGGTCGCGGGAGGCCGCCGAGACCGGGCGGGCCTCGTCGAACGCCCGCTGCCACCGGACCAAGTCGAGGACCGTGGAGCAGAGCGCTCCGGCGGCGCCCGGCGTATTGAGGCTGAGCGGCACCGCGTTCACGACCGTGCCGGCGTTGGCCTCGTACCCGGCGGCTCGGTGGGGGACGATGGCGCGATCGTCACAGTACGAGCTCGACGCCAGGCCGAGACGCTGGAACAGCTTCTCCTCGACATACTTCCGGTACGGCGTCCCGGTGACCTTCTCGATGATCACGCCGAGGAGAAAGAAGGCCGAGTTGTTGTAGGCGTACTTCTCGCCGGGTTTGAAGTCGAACGGGACGTCCTTGAACAGGGCGAGCATCTGGTCGTTGGTGAGGTCGAGCCGGCTCGACTCGCTCCAGAATTTGGGGCCGAGGCTGGTGTAGCTCTTGATGCCCGAAGTATGGGTCAGGAGGTGGCGGACGGTGACCCGATTGCCCTGGGTGGGATAGTCGGGCAGGTATTTGGTCATCTCGTCGTCGAGCCCGATCTTGCCTTGCTCGACCAGCTGCATGATCGCGGCCGCCGTGAATTGTTTCGTGACCGACCCGATCCGGAACACGGTCTCGGCGCTGGTCCGGGAGTTGGACTCGACGTTCTCGAGCCCGAAGCCGCGGGCCACGAGGAGCCGGCCGTGGTGCTCAACGGCAATCGCGGCGCCGGGGGTCTGGGTCCGGGCCAGTTCCGAGGTCACGATGGAGTCGATCCGGGCGAGCAGGACGGAGGAGCCATCCGGTTGCTGGGCGACGAGGGCGCCGGGCAGCAACAGGAATAGGCAAGCGAGGCGTGTGGTCATGGATGCTCTTGGGGGATTCATGGGTACTCAATGTAGCACCGGGCTTTGCCGGTTGTCGCCGATTCCTCCGGGTAACATATTCCGGGCCCGCACTCCCACAGGGCATAATCATGGCGATGAGTTCCAAGGCACCCGAAGGCATCAGCGAATACGTCGCGGCCTGCCCGGCCGCGGTCCGGCCCATCCTCACCAAGATTCGAACGACCATCCGGGCGGCCGCCCCCGGGGCCAAGGAAGTGATCAGCTACCGGATGCCGGCGTTCAAAGGGCACGGTATCCTGCTGTACTTCGCCGCCTTCAAGGCTCACATCGGCGTCTATCCGCCGGTGTCCGGAGATCCTGGTTTGACGAAGGCTCTCGCACCCTATGCCGGGCCGAAAGGCAATCTCAAGTTCCCGCTCGATCAGCCGTTCCCGTATCCGTTGCTCAAGCGGATCGTCCGTCACCGCGTGAAGCAGGACCGGATCAAGAAGGCCTTGGCGGGTTCAGGATCGAGATGATGCGGATCGAAGAGCGGGATGACGAGCCGGGGGTGCGGAACCCCAAGCACTGGCACCTGTTTCATGTCGTGGCGAAGAAGCGATGACCGACGCCGGAAGGGATCGGATCTCCAGGCCCCAGGCTTGGGTGGCCTGATGAGGCTTCGGTCAGTGTGTGCCACGTCGCTCGCGGTGATCGGCTGTTCGGCGTCGCCCGGAGCGGTCGTCCGGCAG
>JANPEL010000336.1:0-27516 GCA_031431925.1 Gemmatimonadota bacterium | reverse complement strand
TTGATCGACTCGGTGCCCAAGATCCCTTTCTGGGCCGACTTGAGATACTGGAACAGCGGATGGGCGTGGTCGCCGTTGACGTCGATCTTGGCGAACATCGGGAACGTCACGTCGTATTTGGTCCCGCAGAACTGCATGATCTCCGCTTCGGTTCCCGGCTCCTGATTGGCAAACTGGTCACATGGGAAGCCGAGGACCGAAAAGTTCTGGCCCTTGAACCGGCGATAGAGGGCTTCGAGTCCTTTGTATTGGGGTGTGAAGCCGCACTTGCTGGCCACATTCACGATCAGCAGCACCCGGCCCTTGAAGTCGGCCATGGAGCGTTCCTTCCCATCGATCGTCGTGACGGTATAGTCGTACACTGACATCGGTCATCCTTCTCGAGTGGTGAGATACAAATCCGTTCGGGCGGTTCCGGCAAGCTCCACCAGAAACGCGGCCAATCGTTCCGTCACTGCCTCCACAAACCGGACCCCTTTCGGTGCGGTTGCCGCCGCGGGGTTACCGGTCCCGGTGTCGTCGGTCACGGCTGTCCATTGCCGCGGGGTCCACGCCCAACCCTCCCGAAACGCCTGAATCGCCGATGGCCTGGCGATGCCGGGGCCGGCCGTCTCGAGCGGCTGCACCAACCCGGGCGCCAGGTGCAACATGACGCTGGTCTCGAGTTCACCGGCGTGATCGCCCGGCTCGACGAAAAACGGTCGGGGATCGACGACCCCATACCAATTGACCTGACACAGCAGGACCGAAGTGCCCGCCGAAAGCTCCCGAATGATCTGCCGAAAATCGTTGCCCCCGTGCCCGTTCAAGATCACCAGCTTCTCGATCCCGTGCTGCTCGAGACTCGGCAAGAGGTCCCGAAGGATCGCGGCTTGCGTGCTGGGATTGAGGTTCAAACAGAATGGAATATCACGCTGACCGGTCTGGACTCCGAACGGGACGGTCGGGAGTACCAGCACTTTGGCGCCCGCCGCGGACGCCCGGCCCGCGGCGAGCGCGGCAATGGCCTCGCATTGGATGGTGTCGGTGGCGTAGGGAAGGTGCCGGTTATGAGCCTCGGTGGCTCCCCACGGGAGCACTGCCACCTGATACCGGGTGGTTTTGACGGTTGCCCAAGTGGAATCGGCGAGGAGGTACGGTCGGCTCATGGCCCGCCAAGATCGCCGCTTGGGGCGGCTCGGGCAACTCGGACCAAGAATGGACGGGGGGTCCGAAAGTTGCTTTTTAGCCGGTCAAAGCCAGGCTAGTCTAGGGGCATTCGGCCCCAAGATCCAGTGCGAACGAGGAGGACAACTCCGTTTGCGACGTCGAGGTTCGCGGCTGCAAGTTGCTGTTCTTGTTGGGGTTGCGCTGCTAAGCGTCGGCTCGGCATCGGCCCTGTCCGGCCAGGCCAGCTCGTTCGAGTCCTACTTCCATCGGGTCATTGACCGGGACGCCGGTTTGCCGGAAACCCAGGTCAATGCGGTGGCCCAAACCGCCGACGGCTACCTCTGGCTCGGCACCCGCCGAGGCTTGGTCCGGTACGATGGGCTTCGCTTCCAATTGTGGGCCCATGCCGACAGCGGCGCGATGGCCTCCGCATGGATCAATAGCCTGGCCGTGGACCGCCGTGGCCGGCTCTGGGCTGGAACCGCGCTCGGCCTGCTCCGATTTGACCCTGGGGCTTCGAAACCGGTTCAGAACCCCACCATTCCGGCTGACAACGTCTGGTCGGTGTTGGAGGATCGGGCGGGCCGAGTTTGGGTCGGTACCGCGACCGCACTCTATCGTTCAGACGGCGCCGGCTTTCGCCGGATCACCGGAACCACCGGCGAAGCCATTTACGCACTCGGTCAGGATTCTGCCGGTCGGATCTGGTTTGGCGGGCTGGGCCAGTTCGGCGTGGTCACCGCCGATTCGGCGATCCTGTTCCCAGCCGAGGAGGAACGGTTCGGCCAGACGGTGTTGGCGATGGCCAACGACCGCCTGGGTGGCTTCTGGGTCGGGACCCGCGATGGCATTTACCGGGTTCGCATCGACTCCGCCGGCCACCCGGACATCGGGGCGCTGATCCCGACCGGCGACAAAGAATCGGCTCGTCCAGTCTCGGCCCTGGCCACCACTCGGGAGGGTTACGTCTGGGCGGGAACCACCTCCGGCGGCGTGATGACCTGGGACGGCAAGTCGTTGAGTCGTTTCGGGGTCCGCGAGGGGTTGGGATCCCGGCAGATCCTCGGGCTCTTCGTTGATTCGCGAGATCGCGTCTGGGCGGGAACCGGCGCCGGCCTGGACCGGTTCCAGCGGACCGCCTTCACCACCTTCGGCGCCGAACAGGGGCTTCGGGAAAAATCGATCTGGGCTGTCTACGGCCGGGGCCGCTCCGTCTGGGCGACCGCCTTCGACGGCAGCGTCCACCAATACACCGGTGGCAAGTTCACCCCCCTGGTGCGATCGACCGAACCGGATTCGGGGTCGATTCCGGTCTGGCCCACCCGGGATGGATCGCTTCTGGTTGCGGAAGAATCCCGGCGGATCGTCCGCCAATCGGCTCGCGGGCGCGAGGATTTGAGCGCTCGGCTCCGGTTGCCCAATGAGTCCGTGTTAGGCCTCTACGAAGACCGTCTCGGCGCGCTCTGGTTTTCCACCCAGGGCGGACTCTATCGGTCCACCGGCGGCGCCGCCGAGCCGATGTCAGCCCGCCTCGGGCAGGTGCCGGGGCGGGGCCCCCGGGTGATGACCGAGGACAGTGCCGGCCGCCTGATTCTGGGCCGGCCGGGGCTCACCATCGTAGCCGGCGACTCGATCCGCCGATTTGGGGCGGCTGAAGGGCTGCTGGCCCCTCAGATCTATGCCCTCCTGCCCGATGGCCCGAATCTCTGGATCGGCACCGCCGATAGTGGCCTCTACGTCCTTCGCCATGGACGGATCAGCCACCTTGGCCGCCAGGATCGGCGGCTCGGCATTGAAACACTGGGTATCGTGGCCGACGATCTCGGCTACCTCTGGCTGACCTCGAGCTACGGGTTGCTGCGGGTGGCGCGGTCAGAGCTTGAGGCGGCCGCCGATGGCCACGGCGGTCCGCTCGCGATTCGAAGCTTCGATCGCAACGACGGTCTCCCAACCACCGAATTCAACGGGGCCAACCAATCGACCTTGTTCAAAGACCCGGATGGGCGCCTGTGGCTCCCGAGCTATGCCGGCGTCGTCCGGGTCGATCCCAACGAGCTCAGGGCCGATTCACTCCCGCCTCAAGTTCTGATCGAACGGGTCGTGGTCGACGGGGTGGTCCGCGACCCGGCCGGGTCCCTTTCGTTTCCGCCCCGGGTTGGCCGACTCGAGGTAGCCTTCACGGCTACCGAGGCGCTGGTCCCGGCGCGCGTCCGGATCCAGTACCGGCTCGTGGGGGTGGATCGCGATTGGGTCGAGGCGGGCGACAAGCGAACCGCCTCGTATGGCCCGCTCGAGGGTGGCAGCTACCGGTTTGTGGTTCGGGCCGCCAACGAGGACGGCCACTGGAACCCAACCGAGGTCGGGTTCGCGTTCGGCGTCGCGTACCAGTGGTACGACCGGCCCTGGTTCTACCCGGTGATCCTGTTGGTCGGCGGGCTCGCGGCCATAGCGTTTAACCGGATGCGGGTCCGCCAGATGCAAGTCCGGCAGCGCGAGCTGAGCAACCAGGTCGACGACCGGACCCGCGACCTGATCGCGGCCAGGGCCAATCTCGAACTCAGGGTCGAACAACGGACCGCCCAGCTTGCCGACGAGTTGGCCGAGCGGAAGCGGCTCGAACACCAGCTCCTGCAGGCTCAAAAGCTTGAAAGCATCGGCCGCCTTGCCGGCGGTGTGGCTCACGAAATCAACAACATGATGACCGGCGTGCTTGGCTTTGCCGAGATGGCCGCGGCCGCGGCCGCCGACCGGCCCGAGATTCTGGCCGACCTCCAGCAGATCCGCCAAGCCGGCGAACGCGCCGCACTCGTCACTAAGCAACTACTCGTGTTTGCCAGGCGGCAGCAGGCCCAGCGCTCGGCCGTTCGGGTGGCGGACGTGATGACCGACCTGGAACGCTTCCTCCACCGGGTCGGCGGCGACCACGTCTGCCTGTCGATTGAGTTGCCGGACGACCTGGCACCGGTAAGCGCCGACCGGACCCAGCTTGAGCAGCTCATCACCAATCTTACCATGAACGCGCGTGATGCCATGCCCTCCGGCGGGCAGGTCACGATTCGGGCATCCAATGTCGCGCTCGACGTCATCACGGTGGTCGGAAGCACCGAGCTGCTCCCCGGTGACTACGTCAAGCTCGAGGTCGAGGACCAAGGCATTGGGATGTCGCCGGAAGTGAGGGTCCGGCTCTTCGAGCCGTTCTTCACCACCAAGGACGTCAATCGGGGCACCGGGCTCGGCCTCGCGGTGTGCTACGGCATTGCCGTCCAGCATGGCGGGGCGATCGCGGTCGACTCGGCACCGGGGAAGGGCAGCCGCTTCGAGGTCTGGCTGCCGGTTGGTGTGATGGAAGTAGAACCGATTGCCCGGATCTCCGACGCGGCGCCGCGCGGCTCCGAGACCGTGCTGGTGGTCGAGGACGAGCCGGCGGTTCGGTTGGTGGCTGTCCGGGCTCTGACCAACCTCGGATACCGGGTCCTCGAAGCGGCGGACGGTGGGGCCGCTCTCGAGGAGTTCGGGCCGCGGTTGTTCGAGATCGACCTGATGCTGACCGACGTCCTGATGCCGAATCTGGGCGGGGTCGAGTTGGCCAGGGCATTTCGGGTTCGGCGGCCTGAACTGCCGATCGTCTTCATGTCGGGGTTTGCGGGCCGCGATGCGGCGGGGGCCGGCGAGGATGCGCTCCTCGGCCCGATGTTGGCCAAGCCCTTTACGAGAGCCGACTTGGCGGACGCCGTTCGCCGCCGTTTGGACCAGGCCCAGTCACTCCAAACCGAGTTCCGCTAACGGGTCCACATCACGATCGCACCGCAACTGTTGTCCCGGTACTCCGGGGGAATCAACGTCTGCCGCTGGTACACTTCGATGGCTTCGATGTCCGATGGCGTGATCAGCGGCAGCACCTCGCCGACGTTGCCGGTCATCTTCTGCCCGTCGATCCAGACACTCACGTTGAACGACTGGCAGTTGAGGAACGACACGTTCTCGGGCTCTCCCGGCGCGATAAAGCTCGACCGGACGCCGGGAATTCCCCGCAGCAGTTCGGAAATCCGCCCGGCCGCGAGCTTGTCGATCTCTTCGCGGGTCAGGAACTTGCCGACCCGTTTGGACCGCCTCCGGTAGAACTCATCGTACTTGGCCGTGTTGGCGTACTGGGGCGGCTTGCCGTACTTCCCGATCACCAGGATATCCCCGAGGAACTGAGGCAACCGGCGAATCGCGATCTTGCCGTCCCACTGCTGGCCCCCCGCCAGCCGGATCGTGAAGTACTGGGCCTTGTATCCCACCTTCCGGACCCGTGCGATCTGAAGCCCCGGCGGCAGGCCGTCCATGACGAACCGGCCGGTGCGGTCGCTTTGGGTCTGGAACTCCGTGCCCATGATCAGGACTTCGGCCTCCGGCACCGGATAGCCCAGCGTGTCGGTGACCTGCCCTTCGATCCGGGCGACTCGTTCGCGGATCGCCCGTTCTTGGACGACGATCGCCTGGGCGGTGGCCACCCGGTCCGTCGTGTCGACGGTGGGTGTGACCCCGACGACCTCCGCGCCAACCTCGCGAAAGTGGCGAAACCTCCCGCGGGCCGGATCGACGACCGGCGTTCGTTGGTACCAGAACCGGGTTACCCAGAATCCGGCTTCCGACCGATGGAACTCCGCCGAGCCGCCCAGACGATCCGGGCGCCACTCGGCCGGGGCGCCGGTGAACTGATAGTCGATGACCTTGAGCTCTCGAGAGAGCGGATCGAGCCACATCGTCCCGGCCACGTCCACCCGGTCGGATGCCGCCGGCTCGAAGCGGAGGCCGACGAATCCGGACCGGTTGTCGATCCCGCTGACGATGCCAAAACAATGAGAGGTCGTGAACTCGGGCGACAGGAATACCGTGAGGTCCGGCGTGGACCAGAGGTTTTCCGCCCGGACCAGGTAACCAACCCGGGCTCGCTCGGCGGGCGAGCCCGTCTGGGCCGGCCGGTTGGCTGGGCCGAGGAGGGTGTTGAGTTCCTCCGACTCGATCTTGAGCGAACCGGACACCACCCGTTCGAAGGCGGCCAGGCTTTGGGTCGTCACGGCCCGGTCTTCCGTCGCCTCCACGGTCCGGAGCATCACCCTGGCCTGGGCCCAGTGGGGGGCGACGGCCTCGGTGATGCCGGGAGTCGGGCACGACGCGGGCACCGGCACCAGCCGGGTCGGGAATCCGGCCCGGCGGGCCGCGTGGCCGATCGTTAGGCTGTCGAGGACCGGAGTGACGGCAACCGTGGCGGTCGTGTCGGCAAAACCGGGCCGTTCGACCCGAAGGAGGTAGGACCCCGCCGGCGCCATCAGTCGGACCCGGCCGAAATCGCTGGTGACCCCGCGGGCGGCGATGGATCGATCCGCCCGTTCGAGCGACACCAGGACCCCGACCGCCATGTTCGGCCCCCCTGGCTCTGACACCCGGACCCGGATTTCCTGGGCCGACAACCAGCCGGCGCTTCCAAGCAGGGTCAAGGCGACGTGGGCGGCTCGAACGATCGCGGGGTTCATGGCGCTCCGAATCTAGCCACCCGAAGGCCTTGCGGCGCCACCTCGATTCGAAACGGCGGAAACCCAAAGCCGAGCTCGCCGTCGATCTCGAAATCCTGCGGGCCGTCGGTCTGAATCTCGAGCCGCTGGATCGGCCGGCTGGTCACGGCCTGGTGGTTGAGGTGCCCGCCCCAATAGATCCTCGGGAAGACGCCGAGCATCCCGAGCCGGGACACCCGGCTGAGCCACACCAGGTCGAGGTGCCCGTCATCAACTGCGGCCGCCGGAGAAATCCGCATCCCGGCGCCGAAAGTCGGGCCATTCGTGACCGAAATCAGCCGGCAAGGACCCGGATCCACGCGGTCATCATCAATCGTGAACCGGGCCCCGATCGCTTGGTGGCGGGCCATGGCACGAACGGCGCCGAGAAAGTAGCTGAGCGGGCCGCCGAGCCGCTTCCCTTCTCGGACCACGATCCCGAGGACGTCGGCGCTGACCCCGAGGGTGAACGAGTTGCCAAACCAGAGGCTCCGGGCTCGTCCGTCCTGGTCGCGATACTCGAGGCGGCCGACATCGATCGCGGCCGGCCGATAGCTCCGATAGGCGGCGACCGGACCCGTTCCGGTCCGCGGAATGCCCATCGTTCGCGCCAAGTCGTTGCCCGATCCGATCGGAATCCACCCCATCGTCGCCACGGCGGGTCCATCGTCCAGGAGACCGTTGAGGACCTCGTGCGACGTGCCGTCCCCGCCGGCCGCCAAGACCAGCCCGTCGTGACGGCGAAGCTCGGCTGCGATTCGCCGGAGGTCGCCCGCGGCTCGGCTTTCGTGAACCTGGAGCCCGGGGAAGATCTCCCGGGCCGTCGGCTCGAGTTCCCGCCACCGCCTCCGGGCCCGGCCATTGCCGCTCGCGGGGTTGAGCAGGACATGGACTTCCATGGCTCCGATCCGCCTAACGTCCACGCTCGAGATCGAGGAGAAACTTCTTCCGCGCGAGTCCGCCCCCGTAGCCCCGAAGACCGCCCGCCCGTTCGATGACCCGGTGGCAGGGAATCACGATGGCGATCCGGTTCCGGCCGTTCGCGAGCCCCACCGCCCGCTGTCCGTTGGTGCGGCCGAGCCGCTCGGCAATGTCCGAGTACGCACAGGTCGATCCGTAGGGGATGGTCAAGAGCGCCCGCCAAACCTCCTCTTGGAACGGGGTCCCCCGGATCACCAAGGGGATCTCGAACCGGCGCCGGGTTCCCGCGAAGTACTCCGCCAGTTCGGCGGTGATCCGGTCGAGCATCGAATGGCGGCCGAACTCGGTCGCTCCGAATAATCGCCGGAGCGTGGCCAGCTGGGGATCGAGTCGCGCGCGGTCGCTGAATTCGAGCAGTACTAACCCCGCGTCCGTCACGCCGGCGGTCAACGGGCCGACGGCGGAGTCGATGAGCGCCACGGTGACGGGGGGAGAA
Source organism: Gemmatimonadota bacterium (assembly GCA_031431925.1). GTDB lineage: Bacteria > Gemmatimonadota > Gemmatimonadetes > Gemmatimonadales > GWC2-71-9 > SHZU01. The sequence continues at coordinate 19,413 of JANPEL010000336.1, read as the reverse complement.
CCCATGGCTCAAATCTAGTCGGCTATCTAGCTTCTGATCGGCTCTCCCCGGTTCTCAGTTGCCACTGCTTTCTCGTCGATTGGACAATCCCCGCATGAGGGCAACGAAGGCGGTCGTCTTGGCCCGCGGACTCGGCAGTCGGATGCGCCGCCGAACCCCTGACGTGACCCTGACACCGGACCAGGACCTCATCGCAGGCCAAGGCATCAAAGGCCTGGTGTCGGTTGGCCGCCCGCTGCTCGACTACGCCCTGTCGAGCCTGGCCGACGCCGGGATCGAACAGGTCTGCCTAGTGGTCGGCCCCGAGCACGACCCCATCGTCCATCGCTACCGCGACACCATCCGTCCCACCCGCCTGACCATCACCTTCGCCATTCAGGCCAAGCCCCAAGGCACCGCCGACGCCGTCCTCGCCGCCGCCGCCTTTGTCGGTCAAGACCCGTTCCTGGTCGTCAACTCGGACAACATCTACCCGGTCGCCGCCCTGTCCGCCCTCGTATCGTTAGGTGCCCCCGGCCTCATCGGCTACGCCGCCGAAGGCTTGATCGCCGAGAGCAACATCGACCCCGGCCGGATCGCCCAATTCGCCCTGATCCAAACCGCCCCGGATGGTCTTCTCTCCGCGATCCTCGAAAAACCCGCCGAGCGCCGAGCGCCGAGCGCCGAGTGCCGAGTCTCCATGAACTCCTGGCGTTTCGGCCCCAAGATCTTCGACGCCTGCCGGCTCGTGACCCCGTCGCCCCGCGGTGAATTGGAACTGCAGGACGCCGTCATGATCGCGATGGCCCGGTTCGGGGAACGATTCCAAGTGGTTCCGTTTGCCGGGGGCGTGCTCGACCTGTCGAGCCGCGCCGACATTGCCGCGGTCACCGATCGGCTCCGGGACCGAGAGGTTCACCTCTGATGTCTCTCAGGGCGTCCCTCACCTGCCACGGATTCGACGCCGCCGAGGTGGCGCGGCGCCTCCCGCTGTTCACGATGACCCGGTCGGCCGGGTTCCAGGGCCGCAATTGGTATCATGTGCCGGGACGGATCGAGGTCCTGGGCAAGCACACCGACTATGCCGGCGGCCGGAGTTTGGTCTGCGCCACCGAGCAAGGCTTCGCGGTTGAAGCGGCCCCCCGCGCCGATGGTACCGTTCGGATCATTGATGCCGTGGCCCAGGAAGTCCGGGAATTTCCGGCCGCGCCCGCACTGGTTCCTCCCGGCGGCGATTGGGCCAACTATCCGATGACGGTCGTGTCCCGGCTGGTCCGGGATTTTGGCCCGAGAGTCGGCGGGTTTGATCTCGCCTTTGCCGGTGACATCCCTATCGCCGCGGGGGTCAGCAGTTCCTCGGCCCTCGTGGTCGCCGTCGCGTTGGCCGCCATTGACCTCTTTCAGTTGGAAGCGACTGAAGCATACCGGGCCAACATTACCTCACTGGAGGACCTGGCCGGCTATCTCGGGGCGGTTGAAAACGGCCGCCCTTTTCGAGGGTTTGGTGCCACCGCCGGCGTTGGGACGTTGGGCGGAAGCCAGGACCACACGTCGATTCTTTGCTCCACAGAGAATGCCCTGACTCAGGTTCGCTTTGATCCGGTCATGGTCGAGAAGCGGGTGGCCTGGCCTGACAGTTTCCGGTTCGTGATCGCCTCGAGCGGGGTGGCCGCGGAAAAGACCGGGGCCGTGTTGGAGCACTACAACGACTTGGCCCGGATGACGGAGCGACTCCGGACGATGGTGGTGGGACCCGACTCTCACTCGACGTTGGGACGGGCCATCATCGAGGGCTCTGTCGCGGGCTTGCCGGCCGGGGCCGGTGCCGATCCGGCCGACGCCCTCCGCCTCGCCCGGCGACTGACCCAACTCACCGCCGAGTGCCGATGGCTGATTCCCGGCGTGGTCGACGCCCTGGCCAAGGGGCAGTTCGGCCGGCTCGGTGAACTGGTGGCCGCGTCGCAGCACGGCGCGGAACTCGGGCTCGAAAACCAGATTCCGGAAACGATCGGGTTGGTCGAGTCGGCCCGGCGGCTGGGCGCGGTGGCCGCGTCGGCCTTTGGCGCCGGGTTCGGCGGGAGCGTCTGGGCCATGGTTCCGGTGAGCGGGGTCGAGCGATTTACCGAAGACTGGAACGCCGGGTACCGGCGCGAGTTTCCGGACCGGTCGTTGGCCCGGTTCTTCAATACCAGGCCGGCCCCCGCGGCCGGGCGGCTCGCGGGGGAAGCCTCGGGTCCTGCCTAACGTCGAAGTTTGCGGAGCAGGCGGAGGATCTCGAGATAGAGCCAAACCAGCGTGACCGTGACCGCCGTCGCAAAGGCCCACTCGTAGGCCACCGGAGCCCCGGCGGCGACCCCGTCTTCAATCGAACGGAAGTCGAGCAGCAAGTTCACGGCCGCCAGGCCGGTGACGAACAGACTGAACCCGATGCCGAGGGGACCACTCTCGACCAGGAACGGAATGGTGTAGCCGGCGAAGAACTGGACCCCCAGCGAAATCAGGTAGAACACGAAGACGCCGCCGGTCAGGCCGACCACGATGGCCTTGAACCGGTCGGTGACCTTGATCAGGCCGGTTCGGTAGGCACCCAGCATGACCCAGAACGTTCCGGTCGTGAGCCCCACCGCCAGCATCGGCAATCCCTTGTACTGGGTGTTGATGGCGGCCGAAATCAGGCCGAGGGCGGTCCCTTGGCACACCGCATAGAGCGGCCCGGCCCAACTGGCCGTGAGCGGCCGAAAGGCCACCAGCAGGCTCAAGCCCAAGCCCACCACCACCGAACCGATCATCGCCGGCATGAGCATCTCGACCGGGAAACGGCCGGTGCCCAACGACCACCACGCCGCGGCGCCGGTTGCCACCACCAATCCCAGAAGGATCGCGGTCTTCCGGACCGTACCGGCCACGGTCATGGGAACGGCGGATGCGACGGCCCCGGCCGAGGCCTCGATGCGGCGGAGCATCGGGTTGTTGGATGCTGTGGTGCTCGACATTGAACCACCCGGCTAGAGAATGGTGAAAACTAAGTCCGCGCTTCCTCAAAGGCATGGGCCAGCTGCAATACCCCGAAATCATCCCGGTGCCGGCCGACGATCTGGAGGCCGATCGGGTGCCCGCCAGGTCCGAAACCCGCCGGGACCGAAATTGCCGGACATCCGGTGGCCGAAATCAAGTAGCAGGACTTCATCCAGTCGATATACGTGGTCATCGGAACCCCGGCGATCTCCCGGGGGTACTCGGTCTCGATGTCGAACGGCATGACCTGGGTGACCGGCAAGACCAGGAAATCGTACCGTTCGAAAAACTTCCGAACCCGGTGATAGAGGGTCGTTCGCTGGAGCTCAGCCCGGCCGAGGTCCTTGCCCGACAGAGCCAGGCCCCGCTCGATGTTCCAGACCACGGTGTCCTTCAACTCGGCCTTGTGCCGGGCCCAGGCGTCATGATGGGTGGTGGCGAAGTGCCACGCCCGCAGGGTCTTGAACACGTCGTCGGCCTCGTCGACATTCGGCTCGGCTTCCTCGACCACGCATCCCAAGGCCTCGAATCGGGGTCGTTGGGCCTCGATCTGGGCGGGAATCTCCGGCTCGTAGGGCAATCCCCCAAACCGGGGCGCCCAGGCAATTCGGACCCCGTGCCAATCCCTGCCTAACGGCTCCGCGAACCGCGATCCTGGCGCCTCCAGCGCAATCGGCGACCGCGGGTCCGGGCCCGCAATGGCCGCCAGCATCAAGGCCGTGTCGGCCGCGGTTCGGGCCATCGGGCCGGGAACGCCGAGCCCCAAACCGGCCAGGCGGTCGGGCCAGCTCGGCACCCGCCCCGGCGATGGCCGGAGCCCCACCACGTTGCAGAACGCGGCCGGGTTCCGGAGCGATCCCCCCATGTCGCTGCCATCGGCGATCGGGACCATGCCCGCCGCGAGCGCAACGGCTGAGCCGCCGCTTGAACCGCCGCAGGTCTTGGTCCGATCGTACGGATTCCGGGTCGCGCCGAACACCGGATTGAAGGTGTGAGACCCGGCTCCCCATTCCGGCGTGTTGGTCTTGCCGACCGAAATGGCGCCGGCCGCTTTCAATCGCTCGACGATCAACGCGTCCGCCGCGGGCACCTGGGTCGCATAGAGCGGCGATCCATAGGTCGTGCGGATCCCGCGGGTGTCGAACAAGTCCTTGTGAGCCACCGGCAGTCCGTGCAACAACCCCAGGGGCTCGTGCCGAGCTTGCCGTTCGTCCGCCACCGCGGCCGCGGTCATCGCCGACTCGGCCACGAGGGTCACGATCGCATTCAGGTCCGGATTGGTCCGTTCGATCCGCGCGAGGTGAGCGGCCATCACGTCTCGCGCTGAGAGTTCGCGGCGGGCGATCCGGTTCCGAAGCTCGATCGCGGTCAGATCACAGAGCGGCTCGGTCATCGGTCGAGATACTCCTGATAGGTCAATTGCGACAACGCCCGGCCGAGCGCAAGATCGCGATCGGTTGTCGAGCCCCGGGTCGAAATCAGGCGGCGGGCCAAATGGTCGTACATCAGAGCTCCGCTGTCGGTGACGAGGCCAAAACCGGTTTCGAATCCGTAGTAGGCAAAGGGCGACGGATTCGGATCGATCAGCGAACTACCGTATTGATAGGGACGTCGCGGCGTGAGCCCGGCCGCGCCGATCAACGTCGGCGCGATATCGGTTTGCGACCCGACTCGATCGGACACCGAGTCGGTGACCGCCAAGGCGCCGCCGAGCCAGAGCATGGGAATCCGGAACTTGGCGTGGTCGTCGCGCTCGGGGCGCGCATCCTCGAGCGGAACGACCCGCCGCCCGTGGTCGGCGACGATGACCACCAAGGTCCGGCTCCACCATGGGCTGGCCCGCGCCCGATCGATGAATTGGCCGATTACCTGGTCGGTATAGGCCATCGAATTGAAATACCGGCTTTGCCAGTCGGTGCCGGCAATGCGAGGGGGATCGGGCGTCTCGAACGGCTCGTGGCTCGACAAGGTCAGCCAGACGGAAAAAAACGGCTCGGTCTCGTGGTTGAGGTCGGCCACGACCCGGTCGGCCACCGCCCCATCGTGGGCGCCCCACTTGGAGAGCCAGCTGGCGGGCGCAAAGTCGTCTTTGCCGACGACCCGCTGGTATCCGGCGTTCACCAAATAGGCCTTGAGCGAGGCGAACTCGAGTTCCCCGCCATAATAGAACGACGATCGGTACCCCACCGCCTCGAAGTCTGCATTGAGGAACGGCAACGCTCGCGTCTTGTCTTTCACTTTGAGGATCGAACCGCGGGGCAGGCCGGGAAAGCCGCTCAGCACCGCGGCGACGCCCTTGTCGGTGCGATCGCCGGCCGCATACATCCGGCGGAACAACAACCCCTGCCGGGTCAGGCTGTCGGTGCGGGGCGTGATACCGGGCTGTCCACCTAACGACCCAAACGCGCTGGCGCTTGCGCTCTCCCAGAGAATGATCAGCACGTTCGGGCGCGGTGTCGTCAGAAGCGGGGTCGGCCCGCCGGCCGCGGGCCGGGCCGCGATCCGGGCGGCCTCTGTCGGGTCGATGGTTACGAACGGATTGGTCCGGTCGTAAAGCCCCCGGTACACCGAGTCGAAGAAGCCCCAGGGTGCGTTTTCCGCGGATCGATTGACGAACGGGTCGCTGGACTGGTAGGCGCTGCTCCCCGTCAGGGGCCAGGTCTGCATGCCCCCTCGGGCCGGAATGACCAAGACGCCGATCAAGAGGACCAGCGGGCCGGCCAACCAGACCGATGCCGGTTTGAGCTGGTCGAGGTCCCGGATCACCAACCGCTGGAAGACCAAGACGGCCGCCCCGGCCAGAGCGATCACAACCGTTCCAAGCCAGAGACGCGGGGCTCCCCCGGTCGAGGCCCACGCCTCCGCCGGAGTGGCCAGATACCAAAGCACCGAGGCGTCGATGCGTTTGTCCCACTGACCAAACAGCCCGAGATCGGCCGCCACCAGCACCGACAACCCCACCACCGCCACCACGATCCAGGCGATGATCGCCTTCCGGGCCCAGGGGAGCAGCACCCGGATCGGCGAGGCGACCAGCAGGGCCGCCGGGACCGCCGTCAGATAGGCCGCGCCCGAGAGGTCGAGCCGGAACCCGGATCCGAAGGTGCTGAGGAGTTCGGTGAGCGAGAGGGCAGCCGCCCGGTCGGCGTAGTACCCGAGAAAGAGCGCCCTGGCCACCCAGAAATAGAGCAGCCAGAACCCGAAGATCTTCAGGAAAACCCTGACGCGGTGGAGCATCCTGGAGCTAAACTATGGGGGTGACGACAACTTTGCTTGGCCTCGACGGGGAATTCCCGATCGTCGGTTCCGCCGCCTACCTGAACCATGCGGCTTCATCGCCGTTACCCCGGCGCTCCGCCGACGCCCTCAGGCGTTATGTCGACGACCGCGAACGGCTCGTGCATCTGTATCAGACCGGCCGGCAAGACTACGATTGCCGGCCGCTCGTGGCCAAGCTTTGCCGGCTCCTCGGTGCCGCGCCGGGCTTGGTCGGGTTCGTTCCGACCACCACCGACGGGGTGTCGGGGATTCTCAACGGCATCGACTGGCGGCCCGGCGACAACGTGCTGGTCGGGGCCAACGAGTTTCCCGGCGTGCTCTATGCTTGCCAGAACCTGGCGCAGAAGGGCGTCGAGGTCCGGCGGGCGCCGGTCGAAGGTCACCTGGCGTTGGGGTCGCTGTTTGCCCGCGCCGATCGCCGAACCCGGGCCGCGGTGGTGAGTCACGTCCATTGGCAATCGGGCCACCGGATCGACCTGACCCGTTTCGCCGGGGAATGCCGCGCGGTCGGGGCCCTCTCGATCGTCGATGCGATTCAGAGTGCCGGTGTGGTGCCGATCGATGTCTCCGCCACCGGGGTCGATGTCCTCGTGGCCGGCACCTACAAGTGGTTGATGGGTATTCCAGGGGCGGCGGTGCTCTATGTCAGCGAGGCGGCGCTCGCCGTTCTCGTCCCCGACCGGGCCGGTTGGACCAGCATGGCGACCTCGGTCCACGGCGAACCGAAACTCGAGTGGGCGGCGGGGGCGGGGCGGTTCTTAGTGGGGGGCCGGCCGGATCCGGTGCTGATCGCGCTCGAGGACTCGGTCGATCTCCTGCTGGAGTTGGGAGTCGGCGCGATCGCGGAGCATACCGGCCGGTTGATCGACCAAGTCATCGCCGGGGCCGGGGCGGCCGGTGTGGCGGTCCGTTCCAGTACCAATCCCGCGGACCGTTCGTCGATCGTGTCGCTCACCACCGGGAACCCCACCCGCGACGCGGCGCTCGTCGCCAGCCTCGCCACCCGGGAAATCATCGTCGCCCGCCGGGGCGACGGCATCCGGCTGTCACCCCATTGCTACAACACGGCCGATCACATCGACCGCTTCCTCGACGCGATCACGTCTTCCCCGAGCACCTGATCGAGCCCGCCGACCAAGGCGTCGGCATCCTCCGCGGAGAAACAAAGCGGCGGCTTGATCTTGATGACATTGTGGTCCGGACCATCGGTGCTGAGCAGGAACCCCCGATCGCGCATCCGGTTGGCCAGGTAGGTCGCCGCCTCGGCGTCGGGGGTTTTGGTCTCGCGGTCGGTGACCAATTCGAGGCCGACGAAGAGACCGAGACCCCGGGCGTCCCCCGCCGCGGGGTGGCGGTCGACCAATCCCTTGAGTCCGGCCAACAACCGGTGACCGGTGGCGAGCGCCCGGGCCTGCAGGTCTTCGTCGAAGATGACGTCGAGCACGGCCAGCCCGATCGCGGCCGACACCGGGTTCCCGCCGAAGGTGCTGAAGAATTCCATCCCGTTGGCGAACGACCGGGCGATCTCCGGCGTGGTGACGACGATGCCTAACGGGTGCCCGTTGCCGGCCGGTTTCCCCATGACCACGATGTCCGGCACGACGCCCTGGGTTTCGAAGCCCCAGAAGTGACTGCCGACCCGCCCGAAGCCAACCTGCACTTCGTCGGCAATGGCGACCCCGCCGGCCCGGCGCACCCGCCGGTAGACGCCGGACAAATACCCCGGCGGCAACACGATCTGCCCGCCGCAACTGAGAATCGACTCCGCCATGAAGGCCGCCACCGGATGCCCCGATCGCTCGAGATCGGCGATCTCGGTGTCGACCAACGCGGCGTACCGCTCACCCAGGCCCGGATCATCGCCCCGGAACCGGCCCCGGTACCGATCCGGCAGGGCCACCTTGCGGGCAAAGGGCGCCATGCCTTGGCCTCCAGCGCCTTCGCACTTGTACGGGCTTAAGCCCACCAAGGTCGCGGTGTTGCCGTGATAGGCGCTGTCGACCACGATCGTGCCGCGCCGGCCGGTGTGGGTTGAGGCCAGCCGAAGAGCCAGTTCATTGGCCTCGGTGCCCGAGTTCACGAAGAAGCAGACCCGCAGGGGGTCCGGCAACAATTGGCCGAGTCGCTCCGCGTAGCGGACCACCGTTTCGTGGAGATACCGGGTGTTGGTGTTGAGCACTGCCATCTGCCGCTGTCCGGCCCGTACCACCCGCGGGTGGGAATGCCCGACATGGGGCACGTTGTTGACGGCATCGAGATAGCGCCGGCCCTCGGTATCGTAGAGGTGCTGCATCCAGCCGCGGACGATGTGCAGCGGCCGCCGGTACGAGACACTGAGGTTGCCCCCCAACACGCGCGACCGCCGGTCGAGGATGGCGGCCCCGTCGAGGAGGGGTTTCGTCCGGGTGTTGGGCACCCCGGCCAGCCGATGCGGCGCGGGTGACAGGCTGGTCCAAACCTCCCGCTCGCTGGGCCGGGCCACCCCGGGGAACTCCCCGGAACGGTCGAGGAGATCGACCACGACTTGAAAATGAACGTGCGGGGGCCAGCCGCCGTTGATCGAGGCGGCGCCTAACCGGCCCACGGTCGCTCCGGCCTGGAGCGGTTGGCCGGGATGAAGACTGGCCAGCGTCTCGAGATCGAGGTGACCGTAGAGCGTGTAGAAGGTGAGCGGCAGCCCCTCATGGTCGGTGACGCGGTGTTCCACCACCACCGTCGGGCCGTAGTCCCGGGGCCCCGCGTTGTGCCGGACGCTCTTGACCCGCCCCGCGATCGGGGTTCGCACCGGACAGCCGGCCTCCGCGAAGAGATCGAGGCCAATGTGGACCGTCCGCCATTCCGGTCCGTCGAATCCCTCGGTCCGGAACAATTCGCTGGTGTAAAGCAGCCGGGCCTCGTCGTACTCGCCGATCGCGACCCGGGCGCCCACCGATTGCCGGAGCCCGTCGATCCGCCGCCCGAGCGCGGCATCGTCGTCGATCAGGCGGAAGTCGTCGAGGAACTCGCTGCCGATGGAGAGGTCGACCCGGGGTGGCAGGATGCCGGGGTCGGTTCCGATGATCGGAATGAACTCGGCCTGGTGATCGGTGATCCACCGGCTCACCCGGTGGCTGCCTGGACACGGCTCCCGGCCGGCCGCGGCGCGCAACCGGTAGGTGGCCAGACGGGGATGGGTGGCCCCGAGCCGGTCGAGGAGCCGCCAAATCGGGGCTTCGCTGACGAAGAGGTAGTCGTGGTCCGGCGTCGTGGCCCGCTGGAGCGCCGAGTTCACGACGCTCACTACCAGCCGGGCCAGGATCGAAGGATAGAGGGCGTCGAGTTCCCGGTCGGTGAGAGGACGGACCGCGGCATAGCCTTCGACCAAAGCGGCCGCACCGGCCAGCGGATCGTCAATGTCGAGCATCCCGTACGCGGCCGCGATCGCGACGTCCGCCACCGTGGCCGACCACACCATATCGCCAAAATCGATGAGCCCGACCGACCGGCCGTCGATCAAGACGTTGTGGTCGTTGGCGTCACCGAAGATGACTCGGCTGGGCAAGGTGTCCCAGTGCGGCAGGACCTGCTCCTTGAACGGCCGGTAGAGCCGCTCGGCGAGCCCCCGCCGATTGGTCTGGTCCAGCAGGCCGAAATGGCCTTCGATCCAGTGAGCCCCGCCAAGGTCCCACTTGAGGGCCCGTCGGGCCGAGGGATGGTCGAACCCTTCGAGCCCGCGATGCATCCGCGCCAGGAGCTCACCGAGTCCGCGAAGCTGCTCTCGGGTTCGGGGCCGAACCTCGGCCAAGGGAGCTCCCGTCACCCACGTCAACACCCGCATCAGGTAAGGCCCACCCTCGGCCTCCAGGGTGACCAATGACCGCCCTTCGAGCGACGGCACCACGGTCGGCAACGCCAACCCGGGTTCGTGATCGGCAATCCGAATCAACGCCGCGTTCTGCAGGTCGAGGACCCCGGGGTCCTCGAGTCGGTTGGCAACCTTGACGACGTAGCGCCCGCCGTCGGTGGCGTCGAGCCGGTAGTTCCGATCCCGCTCGCCCGGCAACGCTGAAAACTCTCCCGTCAGGCCAAACGCCTTCGCGACCGCCGCTCGCACGGTCTCCAGCGCCACCTCGGGAACTTCGAAACTCAGGGTCCGGTTCATTGCCGGGTCCCCACCAGCACGGTGGACGGGCCAAAACTCCACTGACAGCGGGCCTCGAGTCCGGCTGCTTCCATGGCTCCGATCTCCTCGTCGAGTGAGAAATAGCGGTCTTCGCCGGACCACTCCTCAAAGTGCTGCCAGGCCCGGCGCTCCTCGATCCCCGCGGCCACCAATTGGTCGGCCCAGAACCGGTAGGTGGCGGCATTGCGCGGAGCTTCGCGCGGAATCGTGATGTCGGCTGTGACCAACACGCCACCCCGCCGGAGCGCCGCGGCCGCCCGCGTATACAGCCCGGACTTTGCTTCGAGGTTCCGGATGTGGTGCAGCGACAGCGAGCCCATGATGGCGTCAGCCGGCGGAAACGGCTCGTCGAACGACCGGTGAACCGGCGCTGCCCTGGCGCCGAACCGCGCCAGCCTGGTTCGAGCCACGGCCAGCATCGCATCATCCACGTCCCAGAGCTCCACCACCGCGGCGTTGGTCCGGTCGAGCACCCGCTCGGCTAGGCTCCCGGTGCCGGCGCCCAGATCAATGACCCGATCCGGTTGGGCGAGGGCCACGGCGGCGGCCGCTTGGTCGAGCATCTCGTCGTACCGGGGCAGGAACCGGCGGATCGTCTCGTCGTAGGCCCCGATTTCGAGCCGGAGGTGTTGCTTGACTGAATGGGTCATTGCGAAGTGGGCGATTGCCGCTTGCAGAAGGAAGCGAAGAACGTACACTTCGGATCGGATTCCCGGCACCCCTCAACCCGTAACCCAGAGCCCGACCATGAATTCCGTCATTCGGTTAGTCACCCCCTTGCCGGGCCCGAAGAGCCTGGCGTTGGGCGCCCGTCGGGCCGCCGCAGTTCCCAAAGGGGTCGCGATCTCGAGCGGCCTGGCCGTGGTTCGAGCCGAAAACGCCATGATCGAAGATGCCGATGGCAACCGGCTCATCGACTTTGCGGGCGGCATCGGGGTCATGAATGCGGGCCACCGTCACCCGGCGGTGGTCGACGCGGTCCGAGCCCAGCTCGACCAACTGACCCACGCCTGCTTCGCGGTGTCCAGTTACCAGGGATATGTCGAAGTGGCCGAACGGCTCAACGCGCTGACGCCAGGCTCCCATGCCAAGCGGACCCTGCTCGTCAATACCGGCGCGGAGGCCATCGAGAACGCCGTCAAGATTGCCCGATACGCCACCGGGCGGGGCGCGGTGGTGGCGCTCGAGCATGCCTTCCACGGCCGCACCAATCTCACGATGGCCCTCACCGCCAAGCCGATGCCCTATAAAAAAGGCTTCGGCCCCTTCGCGCCTGAGGTCTACCGGATTCCGTACTCCTATTGCTATCGCTGTGACCGGGGCGCGGGTTCCGGCTGCTGCCAGGCGGCGCCCGGGTATTGGGACCGGATCTTCACGGGACTCGTCGAGCCGACGCACGTGGCCGCGATCGTCATGGAGTTGCAGTCCGGCGAGGGCGGCTTCATTCCGGCGGCCCCCGATGCGGTGACCGCGTTGGCCGCGTTCGCCAAACACCACGGCATCTTGCTGATCATCGATGAAATCCAGACCGGGTTCGGCCGGACCGGCAAGATGTTCGCCTGCGAGCACTACGGCGTGGTGCCCGACCTGATCGCCACGGCCAAATCCCTGGCCGGAGGGCTGCCCCTGGCCGCCGTGACCGGCCGGGCCGAAATCATGGATTCGGTCCATCCCGGCGGGCTCGGCGGTACCTACGGCGGGAACCCCCTGGCCTGTGCCGCCGCCTTGGCGGTCATGGACGTGATGGCTCGGGAGCATCTCTCCGAGCGCGGCGTGGTGGTCGGCGACGCCGTGCGATCCCGATTCCACCAAATGGCCACCCGCTTTCCGGTCATCGGCGACGTCCGCGGACTTGGGGCCATGATGGCCCTCGAACTGGTCAAGGACCGGACCACCAAAGAGCCGGACAAAGAGCGAACCGCCCGGGTCCAGGCCGAGGCGCTCAAACGGGGGCTGTTGTTGCTGACCGCGGGAACCTACGGCAACGTGGTCCGCGTGCTGGTTCCGTTGACCATCGACGACGCGGCCCTTGCCGAGGGCCTGGCCGTGCTCGAACAGGCCTTCGAGGCCACCCAATAGTGGGAACCGGCCGCCCGGTCGTCGAGCTCGACACCGTCACCAAGAGTTTCGGGGCGGCCAAGGCGGTCGACCGAGTGTCCCTTGCCATTCACGAGGGCGAGTTCTTCTCGCTCCTCGGCCCGTCGGGATGCGGCAAGACCACGACCCTCCGGCTCATCGCCGGGTTCGAGACCCCTGATCCCGCGGGCGGCGAGGTCCGGATCGGCGGCGTTCGCGTCAACGAACAACGCCCCTACGATCGCGGTGTCGGGATGGTGTTTCAGAGTTACGCTCTGTTTCCCCACCTCGATGTCCGCCGGAACGTCGGGTTCGGCCTCCAACAGCGCGGCACCGGTCGCGCTGAGATGGCCGGCCGGGTCGACCGGGCGCTGGAGTTGGTCCGGCTCGATCCGGCAACCTACGCCGAGCGGAGGCCGGCGGAGCTTTCGGGAGGCCAGCGGCAGCGGGTGGCGCTGGCCCGCGCGTTGGTCCTCGAGCCCAAGATCTTGCTCCTCGACGAGCCGTTAGGCGCGCTCGATCTGAAACTCCGGAAGGCGATGCAGCTCGAGCTCAAAGCCCTCAACCGGTCGCTCGGGATCACGTTCATCTACGTCACCCACGATCAAGAAGAAGCCCTCACCATGTCGGACCGGATTGCCGTCATGGATCTCGCGCGGGTGGCCCAGCTCGGCACCCCCGCCGATGTGTACGAGAACCCGCGGACCGGCTTCGTCGCCTCCTTCATCGGGGAGTCGAACCTTTTCGAGGGCCGCGCCGCCGGGCCCACGGATGGCTGGGTCGAAGTGGTCGGCGCCGGCTTCGGATTCCGGGTCCGGCCCGAGCAACCGGTTGCCGCCGGCCAGGTCATCCGGATTGCGGTGCGGCCCGAGTGGATGGACCTTTTTCCGGTCGGCGCCGTGCCGGCCGGCGAGAACGCGCTGCCCGGCGCGGTCGACGAGGTGATCTACCTCGGCGAGACCATTCATGTCATCGTGGCGCTCGACGCCGGCATCAAGGTCACCGTGGCCCTCCGGAACGAGGGGCAATTGATCAAACCGCTTCCCTGGACCAGGGGGGCCCGGGTGGCGGCGGCGTGGCTCCCCGAGGATGCCCAGATCCTCGAGGGTGACCGGTGACCCGTCGTCGCCGCCTCTTGGCCTGGTTTGCCCGGCGCCCCAGCGCAACCGCCGCGGCCATGTTGGGCCCGGGGCTCGCCTGGCTGCTGCTGTTCTTCCTGGTGCCGATCGGTCTGATGTTGGCATACAGTACCATGCGCCGCGGGACCTACGGCGGCGTCATCCCCGGATTCACGCTCGACAACTACCGCCGGTTCTTTGATCCGTTGTATCTGGATATCCTCCGCCGGACCGTCGGGTGGTCGCTTGGGTGCACGGTGGCGTGCTTGGTCGTGGGCTACCCGGTGGCCTATGTGATCGCCCGGGCCGGGCGATGGCGACAGTTGCTCCTCTTCCTGGTGGTGCTGCCGTTCTGGACCAGCTTTCTGGTCCGAACCTTCGCGATGATCTTCCTCCTCCGCGACAGCGGGCTGGTCAACGGGATTTTGCTTCGACTTGGCCTGATCGATGAGCCGCTGGCTCTGCTGTATACGCCGCTGGCGGTCACGCTTGGATTGGTTTACGGTTTCTTGCCGCTGATGATCCTCCCGATCTACGCGTCCCTCGAGAAGCTCGACAACTCACTCCTCGAAGCGGCCGAAGCTCTCGGCGCTCGGCCGAGGGCTCGGTTCTTCCAGGTGATCTTCCCGCTTTCGCTTCCCGGCGTCGCCGCGGGGTGTTTGCTGACCTTCATCCCGGCGCTGGGGTCGTTCCTGACCTCGGATCTGCTCGGCGGGGCCAAACAGGTCATGATCGGCAACCTGATCCAGAATCAGTTTACCGTGGCCCGGAACTGGCCGTTCGGCTCGGCGGCGGCGTTTGTCGTTATGGGTCTCGTGTTGCTGGCGGTGCTCGGCTATCTCCGCCGGCGCGACGTCGGCGAGCTGGTCCGCTGAATGCGGCGGGTACCGCGCGGGGTCATGGTGGCGGCCGGCTTGGTCTATGTCTTTCTCCACGCGCCGCTCGTGGCCTTGATGGTGTTCTCGTTCAACGATTCCAAGTTTGCGGCCACCTGGACCGGGTTCACGCTCGAGTGGTATCGCCGGCTGTTCGAGCGCGACGATATCCTCGAGGGGCTTCGGCGGAGCCTCGTGGTCGGCCTGGTCGCCACCGCGGTCGCCACCGTCTTCGGCACCTTGATCGCATTGGCGCTGGACCGCCACCGGTTTCGGGGTCGCCGCACCGTCGAGAGCCTACTCTACCTTCCGTTGGTAACGCCTGAAATCATCATGGGGATTTCGCTGCTGAGCCTGTTCGGATTGGTCGGATTCCCCCTCGGCATCGGGTCCGTCACGGTGGCGCACATCGCGTTCTGTATCTCCTTTGTGACGGTGGTGGTCGGGGCCCGGCTCCGGGGCATGGACCGCCACCTCGAGGAGGCGGCCATGATGTTGGGCGCCGATGAGTGGGGCGCGTTTTGGAAAGTCACGGTGCCGCAGCTCCTTCCCGGCATCGTGGCCGGGGCGCTGTTGGCCTTCACGATGTCGTTCGACGACTACGTGATTACTTCATTTGTTTCGGGGACCGGGTCGGCCACCCTGCCGGTGGTGGTGTACGGGATGGTCCGGCGGAACATCGAACCCTCGATCAACGCCATCAGCACCATCATCATCGTGGTGACCTCGCTGTTGCTCTACCTGGCGGACCGGCTCCAGGCCGACCGCCGGCTGCCCTCGACCGTACGTCCCCCCTCCGCAAGGAACCATTGATGCCACAACGCCGGGTGATCGTCGCTGGAGGGGTGAGCTTCATCGTGGGCGCCCTGGCCTTCGTAGCTGTGTTCAGCTATCTCGCCGCGAACTTCGACTACCCGGGTATCCTCGACGGCAGTGCCGCCGAGGTCCTTCCCCGCCTCCGGGCCGGCGGGTCGATGATGCGAGCCATCTGGGCGCTCTACGCCTTTCTGCCGTTGCTCTTGGTTCCAGGTGCGGTGGGAGCCGCGTTTGCCTGCCCATCGAGCCGCGGCCGCATGACGCTCGCCCTGGTCGCCGCGTCCCTCGGCGCGCTCGCCATGTGTCTTGGCCTGATGCGGTGGCCGAGTGTCCATTGGGCCTTGGCCGAGGCCTATCTCCAATCCGGGGCCGAGTCCCAAAGCAGCCTCTCGGCGGTGTTCACGGGCCTCAACGTCTATCTCGGGAACTACCTCGGCGAATTCTTGGGCGAGGTGTGTCTGGCGGTCTTCTTCGGCCTGGCCGGCCTATCCCTCGTCGAGGAGTCGCGGTTTCCAAAGTGGCTGGGGTGGGCCGGCGTCGGCTTTTCCGTCCTGTTTCTGGCCGGCGCGTTCCGGAATGTCACGCCGGCCGTCCAGCCCATCGCCGATCTCAATAACGCCCTCCTTCCTCTGTGGATGGTGGTGCTTGGAGGGGCACTCATCTGGTACCGGCCTGAGCCCGTTCGATGAGCCATTTGAGACCGGTTTTGCGCCTTGGATGGTAACCCGCTCAAGGTCGCCCGATGAATCGCCCGCTCACGATCCCTCGGCCGCCGCCACCACGGCCCCTATCCCTTGGGAATCACCGTGGCCGCGAAGAAACCCAACGCGCGGGCGAGACTGGGCGCGGCGGTCCGGACGTGACTTGCGTCCGGAACGATCCAGGTCTCGAGCCCGAGCCCCGGATATCGCCGGGCGGAGAGCTTCTCGGCGAGCCGTACGGTGTTGCCAAGGATGCCGAAGGGGTCGAGCACTTCGCGTTCGCCCGCCGACAGGAAGACTCTCGCCTTCAGGTCAGCGTGTTGTTCCGCCCAGGCCGCCTCGAGTCGAAAGGTGCCCTGGTCCGGCATGCCCGGGCTCACGATTACGTAGTCGGTAAAGAGATCGGGCCGGGTGAGGAGGGTGTAACAGCCGAAGGCTCCTCCGGCCGATTGACCGAAGAAGATCCGGCGACCTGATTCGACGCGATAGGTCCGCTCGATGAACGGGAACAGCTCCCGCTCGAAGACGTTCTGGAGGATTGGCGCGCCGCCAAACCGGGGTTCGGCCCCCAACATCAACCGCGCGAGGTACGCCACCATTTCCGGCGCATACTCGGCTGGAGTCCCTTCCGGCATGTATTCGAAATTGCGGCGGAAGGGATTTGAGTGGCGATCGGGCAGCGCGATGCCGACCACGATGACTTCCGCCACCCGTGGGGTCGGATAGCCCACCGGCGCCGCCGACCACATGGCTTCGAGCATCGACGTCTCGTGGGTCGTGCCGAACATGAGATCCGCATCCAGCACCAGGAGGACCGGGTACCGAGCGGTCCCCTGATGGTAGCTCGGCGGGAGACCGATTCGGACCTCGTAGTCGCTGCCGTTGGTTTCGGCCCGGAAGTGGTAGCCTTCGACTAACGGATCGGCCGGCGGCTTAGGTGTGAACGGTGCCATGGCGGGGCCTCGTAGGGATTGGATCTGGCGAATGTGGGCGGCTGGCCCGAAACCTACTCCGGAATCATGTAGGTGTACCCAACGACCTCGGTCACTTCCTCGGGGTCCAGCGACCGCGATGCCGTTCACGAATTCCGTTTCCCCGACCGGACGCATTTCCACCGCGCCCGTTTCACGGTACATCACACCCGCCTGCACGAACACCGTCGCGACGATGTTGTGGCCGATGCCGGTGTCTCGAAGCACATCGTCCAGCAGATACTTCGCGCCGAGGTGGTGACGCGAGGGCTGGGCGTTGGCGTGGGCTGCAGTGTTGCGGCGCCGAGCGGCTGGATGAACGCCGCTCCGCCCAATCCGACGAGGAGTTGGCGCCTGTTCATGCGGTTCCTTCCCGACTTAACCTTTGGCCGTGTGCCAGGCAGCCAACAGCTCGGCCTCCTTCTCGGTCGGAAGGAATGCCCGGGGCTTGGCTCGCCGCGCCTCGGGCTGGGCCTCCCACCAGGCCAGGGTGTCCCGCACCGTGGTCTCGAGCGGGGTCCGGCGGAGTCCGGCCGCCTCGGCCCGCTTGGCGCTGGTGGCATTTCCGCCGAGTCCTTCTCCCACCGGCGGGTCCCACATCGGGATCTGGACTTTGCGCTCTTGGAGGAAGGGCGTCTCCACCCAGGTGAACGTCACCGTGGCGCCGGTCGTCTTCCGGATCGTCTCGAGGAGTTGGCTGAGCGGCACGGCCGGCCGAACCGCGTTGAAGGTGCCGGCCGTGCGCCCCTCGATCAGGTGGACCAGGAAGGCGGCAAAGTCCCGGACGTCCACGAATTGGAACGGATCCTCAGGCGCACCGGGCGCCAGCATTTCCCCGCCGCGTTTGACCCGGACCGGCCAGTAGGTGAACCGATCGGTCGAATCGTCCGGGCCCACGATGTAGTGCGGCCGCACGATCGTGACCACCCCGCCGAATCGGCGGACCTCCGCTTCAGAGAGGACCTTGAGCCCGCCGTAGCTCTCGTTGGTGATTTTCTCCGTGGTGGGGTCGGCGAGGGTCGCGAGCGGGGCGTCCTCGTCCACCACCCCGGCGTTCGGGAGGGCGTAGACGCTGGCCGTCGAGGTGTAGACGTATTGCCCCACCGATCCCTGGAGTGCCGTCCGCGCCTCGCGAACCCACCGGGGCACGTAGGCCGAATTGTCGATGACGGCGTCCCAGGTTTTGCCCTTGAGCGCGGCGTAGTCGTTGGTCTCGCGATCGCCGGT
The DNA here is from genome assembly GCA_031431925.1 of Gemmatimonadota bacterium. GTDB lineage: Bacteria > Gemmatimonadota > Gemmatimonadetes > Gemmatimonadales > GWC2-71-9 > SHZU01. Next base: position 1,194 of record JANPEL010000336.1, on the reverse strand, counting down.
CAGCTGCTCGACGCCGGCCGGGAGGCCATCACTCGCGCGTCGGCCGCGGTTGAAGACGGTCACCGCATGGCCGCGGGCGATCGCGGTCCGGACCTGATGGGGTCCGATGAATCCGGTGCCACCCAGGATCAGGATCCGGAGCGAGGCGTTGGTCGATCCGATTCGGCCCAGGACGGTGTCCGGGAGCGAGGCGCAGGCGCCGGTGAAGGCGGCAGTCTCGATGAAGCGACGGCGGGTGACGGTCATTCGATGGATTCCATGTGGTTCGAATAGGGCCGGGTCGGGCGCGATCGGAGCCAGGCTTCCGCCGTTATCACCCAATGCTGGGTCGGACCAGCGGGGTGCCGGCAAGACGGCTCGCGAACCTCAGGGTCGCGGCACCTTCCGCTTCAGCTCGGCAAGCCAGTTGAGCCGGACGACGATCGGTTGGGCTCCGGGACGCTCGACCGGAACCACCATCAGGAACCGGGATCCGTCGGGTGTCACGTCGTACCCGACCGTCCTGCGTGACAGCCGACCCGCGTCGGCCTTCCTGAAGAGAAGAGACGGCGTCCCGATTTCACCGGTCAGGGGCTGGAACGAGACGGCCAGCACCGCGTCCCCATTCCGATAGACGACTTCCCGCCCGCCGCGAGTCCACCGCGGCTGGCTCCCACCCTCGGCCGACAACTGGCGGCGGCCTCCCGGACCCGCCAGCGCGCGAACGAAGATTTCGGGCCGGCCGTCGGCGCTCCGCTCCTCGTAGGCGAGCCAGCGCCCGTCGGGGGAGAACGCTCCGTTGAGCTGGCTTGTCCCGGGCTCCTCGAAGGGTTTGGGGACGCCACCGGCGATCGGAGCGAACATCAGGTGGTCTCCAACCTGCCTCTGTTGGTAGACGATGATCCGGCCGTCGGGGGAAACCGACGAGGCCAGTTTGTCGTACCCGTTCGTCACCAGCGTGTCCGCCGCGCCGCCGTCGATCGGGAGCCGGTGGAGGTCGTACACCGGTGTCTCGGCGCTATGGATGACGGAGCGGCCATCCGGCATCCAGAGCGGGTTGAAGGATACCCCCTGGGTCCGGGTGAGTTGGGTCAGCACTTGTCGGCTAAGTTCGAAGAGCCAAACCTTCCACGTTGGGTACATTCGGGTTATCGCGATCCACCTGCCATTCGGTTGCTATCGCGTGTCTGACCATTGTCCGGCCGTCGGCATGGC
>JANPEL010000335.1:0-11145 GCA_031431925.1 Gemmatimonadota bacterium | reverse complement strand
ATGTCCGGGTCATCGCCGCCACCAACTCCAATCTCAAGACGGAAGTCGCCGCGGGCCGGTTCCGGGAAGACCTCCTGTTCCGCCTCAACACCCTCGAGATCCACCTGCCCCGGCTCCGCGAGCGACGGGACGACATTCTGCCCCTCGCCCGGTACTTCCTGGCCCGCTACGCCGAGCGGTATCAGCAGCCCCGGACCGGCTTTTCCGAAGACGCCGTCCAGGCGCTCCGGGCGTATGAATGGCCCGGCAACGTTCGCGAGCTCGATCACGCCGTTGAACGGGCGGTCTTGCTCTCGCAAGGGGAACAACTCGAGTCCTGGGACCTGGCCCTTCACCGGCCGGGTCAACCCGGGGACCCGGTGGTCGCCGGCCCCCGAAGCCTCGACGACGTGGAGCGCGACGCCATTCGGGAGGCGCTGGCCCGGTTCGATGGGAGCGTCAGTCTGGCGGCCAAGTCGTTAGGTGTCAGCCGGTCCGCCCTCTATCGGCGGCTACAGCGCTACGGCATTTCGGCGTCCTGACGTGCGCCGCCTCGCTCACGATCAGCGGATCTTGGCCCTGGCCCTGTTCGCGGGCTTGCCCGCCGTGGTCACCTCCGCGGTCTTGCTTTGGAACACCCCCGCCACGTCATTGCTCAAAGGCACGGTCTTCGGGGCGGTACTCCTGGTCTGGCTGATTGCCGCCCGCGCCGCGCAAGTCCGGGTCATGCGGCCGCTTCAAGTCATCGCCAACATCCTGGCCGGCCTCCGCGAGGGGCATTTCACGATTCGGGCCCGGGAGGAGGAAGGCGCCGATGTCCTCGGCTCGGTCCGGCGGGAACTCAACGCGCTGAGTCTGTCCCTCAAAGAACAACGGCTCGGGGCGCTGGAGGCCGACGCCCTTCTCAAACGACTGATGGAGGAGATCGACGTGGCGGTGTTCGCGTTCGATCCCGACGGCGTCCTTCGGGTTGCCAACAAAGCCGGTGAACGCCTCCTCGGCCAGCCGATCGAGCGGCTCCTCGGCCGCACCGCGGCGTACCTCAATCTCGAAAATTGCCTCCTTGGCGACACCCCCCGGATCATGGACCTGACCCTGCCGGGTACCGGCAGCGCTCGCTGGGAAATGCGTCGTCGCCAGTTCCGGCAAGGCGGCCTGCCCCTCCAACTGGTCGTGCTGGCCGACATCAGCCGGGTGCTTCGATCCGAGGAGCGCCAGACCTGGCAGCGCCTGGTCCGGGTGTTGAGTCATGAGATCAACAACTCGCTGGCCCCGATCAAGTCCGTCGCGGGCACGCTGCTTCAACTGTTGGGCCGGGCGCCCCGGCCGGCCGACTACGAGGAGGATCTCAAAAGCGGCCTCGACGTGGTGGCCGCCCGGGCCGATTCGCTCAACCGGTTCATGGCGTCGTATGCCCGGTTGGCGAAGTTGCCGCCCCCGACCGCCGGCCCGGTCAATTTGGCGGCATGGGTCGCGCGGGGGGTCCACCTCGAGCAGCGGCTCGCCATCCGGGTGGTGGCGGGCCCCGAGTGGGTCATCCAGGCCGACGGCGACCAGCTCGATCAGGTTCTCATCAATCTCCTCAAGAACGGGGTCGAGGCCGCCCTCGAGACCGGGGGCGGGGTCGAGGTCGGGTGGTCCGACCTGGGAGACTCGATTGAGCTCGTCGTCCGGGACGAAGGGCCCGGATTGGCCTCCACGACCAACCTGTTCGTTCCGTTCTATACCACCAAACCGAGCGGGTCTGGCATCGGGCTCGTGTTCTGCCGGCAGGTGGCCGAGGCGCACGGGGGCCACTTGGTGCTCCGGAATCGGCCGGATCGCAAGGGCTGCGAGGCGTTGCTGACCATTCCCAAACGGCTCGTGGCCGGCGTCTAGCCTAACGCGGTCGGCAGGGGTACCTTGCCTTTGATTCGAGAGGGAGTGCCGGTGTTTCCTGCGGAGTTCACGTTAGGCGGCTATATGGCCAAGCACGAACGGGCCGCGGCGTTTGAAGGCCGCGACGGCCACGCCTATTCGTGCGCCCCCTATCTCGACGACGAACCCGATGGCCGAGGCCTGTTCGGCGCCGCCCTGCTGTTTATCCGGTGGGATCCGACCGGCCACAATCCCGTCGGACACGTCGAATCGGAGCACCTGGCGTGGGGCCACGACCCGGCCGATGCCGAGAGACGGTTGGGCGCCCTGTCCTTATTCGACGTCAAGGCCGCGCTCGATCAAGCCATTCTCGATCGGCCGGAGGGGTGGTAACCCGCGACAAGGGCTTGGTGCTGCAACGATCCGGCTCGACCTACCGGGTTGCAACCGCAGCGGGAGAGATCGTCGCGGCGCTCCGGGGCAAGCTGAAGCATGAGGACAAGCGCCGGGTGGTCGTCGGCGACCAAGTCTTGCTCGAAGCCGGCGGGATCACCGGGACCGAGCCGCGGCGGAACGTCCTCGAACGCCGAAGCGTCAACGGCCGGTCTTCTCGGACCGTGGCGGCGAACCTTGACCGAGTGCTCGTCCTGACCGCCGCGACCCAGCCCAAGCCGATCGTGAGCCTGATCGACCGGCTCCTCGCCATTGCCGAAGCCAATGAGATTCCGACCGGCCTGGTCATTACCAAGATCGACCTTGCCGGTCACGCCGATCTCAGTCGCCGGTTTCGGAATGCCGGGTATCAAGTGTGGCCGGCAAGCATTCGGACGGGCGAAGGAATCGAGGCCCTTGCCGAGGAACTTCGGGGCCGGATCACCTTGCTGACCGGCCCGTCGGGGGTTGGGAAATCGAGCCTCCTCAATCGAATTCAGCCCGGTCTGACCCTGCCCACTCAGGAAATCTCCGCCAAGATCGAACGAGGAAAGAACACCACCGTGAGCGCCATCATGGTGCCGCTCGACGCGGGAGGGTTCTTGGTCGACACCCCGGGCTTCAGCGACGTGGGCCTCGCCGGCATCGAGCCTCGGGAGTTGGCCCGGTGCTTCCCCGAGTTCCGAAATTTGATCGATCTCTGCAAGTTTCCGGATTGCCGCCACCTGATTGAGCCCAGTTGTGCCATTCGCGCGGCGGTCGCCGCCGGCACCGTGGACCCAACCCGGTACGAGAGCTATGCCGGCCTGCTCGACGAACTCACCGGCGCCCCCCGCCACTGGGAATGACCCCGCCCGCCACCATCAGCCGAGTGCCGAGTCCCGAGCGCCGAGCGCCGAGCCCTTAAGGGTCCACCGAGTCGTGTCCCGGGTGTCGACCTTCTCCATCATCCGGTCAAACGCCTCTTGAAGGTCGATCTTCTCGCGGTTGGCCATGCAGATCAACACGAACAAAATGTCGGCCATCTCCATGCCAAGGTCGCCCTCGGCCTCGTCCTTCTTCTTGGTCTTTTGCCCAAACCGATGATTGACCTCCCGAGCCAGTTCCCCAACCTCTTCGGACAACCGGGCCATGTTGGTCAGCGGATCGAAATAGCCCTCTTCGAACCGCGAGATCCACCCATCGACTCGATCCTGGCATTCACGCAATGACATGGTGTCCCCCTATTTGATCCGGCCGTACTTCTTCATCGCCGCCATGACGCGGTCGCCGGGTAGTCCCGGAATCCGGAGGCCGTCGACGCCCGTGAAGATCGGGGGGGCGGCGAGCATGGCATTGACCACCGCCTCCTCGGTCGCGGCGATCGTGGCTCGGAAGAACGGATCGATGGCGTCGTTCGGGACCATCTCAAGCTTCGCTAGGGCGTCTTCCTTCGAGGCCCCCGGATTGGCGGTCGAGAACGCCAGGAACAAGTCGCCGGAGCCGTTCCCAGCCCAACTGCCGAGCTTGCCGAGTCCCATGCCGACCCGCCGGGCAATCCGTTTCAGTTGATGGGTAACCAGCGGCGCATCGGTCGCGACGATCACCACGATCGAGCCGCGCCCGAGTTTGGCCGCCTCCGCCGCCGCATCCTGACCGGGCCGGACCGGGGCCGGGGCACCACAGGCGGGCACGCCGGCAATCCACGAGCGGGTCTGGGGCAGGGTTGCGCAGAGCCGGAGGTCGGCGACCTCCCGCCCAACCGGCACCCCGAGCACCTGGAGGTCGCCTCCGTAGTTGCATTGCAGGATGACCCCGACCGTATAGTCTTGGCCGAAGAGGCTTACGATACGCGACGACGTCCCAATCCCGCCCTTGAAACCGTTGCACCCCATCCCGGTTCCGCCCCCAACCGGACCCTCGACGACCGGTCCCGGCTTGGCGGCATCGAGGGCCGCCCAGGCGTGCTCCGGTTTCACATGCTGTCCGTTCGAGTCGTTCAGGAAATCGAACGTCTCCGCCACCACCGGGTAGGTGAACACGAACTCCCGGCCCCGGGCCAACTGCCACTGCAACGCGGCGTCGCGCACCACCCCGACACTATGGGTACCGGTCAGCAGGATCGGTCCCTCGAGAAAGCCTGATTCCTCGATCCAGTTGACGCCGGTCATGTCGCCATTGCCGTTCTGATTGAACGTAGCGGCCATCACGAAATCCCAGTTGCCCCTCGGACGGGGCAAGATCGCGGTCACCCCGGTTCGGATCGGCCCCTCGCCGGGCACCAACTTGCCTTCGCCTTTGATGATGGTGCTGTGACCGACGGCAATGCCCGGGACGTCGGTGATGGCGTTGGACGGCCCGGTCTTTCCCTCGAAGGGAATGCCTAAGGCTCGCCCGCGCGGGCTCTGCGCCGTCGCGGCGGCCGGGACCAGCACCGCGAGAAGCAGGAAACGAGAGATCATATGGTGAGCGCCTTGATGAGAGCCTTACAGAATACGGGAAGGTCGGCCGGCGTTCGTGAGGAAATCAGATTGCCGTCAACCACCACTGGACTGTCCTCCCATAACATCCCGGCGTTGACCAAGTCATCCTTGATCGCGCCGACGCTCGTCCCCCGCCGTCCCCGAACGATGCCCGCTGAAATCGGGACCCACCCCGCATGGCAGATGAACGCCACCGGCTTCCCCGCCTCGAAGATCTCCCGGGTCAGGGCCAGCACCTTCGCCGACCGCCGCATGATGTCGGGCGCATACCCCCCAGGAATGACGAGCCCGTCAAAGTCCCGGGCCAGGACCTCATCCACCGAAGTATCCACCGTGATCGGATACCCCCGCTTCCCCTGATACGTCTTCTCCCCCAACCCCGCCACCACGGTCGTCATCCCTTCCTCCTCGAGCCGAATCTTCGGATACCAAAGCTCAAGATCCTCATACCAATTCCCCACAAAAAACAAAATCGACTTCATCTCCCCCCCCCAAGTTGCCGAGCACCGAGTGCCGAGCGCCGAGTGCCGAGCGCCGAGTGCCGAGACTATCTTCCCTAATCCTAATCGCCCCCCTCAATCCCCGAGCCCATGCGCCCTCGAGACCAGATCCTCGGCAACCTGGAATCCATCTATCGCGAGTCCTTCGATCGGGCCAAGACCACCGACAATAACGATCGCATGGCCGATCTCGACTGTGCCTACGTTCGCGATCAGCTGACCCTGGAGATTCTCCTCGACATCCGAGACCTCTTCTCGGTGGCCCCCGCCGCGAGCAAGTCCGGCGGAAGTGCCCTCGAAAAGTTGGAGGCCCTCCGCCGCCTGACGAAACTCCGCCCATGACCCGATCCCTCGTCGGACTCAGTCTTCTCCTCGCCGGCTGCGCCCCTCGGCCCGGGGTCGATCGGATCGTGGTGGGAAAAGTGTGGACCGGCGATGCGGCGAATCCCGAGGCCCAAGCCATCGCGCTGGCCGGCGATTCGATCGTTGCCGTCGGCGACAGCGCTACGGTGCTCACACTGGCGGGTCCGAACACCGAACGGATCGAGGCCGGTTCCGGCTTGGTGATGCCGGGGTTCATCGACGACCATGTCCACCTGTTTGCCGGCGGGTTCCAGTTGGCCAGCGTTGACCTGCGTGACGCGGCGACCCCGGTGGAGTTTACCCGCCGAATCAAGGCCTTTGCGGCCACCCTGAAGCCCGGCGAGTGGATCACCGGCGGAGACTGGGACCACGAGCTCTGGCCCGGCACCCCACTGCCGGACCGGGCCTGGATCGATTCGGTCACGCCCAACAACCCGGTGTTCGTCACCCGGCTCGACGGCCACATGTCCCTCGCCAACACGGCCGCGCTCGTCATGGCGAAGGTGGACCGGTCCATCCCAGAGATTTCCGGGGGCGAGATCGTCCGGCGGCCCGACGGTGAGCTGACCGGGGTGCTCAAGGACAACGCCGGCAATCCGGTGTTTGGCGCGATGCCGGCGCCGAGTCCGTCGCAACTCGATTCAGCGCTGGCCCGCGCCGGGCGTCATGCCGCGTCGCTGGGCGTAACCGCGATGTCGAGCGTCTCGACGAGTTGGCCGGAAGTGGCGGCGGTCAAGCGGGCCCATCAGGCCGGGACGCTCAAGTTCCGGGTGTCGAACTACCTCAACCTCGCCGAGTGGCGATCGGTGGCGGAGTCCCTTCGGGTCAACGGCCCGGGCGATGGCTGGATTCGAGTGGCGGGTGTCAAAGGCCTGCTGGATGGATCACTTGGCTCGACTACTGCCTACTTCGATGAGCCGTTCACCGACAAACCGGGAACGAGCGGCATGCTTACGACTCCGATCCCGTCGCTCAACGAGTGGGTCACCGGCGCGGACTCAGCCGGCCTGCAGGTGGTCGTGCACGGCATCGGCGACCGGGCCAACGGCGAACTGCTCGACGCCTTCCAGGCGGCCGCCGGCAAGAACGGACCCCGGGACCGGCGGTTTCGGATCGAACATGCCCAACACCTGAGGCCTCGCGATCTGCCCCGGTTTGCGGAATTGGGCGTCATCCCGTCGATGCAACCCTACCACGCGGCCGACGACGGCCGCTGGGCCGAGAAGCGGCTCGGACCGGTCCGGATCAAGACCACCTACGCCTTTCGTTCCTTACTCGACGCCAAAGCCCGGTTGGTGTTCGGGTCCGACTGGACGGTGGCGCCGCTCAGTCCGATCCTCGGGATCAAGGCGGCTGTTACCCGGGAGACCATCGACGGCAGGAAGGTGTTCGTACCCGAGGAGCGGATCTCGATGCCGGAGGCGCTCCGGGCCTATACGGTCGACAATGCCTATGCGATGTACTGGGAGGGCCGGATCGGCCAACTGAAGCCGGGATTCAAGGCTGATCTGGTGGTCATTGACCGGGATCTCCTGACCATCCCTGCGGCCGCGATTGACCAAGCCAAGATTCGGGTCACGGTGGTCGGCGGCACGGTCGTCTACCGCGCCCCATGACCCGGGCCACTTGGAACCAAATGGTGATCGGGGCGGTGGTGCTACCGCTCCTCGGCGTCGCCTTCGCGGCCGGGTCGGTGTTCCTTCTCGGCGCCAGTGATCGGGCCGGCGTGGTCATTGCGTACGCCATCGCGACGATGCCCCTGTCCGCCGGAATCGGGGCGCTCGGCCGGAACCTCGCCGCCCGCGCCCCGAGGGGACCGTGGGGTCTGGGCGCGGCCGGGGCGATGATCGGTGCCGTGACGGCCGCGTTGGTCGCGGCGACGATCAGGTTCCACCAGGCCGGGGCCACCGGCTTCGTGTCCCTCTCCGTTCTCCCGTTTACGGCGGAATTTCTGATGCTGGCCGGGGTGTGCCCGGCGGTGGTGGTCCTCGGAGCGGGCGTGGCCGGCCGGCAAGGGGGTCGGGGAACCCGCTCCGTGGTCGGCTGGAGCGCGGCGGCCGGCGCCGGGTCGTCGGCGTTGGTCGGGCTCGTCCTCATCGTCGTGAGCGCTTTGGGCAGTCTGCCGTTCATGAACCCCGTGGTGTTGTGGGCCCTGGTGGCGGCGGCCATCGCGGGCATGGCGTGGCGCCGGCTCGACGCCGTTAGGTAACCCTCGGAGGCTCGATGATTCGCTTGGTCCCGCTCGTTCTGCTTGGGGGTCTCGCCTGCGGAAAACCGGTCTCGCTGTCACCGGCAAAGTGGCCGAAGCCCGAATACACCCGATTCATGGGCTCGATCCAGAATACCGTCCGGACGACGGCCGATGTCGCGACCGGAACCCGGGGGGCGGTCACGGTGGCTTACGGTGGGTTTGCCGCCCGGGCCGGACTGGAGACCCTCAAACGCGGCGGCAACGCGGCCGATGCGGCCCTGACCACCGCCCTGACCCAAGTTGCGCTGACCGCCGGGGCCCCGATCAGCTACTTCGGCATCATGTCGCTGGTCTACTACGACGCCAAAACCGGCAAGACCAGTACCATGAGTGCCGGGTGGAACACCATTCTTGGCGAGACCGCCCCGCTCTCGATCCCCGGCGAACTCGCCCTGTCGGAAGACAAGCTCTGGGGGACCGTTCCGAGTGGCCGTACGGCGCTCGTCGGGGGCTTCATGAAAGGCGTGGAAGCCGCCCATCGAAAGTTCGGTACACTCCCGTTTGCCTCGTTGTTCGATCCTGCCATTCACGTTGCCGAGGCGGGGATGCCTGTTACCAAGGAGCTCGCGGGTGAGTTCATTTCCCGCGAAAAAGATCTGAAACGCCTGGCGGCTACTCGCGCCGTGTTCATGAAGCCCGATGGTTCTCGGTACCTCGAAGGCGAAACGTTCCGCCAACCGGCGTTGGCCCGGACCCTCCGGTTGGTCGCCGCCCGGGGCGCCGACTACCTGTATCGGGGTCCCTGGGGCGAAAGATTGGTCGCCGCGGTTCAAGCGGACGGCGGCAAGATGACCATGGCCGACCTCGCCGCCTATCAAGTCACGTGGAGCGCGCCCCGCATTGGGACGGTCGGAGATTATCAGATCTACACCGTCGGAGCCCCGAATTACGGTGGCCTCAATCTCATCGAAGCGCAGCACTTGGCCGCGGCGGCGGGCCTGGCGGCGGGGCCCCATTGGTCGGCATCAGGGGTCTCCCTCCGGAACGCCTCCAACATCACCAACGCCTGGATGCTGTCGCTGTTCCCGGAGTCGATGCGCGCCTCGCTCTACCCCGGGGTCGATTTTTCCGAGGCCTCGCGACTCACGCCGGAGCACGCTCGGCGGCTCTGGCCCAGAATCGCCGACGGAGTCAAACCACTCCAATGGGCCAAAAACGGCAGTCACTCGGACGATGTCGTGGTCATCGACGAGGCGGGCAACATGGCGGCCATCACCCATAGCATCAATTGTGTGATCTGGGGGAAAACGGCCATCAATGTCGACGGGATCTCGATCGGAGATCCGGGTTCCTACCAGCAGGCGGCGATCGCGAAGGTTGGACCCGGTAAACCGCTGCCCGATCCGACCGAAACCGGTCTGTTGGTGAAGGAGGGCAAACCGGTGCTGGCCTTCGCCTCGATGGGGTCGGGTCTCCATCAGCGTACCTTCCAAGCCCTCCTGAACGTGGCGGTGTTCGGCATGACCGTCGACCAGGCAATCGACGCGCCGGACTTCTTCATCCCAACCCTGTCACCCAAGGATGGCGGCTATCTGGTGGCCGTTCCGAAGGGCCGGTTCCCGAAAACGGTGCTCGAGGAAACCGGGTCCGGGTACCGCGAGCTTGACCCGGAGCGCTCCCGATTCGGTGGGGAAGGGGTGTGGGTCGGGATCAGTCGCGACCCCCGGACCGGCCGGCTCCGGGCCGCCTCCCACAATCGAAGCAACAGCGCCGCGGTGGCCTACTGACCCGGTGCAGGTACCTGCACCGGGACGCTCGCCTCCGCACCCATCGGGCGCTAAATTGTTCTCCATTCCCCGGGCCGGAGCCTCGGCTTGGTTTCTGGTAGTCTCGTCCTCAAGCCCCTAATCTGGATCGACATGGCGACTCGCACTTCGCACCGCGCCCGAACCTCCGCCAAGCTCGAAAAAGCGGACCTTCTCGATATGTACCAGATGATGCTCCTCTCCCGGCGCATCGACGACAAGGAAATTCAGCTCAAGCGCCAGAGCAAGATTTTCTTTCAGATCTCCGGCGCCGGCCATGAAGCGGTATTGGCGGCGGCCGCGAAGGTGTTTCGGCCCTCGTACGACTGGTTCTACCTCTACTATCGCGACCGGGCGCTCTGTCTGGGCCTCGGCATGACCGCGACCGAGATGTTGCTCTCGGCCGTCGGCGCGGCGGACGATCCGAACTCGGGCGGCCGCCAAATGCCCTCGCACTGGGGCCACAAAGAGCTCAATATCGTCAGTGCCTCGAGTCCGACCGGCACCCAGTTCCTCCAAGCGGTCGGGGCCGCCGAGGCCTGGCTCCGGTATAGCCAAAACGAGGCGATTGCCGACCGGGACCAGCACACCAATGCCGACGAAGTCATCCTCGTCACGACCGGCGACGGGACCACGAGCCAGGGCGAGTTTTGGGAATCGCTCAACACGGCCTGCAATCTCAAACTTCCGATCGTCTACCTCGTCGAGGACAACAAGTACGCCATTTCGGTGCCGGTCGAGGTCAACACCGCCGGTGGCTCAGTGTCGAAACTCCTGACCGGATTCCCGGGTCTCTTCATTCAGGAGGTCGACGGCTGCGACCCGCTCGCGTCCTATGATGTCATGCAGAAAGCCGTTGAATACGCCCGCCAGCGCAAAGGTCCGGCCTTGGTGCATGCGCACGTGATCCGGCCTTACAGCCATTCACTGTCCGATGACGAAGTATTTTATCGCCCGACCTCCGAGCGGGATGACGACGCCCATCGCGATCCGGTCTTCACTTTTCCGAAATACCTGATCGCCCAAGGCATTGCCACCGAGCAGGAAATCGAGCAAATCAAGCAAGCGGTCGAAGAAGAAGTGGAGGTGGCGACCCAGACCGCCCTCGCCTCGCCGCAACCGGCCACCGATACGATCTATCGCTACGTGTATTCCCCGGACGTCGACCCGACGTCGGAGCAATTCGATACTGAGGACGATCCCCAGTTCCAGGGCGACCCGACCACCATGGTCGATCTCCTCAATGGGTGCATGAAGGACGAAATGAGCCGCGATCCCCGGATCGTGGTGTTCGGCGAGGACGTGGCTGACGTCAGCCGGGATCAGTATCTCGGACAAGTCAAAGGCAAAGGCGGCGTCTTCAAGGTCACCTTCGGCCTCCAGAAGGCGTTTGGGAGCAACCGGGTCTACAACTCGCCCCTCGCCGAGGCCAACATCGTGGGCCGAGCCATCGGGCTCGCCACCCGGGGCTTGAAGCCGGTCGTCGAAATCCAGTTCTTCGATTACATCTGGCCTGCCTACATGCAGATCCGCGACGAACTGGCGATCCTCCGATG
>JANPEL010000334.1:0-6122 GCA_031431925.1 Gemmatimonadota bacterium | reverse complement strand
CGCCGGCGACCCGGTCGGTCGGCGTCCCGAGCCATGATCCCGCCCGCCCGGGGCCGTGGGCCGCCCGAATCCGGGGCCGGACGTCCGCCACCCACTCGCCGAACTCGGGCGACGGCGGCACGAACCCGGCCAAAAAGCCGGCCTGCAGCGGGTGGTGTTCCGCCACCGCCGAGGTCTCGACATCCACCCCCACCAGATCCCGGCGGAGCGTTAGGCGGCCGTCGGTATACTCGATCAGCGGGGCGCCGGCACTGGCCGCCACTGCGGCCGCCGCGGCCGCGAGCCGGGCCCGCCCGGCCGCGGGGGTGAGGTCCGGCGTCAGCAGCAACAAGGCGGCATCGTCGTCGATTCCGCCCCCGGCGTGCAGGGACGCCAGGACGAGGAGCGGGAGGGCAATCGGATCGTCGACCCGGCACGGGCCGTCGGGGCCGGCCAGGGCCAGCCGGCCGGAAGTTTGGAGGGTGTAGCGCGCCATGAGGACGACGGAACCCTACCCACTGGGCCGGTGCCTTCACAAGGGCGGCGCCGGGACCGATCGGGGGCCGGCCCATGGTATCGGCGGCAGGGCGGGGAGCGTAGATTCTGCGGCGCCGAGTCCCCCTCACCCCAACGGTCGATCTCCATGGCTGATTTGCTCTCCCGCCGCGATCTCGAGTTCCAACTCTATGAAGTACTCGACACCGAGGCGCTCTGCCAACGGGCTCGTTATGCCGAGCATAGCCGGGCAACGTTCGATCAGATCATCGACGCGGCCGAGGTTCTGGCCCGGACCCGGTTTCTGCCCCATTGGAAGACCGTGGACGAAGCCGAGCCCACGTTCGACGGCCATCGGGTTCACACCCATCCCGCCGTCAAAGAAGCGCTCGACGCCTACGTCGAGGCGGGGTTCATGGTGGCCGGCCATTCGGCGGATCGGGGCGGCCTCCAGCTGCCCTGCGTCGTCGAGAAGGCCGCGTTTGCCCACTTCAAAGCCGCCAACGGGTCCACGGCCGGCTACGCGCTGCTGACCGGGGCGGCGGTCAACCTGATCCTGGCCCACGGCACCCCGGCGCAGATCGAGCAGTACGCCGAGCCGATGCTGGCCGGGCGGTTTTTCGGCACCATGGCCCTCTCGGAAACCCAGGCCGGTTCGTCCCTCGCCGACATCACCACCCGGGCGGTGCCGGACCCGGATGGGATTTACCGGTTGTTCGGATCGAAAATGTGGATCTCCGCCGGCGACCACGAACTCTCCGAGAATATCGTCCATCTGGTCCTGGCGAAGATCGACGGCGCCCCCGCCGGCGTCCGCGGCATCTCGTTGTTCATCGTCCCGAAGTACTTGGTGGCGGACGACGGCACTTTGGCCGACCGCAACGACGTCTGCATCGGCGGCCTGAACCATAAGATGGGCTCGCGGGGCACCGTCAATACCGTGTTCAATCTCGGCGAAGGCAAATTCCGCCCGCTCGGCAGCGCGGGCGCGGTCGGCTACCTGGTTGGGGCACCCCACCAGGGGCTCGCCGGCATGTTCCACATGATGAACGAGGCCCGAATCGGGGTCGGGATGGGTGCGGTCGTCCTCGGGTACCGCGGCTACCTCGAGTCGCTCGCGTACGCGAAGACCCGGCCTCAGGGCCGCCGAATCGGCGCCAAGGACCCCACGACGCCCCAAGTGCCGATCATCGAGCACGCCGATGTTCGGCGGATGCTGCTCGCCCAAAAAGCCGCGGTCGAGGGCGGCCTGGCCCTCTGCCTCTATTGCGCTCGGCTCGTCGATGAGGAGCGAACCGGCTCGACCGAGGAAAGCCGAGCCCTAGCCGGTCGGCAGCTCGACCTCCTCACCCCGATCGCCAAAGCCTGGCCGAGCCAATTCTGCCTCGAGGCCAACAGCCTCGCCATCCAGGTCTTGGGGGGGTATGGCTATAGTCGTGAATACCCGGTTGAGCAGCTCTACCGGGACAACCGGCTCAACTCCATTCACGAAGGCACCGACGGGATTCAGGCCCTCGATCTCCTCGGCCGGAAGGTCCGGCAGGAGGGCGGGACCGCCTTTCAGGCGCTCGTCGACCGGATGCGAGGAGCGGCCGAGGAGGCCTCGACCCTCGCCAACGCCGACCTGATCCATCTGGGGACCGCGTTGGCGGCGGGCGTCACCGCGCTGGTCGAGACCACCGACCGGTTGGTGGCGTGTCCCGACCCCGAACGCGGCCTGGCCAACGCGTTCCCCTACTTGACCGTCTTCGGTCACACCGTCGTCGGATGGCTCTGGGTCGAACAGGCCCTGGCCGCCCAACGAGGCCTCGAGGCCAGCCCAGGGGACCCCTTTTACCTGGGCAAACTGGCCGCCGCCCGCTATTTCCTGGATTGGGTCCTCGCCGCCACCCAGCCGACCCACCAGCTGTTACGCCGCCTTGACGAGACGCCGCTCTCGATGCAGCCGGAGTGGTACTAAACCCAGTCGCGGACGCCATTTGCAGGGATACCGGCTGGGTTGAACTGGATTTGACGCTTGGTTAGATTCGTCCTCCGAAGTTCGTGAAATATTTCACGATGCCATTCCTGCCGGCTGGCCTATTACAAGTCATCGGGACCGCTGCCATGCTACGGTCGTACGTTCCAGTGCTGGTGCTCATCGGGTTCGTGGTCGCCAACGCGATCATGATGCTCGGTGTCTCGCACATCTTCTCGACCTATCGACGCACCGCCACCAAGGTGGCGCCCTATGAATCGGGCATCCCGGTTCTCGGCGACGCCCGCGAACGGTTCTCGATCAAGTGGTACCTGGTCGCGATGTTGTTCATCATCTTCGATATCGAAACCGTCTTCATGATTCCGTGGGCGGTAGCCTTCCACCAGCTCACGGAAATCCGGGGCCTCCTCCTCATCGAGATGCTGGTGTTCGTCGGCATTCTCGCCGTGGGTTACATCTACGTCTGGAAGCGGGGCGCGTTCCAATGGGACTGACACTACCTCCCGATGCCAACCCGGAAACGGCCGAGATTCCGGCGGTTTCGCCCAACTGGATGACCACCAGACTCGATTCGCTGGTCAACTGGGGCCGGGCCAACTCGCTCTGGTCGATGCCGTTCGGCACCGCCTGCTGCGCCATCGAGTTCATGGCCACGGCGGCCGGCCGGTTCGATATTTCCCGGTTCGGCATGGAGCGAATGAGCTTCTCGCCGCGGCAGGCCGACGTCCTGATCTGCGCCGGGCGGCTTCCCTTCAAGCTGGCGCCGATCATTCGCCGGATCTGGGATCAGATGCCCCAGCCGAAATGGGCCATCTCGATGGGTGCCTGCGCCTCGACCGGTGGGATTTTCGATACCTACGCCATGGTGCAGGGCATCGACACCATCATCCCGGTCGACGTTTATGTCCCCGGGTGCCCGCCCCGCCCCGAAGGGTTGCTGTACGGGATCATGATGTTGCAGAAGAAGATCAAGGGCGAATCGATCACCGATCCGACCCTCCGGCAGGAATTTTTGATGGACGAGCGGGGCTTCTTCATGCCGCCCGAGAAAATTGACGTCGTCTCGGAACCGTTCGGCAACTCCGTCCACCAGACCCGTTCCGCATGACGGCCACCGCGACCGCTCTGTCGCCCTCGGTCGAGGCCCTCCGGACGGCGTTCGGGCCGGCCATCCGGCGGGCCGCTGTGTCCTGCGGCGATACCATCGTGTGGGTTGAGCCCGCCCGGGCCCATGAGATCCTGGCCTGGCTCAAGACCACCGCCGGCCAGCAGTTCAACTACCTCACCGACATCACCGCGGTCGACTATCGCGACCCGGAACACCCGCTCGAGGTCGTCTACCAGCTCCGATCGCTCGATCGGAAGGCCGACCTCCGAATCAAGATCGAGCTGAACAAGACCGCGCCGCTCGCCGTCGACTCCGTCTTCGACCTGTGGAAGGGAGCCGACTGGCTCGAGCGCGAGGTGTTCGACCTGTTCGGCGTGACCTTCCGGGGCCACCCTGATCTCCGCCGGATTTTGATGTGGGACACCTACGCCGAGGGGTTCCCGCTCCGGAAGGACTTCCCGCTCCGCGGCAATTTTTCCCGGGCCGAGCAGACCCGGCAGGTGCTGGCGGCCAACCCTGAAGCCAACTATTCGATGGAAGAACTGACGATCGCCGACGCGTTCGATGAGTTGCCCGAGGACATGAAGCGCCGGCTGGCCAAGGGCGAGCGGGGGGAGATTCGATGAGCACCCGAACCCTGGAAATGTCCCTGGCCACGCCCGGCGTCGACGCCGCGGGACGAGCAACCCGCCTCCCGTTGTCGGCCAAGAAGGGTTCGGACGACGAGTTCGGCGCGGAGCACATGCTGGTCAACATCGGTCCGCAGCATCCGGCCACCCACGGCGTCTTGCGGCTGGTACTCGAGCTCGAGGGCGAAACCGTTATTCGCTGCATCCCCCATATCGGCTATCTCCATTCGGGGTTCGAAAAGCTGGGTGAATACCGGCACTACAACCAGATCGTGCCGCTGACCGACCGGACCGATTACTTGTCCCCGATGGCCAATAACGTCTGCCTGGCGTTGGCCGCCGAGAAGTTGATGGGCATCGAGATCACCGAACGATGCCAGGTCCTCCGGGTCATCGCCTGCGAAATGAGCCGGATCATTTCCCACTTGGTCTGGCTGGGCACGACGGGCATCGACCTGGGCGCCTTTACCCCGTTTCTGTGGTCGTTTTACCAGCGGGAACGGATCTACAACCTCCAGGAATCCTGGACCGGGGCCCGGCTCACCACCAGCTTGACCCGCGTCGGCGGGATGATGGCCGACGTCCCCGAAGGATTCGAGGCCGGCCTTCGGGATTTTTGCCGGACCTTCCCAAATACGCTCGATGAAGTCGACGCGATGTTCACCCGCAATTCGATTTGGTGCGGGCGAACGCAGGGCGTCGGGGTCATGAGCGCTGAAGACGCGATCAACTACTCGCTCTCGGGGCCGATGCTCCGGGCGAGCGGCGTGTCCTATGACGTGCGCAAAGACCGGCCCTATTTGGGCTATGACACCTATGACTTCGATGTCCCAATTGGTGAACACGGCGACATCTACGACCGCTACCGGATCCGGCTCGAGGAGATGTACCAGTCAAACCGGATCCTCGACCAGGCCCTCGACCGGCTCGCCACCCTGAAGGGCGCGCCACTCAACACCGCCGATCATCGCGTCATCCTGCCGCCCAAAGGGCGCGCGATGAGCGACATGGAAGCCATGATCCATCACTTCAAGCAAGTCATGGAGGGCGTCGCCGCCCCGGTGGGCGAAGCGTACCTGGGAGTCGAAAATCCGAAGGGCGAACTTGGCTACTACTTCGTGTCCGACGGGACGGCCAAGCCGGTGCGATGGCGGATCCGTCCGCCTTCGTTCATCAACCTGGCCTGCCTGCCCAAACTATGCGAGGGCGCCCTTTTGTCGGACGTGATTGCCATCAACGCAAGCATCGATATCGTGATGGGAGAGATTGACCGATGAGCGGCGCCGCGTCATATGCCCCGGTGTTCGTGGGGCGGATCAAAGAGAAGCTCGAAGCGCTGTTTCCCAACTATCCGACCAAGCAGGCCTGCCTGCTGCCGGCCCTCTGGATGGTGCAGGAGGAGCGGGGCTGGATCGCCCCAGAGGGAATCGCGGAAATCGGCGAGGTCCTGGGCCTGACTCCCGCCTATATCCGCGGCGTGGCCACCTTCTACACCATGTACCACCTTCATCCGGTGGGCCGGAATTTCATCCAGGTGTGCGGCACGTCCCCATGTCACCTCTCTGGCTCGGACGATGTGCTCAAGGCCATTCTCTCGGCCACCGGCTGTGGCGAACTCGGAGCCACCAGTCCGGACGGACGGTTCACGGTGACCGAAGTCGAATGTTTGGGGGCCTGCGGGTTCGCGACGCCGATCATGATCAACGACAACTTCCATGACGGCGTCACGCCCGAGCGGGTGCCCGGAATCCTCGCGAGGTATGTATGACTCGGGGCTCGGCACTCGGGGCTCGGCACTCGGCGGTACGGGAAAGGGTGGGCTAATGGGGTTTCCTCATCCGTCGCATCCGAAGGAGACAGTGCTCCTGTCGAAGTATTTTGGGGACGCGGAGGCTCGGACCTTTGCCGGGTGGGTTAAGCGGGGGGGGTACGA
>JANPEL010000333.1:0-3201 GCA_031431925.1 Gemmatimonadota bacterium | reverse complement strand
GATCATGATCTTGCGGGCGGTCATCTGTGACAGCGCCGTCGCCGCGTGGCCGGCCCCGATATTGGCCACTTCGCGGAGGGCGTCACGCTCCGACGGAGACAGTTTTTCTGCGTCTATCATTCCGAATCGCCTCCTCGGGTCAGAAAAGGGCCGTCGGATCCAGCACGAACGCCGGTGCACCATCGGCGAGAATCGTGGCGCCGCTCACCCACCCGGGCAGGGAGCGGGGCGCCTCGAACCGTTCCAGGAGCACGTCGTGCTGGCCCAACAGGGTATCAACTGCCAAGGCACCGTCGTTGGTGCCCCATTCCAGAAACAACACCGGCCGGCGGCGACTGGTGGTGGCCGCGGCGCCGGTCGTGGCCACCGTCAAGTCAACGAACGGGACCGACCGTCCCTTGAGCGTAAACCGGCCATCGGCCTCGAGCTGCGCGTCAGACCGGCGACCCGCCACGGTGGCCTCCCGCACCAGCCGGGACGGGATCGCATAGCGGTCACCACCGGCCTCGACGAGCAGGACCCGCTGGATCGCGGTCGTGAGCGGCACCGTCAATTCAAAGGACGTCCCCTGCCCGACCTCGGTCTGGATCGCGACGCGGCCGCCGATCGATCGGACCTTGCTGATGACCGCATCCATCCCAACACCCCGTCCCGACACCGCGGTCACTTCCCGCTTGACTGTGAAGGCTGGGCTGGCCAGGACTCCAAGGAGTTCCTCGTTGGAAAGATCCCGCCGCCCCGGCTCGAGGAGACCTTGGTCGACCGCTCGGCGCGCCACGCTCTCCCGATCCACCCCCCGGCCGTCATCACTCAGCCGAATCGCGATCCACTCGCGCCGGCGTTCAGCGGCGAGCACCAGCCGTCCGTCCGCCGGCTTCCCGAGGGCCACCCGCTCGGCCGGCGATTCGAGGCCGTGATCGACGGCATTGCGAAGCAGGTGGATCAGCGGATCGACCAGCTCTTCGAGCACCGTCCGGTCCAGCTCGATCCCGTCACCGAGGATGTCGAGCCGGGCGGTCTTGCCTAACGTCACCGCCAGATCCCGAACCACCCGCGGAAACCGGCCGAACAACTCGCCGATCGGCGCCAGCCGGGCCCGGAGGACACCCCCGTGAAGCGACCGGATCAGCGAATCGAGTTGGCCGCTCACCGCGTCCAAGTCAGGATCGGCCCGCCGGCCCACCACCGTCGTCAGCCGGTTTCTGGCCACCACCAGTTCGCCCGCCAATTGGAGCAGCTCGTCAAGCCGGGCCGGATCGACCCGCACCGCCCGCATGGCCGTCCGCTCGACCGGCGCCTCCGACGCGGCGAGCTTCGGGGCAATCGGCCACTCGCCGGTTGGCATGGCGGTGGACGCCAGGCGCTCGATCGCTTCGGCGAGCGGACGGACGTCCGGCAGGCTTTCACCGCGACTGGCCGGCTCGATGCCGCGGTCCAGCACATCCACGGTCTCAAACAGCAGGCCCACGACCGCCTTCGAGGCTCCCAGCTCCCGGCGCCGCACCACCTCAAGCAGGTGCTCGGCTTGGTGGGTCAACTCGACGATGTCGGCGTACCCCATCGTGGCCGCCGAACTCTTGAGCGAATGGAACGCCCGGAACAAGCCGTCCGTCGGCTCGGTCCGATCGGGGTGTTCCTCCCATTCCAACAAATGAGCCGTGGCCCGCTTGAGGTGATCACGGCCGTCGGCCACGAAGAGCGCGGTGTAACGGCTCAGATCCACGTCGATCTCATCCGAGCAGGCGCTGCACGGCCTCCAGAACTCTCGACGGTTGGAACGGCTTGACGACGAAATCCTTGGCGCCCGCCTGGATCGCCTCCACCACCAGCGCCTGCTGCCCCATGGCGCTACACATCAAAATCTTCGCCTCCGGGCTCTCCTTGCAGATCGCGCGAACCGCTTCGATCCCACCCATCGACGGCATCACGATATCCATGGTGACCAGGTCCGGCTTGAGTGCGCGATACTTGCTGACCGCTTGGTCACCCGTTTCCGCCTCGCCGACCACCTCGAATCCGGCTTGACGCAGGATATCGGCGATCATGGTTCTCATAAACATCGCGTCATCGCAGACCAGAACAGTTTGCGCCACAGGCCCCTCCAGCAACGTGAGTCAGAGCTTACCCGAGCCGGTCGAATACCGATCCGAGCACGGATGCAATGTCTACCAAATCGATTCCGGTCGTTCCGGTATCGAGGTCAAGCACTTCGTCCACACCAAGCCCGATCCGTCCCCCGACGACCCCCAACACCACGAGCCACTTCGATACCCCAGGACCATCGCCAGGGAGGTCAAACAGCTCCGAGCCCCGGACGACGGTCACGAGGGTACCGCGAATGTTCGCGACGCCTTCGACCGGGGATGCAACTCCCGGCACCCGGACTAGACTGAATCCCGTGCAAACTTCGCGCACACTCGATACGGGGAGGGCGAACTGGCGCCCGCCGATCCGACAGACCACCACCTTGCCGACGGCCACGTCAGGCACCAGGACTCCCATCGAACCCAAGATAGGCCAGCCAATCGGCCGGATCAACTTGCCCTGCAACGAGTTGCAGAGCTGGTCGGAGGTCGGACGGCCAGTCGGCCGAGAAGGATAGCAGCTCGGCGGTAACCGGGTGTTTAAAGGCCAACCGGGCCGCATGGAGGGCTTGCCGGCCCACCAGGGCATTCAGGCGTTCCGCGAAAACTCGGCTCGCGCCGGTCATTCGGCGAGGGCCGCCGCCCCCGTAGACTCGGTCGCCTACCACCGGGTGTCCAATCTCTTGGAGGTGGACCCGGATCTGATGGGTCCGTCCGGTGTGGAGCTCGGCCCGGAGCAGTTCGGCGACGTCGAACCGGGCAATCCGATGGAAATCGGTCCGGGCCGGCCGGCCATCGGGGCGGACGACCATCCGCTTCCGGTCGGTCGAGTGGCGCCCGACCGGGGCCGACACCTCGACCAAGGGGCTGTCGAGGTGCCCCCAGGCCAGGACGGCGTACGTCCGCTTGACCTGACGGGCCGCGATGGCGGCCCCCAGCCGCCGATGGGCCAGATCGCTCTTGGCAATGACCATGAGCCCCGAGGTGTCCCGGTCCAGCCGGTGGACGATACCGGGCCGGCCGGCACTGCCGTCGGAGAGCGAAGTGCCCCGGGCCACCAGCGCGTTGACCAGGGTGTCATCCCAGTGGCCCGGCGCCGGGTGGACGACCAACCCGG
>JANPEL010000332.1:0-4326 GCA_031431925.1 Gemmatimonadota bacterium | reverse complement strand
GTGGGCGACGAAGTGTTCCCGGGGTTCTTCGATCTGAACTCGCGGGCCCGGATCAAAACCTTGGGCCGGCTCCACATTCTCGACGTCACCGACATCGAACACCCCAAGAAGGTGGCCGAGTATTCGGTGCCGAACGCGGGGACGCACAACATGTGGGTGGAGGACGACGTGATGTACGTCGGCAACTTCGAAGCCGGCGTCCGGGCCGTGGACATGAGCGGCGAACTCCGCGGCGACCTCTACGCCCAGGGCCGCGAAATCGGCTCGATCTGGACCGGGGCGGAAGGCGGCTACCGGGCCAACCTGCCGATGGCGTGGGGCGCCCAACCGCACAAGGGCTACGTCTACGCCACCGACATCAACAGCGGCGTCTGGGTCGGGAAGCTGACCCCGAAGCGCCTGGTACCCTAACGCCTCGAACTCGATCAGGAGTTACGATCATGCGGACCATTGCTCAACGCACCGCCGCGCTCACGGCGGGTCTCTGCTTTACGTTGGCCGCTCCGGTCTGGTCGCAGACCACGGCCGTAACCGGCGCCACGATCCTCGACGGCACCGGGCGACCTCCGATTCCCAATGGCGTCGTCCTGATTCAAGGCGGCCGGATTGCGGCGGTCGGTCCGGCCGGCGGGGTGGCCATCCCATCCTCGGCCACCCGAATCGACGCCACCGGCAAGTACCTGATCCCCGGACTCATGGACGCCAATCTCCACCTCTATTTGAACGGCGACCTCGAGACCCTAATCAAATACGAGGACCGATATCACCAGATCGTGCTCGAAGGCGCCCAGATTGCGCTCAAGACCGGACAGACCACGGTGTTCGACACCTGGGGACCGCGAGCGGCGCTGATCAAGGCCCGGGACATGATCAATGCCGGCCAGGCTCCCGGCAGCCGGATCTACCTGGCCGGCAACATCATCGGCTTCAGCGGCCCGCTCGGCCCCGATTTTCGCGAGGCCTCGGCCGCCCACGTGAGTAAGGCCTTCGCCAAGCGAACCAACGAGACATGGGAACAGGGCACCGGACGCGAGCTCTTGTGGATGCCGCCCGATACCCTCCGCGCGGCCCTTCGCAAGTACACGGGCCTGGGCGTCGATTTCCTCAAGTTCGGCGGGAGCGGCCACGTCGACATGAACCTGATCTCGTTCTCCGAACGGGCCCAAAGGGTCATTACCGAAGAAGGTCACCGAGCCGGGAAGACCGTGCAGACCCACACCACCTCCCCCGAGAGCCTCGACATGGCCATCGAGGCGGGGGTCGACATCATCACCCACGGCGACATTTCGGGCCCGGTGTACCCGATTCCCGAGGAAACCCTCAAGAAGCTGGTGGACCGGGGCATTTCCGTCTCAGTCTTGGCCATCACGGCCCGGAGCCTGGCGGCAATGACCAAGAACTCGCCGAACGGGATCCTCACTCCCTACATGAAGATCTCGGCCCAGAACATCCGGAACATGATCAGAGCCGGGGTCCGCCTCATGGTCTCCACCGATGCCGGGGTCGAAAACCCGGTCCTCTTGACCGAGTCGCTGACCCTCGCCGTGGACACGATCGACGCCCGGACCAAACTCGGCGAGGGCCACTTCAATGCCCTCGTGGGCCTCGAGGAAGCTGGGATGGCGCCGCAGGACATCCTCAAAGCAGCCACCAGCAACATTGCCCGCGCCTACAAGCTCGACCACGACCTCGGCACGCTCGAGCCCGGGAAGATTGCCGACGTCGTCATTCTCGACGCCGATCCGCTGGCGAGTGCGAAGAACTACCGCCGGATCCGTTCGGTCATTAAGGACGGGAAGGTCGTTGATCTGGCCGCCCTCCCGGTGGCGCCAATCATCAGCACGCAGAAGGCCACCCGACCATGATCCGATTCCATTTGGCACTCGGTGCGCTCACCGGCCTGGCGGTCGCAGGTCATGCGCAAAACGCGGGCAGCCCGATTCCGGCTCCCACCGCCAAGTACCAAGTCGCGATCCAGAAGGACGTGATGGTCCCGATGCGCGACGGGATCCGGCTCGCCACCGATATCTATCGCCCCGAGGGCGCCGGTAGCCGCCTCCCGGTCGTCTTGATGAGGACGCCATACAACAAGGCCACGTACGGCGGGGCCACCGCTCCGGCCGCCTTCTTTGCCGGCCAGGGATACGTCGTGATAACCCAAGACACCCGCGGCCAGTACGGGTCGGAGGGCTTCTACCGCGTTCAGTTGGCCGACGCCCGCGACGGCTACGACACCATCGACTGGATCATCAAGCAACCCTGGGCCACTCCGAGTGTCGGCACCTACGGCTGCTCCTACCTCGGTGAAGTCCAGTACCTGCTCTCGGCGCGCCGGCACCCCGCGCTCAAGGCCATGATTCCGCAGGCGGCCAGCGGAGCCACCGGTTCAGCCGGTGACTACTATACCAATTTCGGCACCTACGACGGCGGTGCGCTGACCCTGAGTTCAATCTTCGGGTGGTTCAGCTTTGCGGGTCATCGGGTCAGAGCCCCGGCCAACACCGCCGTCGGGATCTCGAATGTGCCCAAGATCGACTTTGCCGCGATGCTCAAGACCCTGCCGACGGCCACCTTGGCCGAGCGAGCCGGGTTTCCACCGAGCGACTTCAAGGACTTCGTGACCCACCCGCCCGCCGACCCGTACTGGGCTCCGATCGGATACTTGAAAGACACCGACGAGTTTGACACCCCGGCGCTCCACGTCAACTCGTGGCTCGACGTCACGCCGGAGCAAACGCTCTATGTCGCCAACCTGATGCGGAAGAACGCGGTCACGGCGCGGGGGCGAGACAACCAGTTCGTCATCATGTCACCGACGACCCATTGCGGGAGCGAGCGGGCCGGCAATCCTACCACGGTGGGCGACCGCGAGTTCGGCGACAGCCGGCAGCCGTATTTCCAGGTCTATCTCGATTGGTTCGATCACTGGCTCAAAGGCGTGGACAACGGCGTCACCAAACGGCCCAAGTTCCAGTACTATGTGATGGGCGAAAACCGGTGGCGGGAATCGCCGTCGTGGCCGGTGCCCGGCATGAAACCGGTCAACTACTATCTGAACGCCACCGGGGGGCTGGAGCCGCGTCTCCCGGCCCGCGGCAGCCAGAGCTTCGTCTACGACCCCGCCAATCCCCTGCCCTCCCGCGGCGGCACCATCTGCTGCACCGGCAACCCCGCCGACCAGCCCGGGATCTTCGACCAAACCGATCTGGAAACTCGACCCGACCTCCTGATCTACTCGACCCCGGTCTTGACCGAGCCCGTTACCATGGCCGGCACCGTGAGCGCCACGATCTACCTCGGCTCCGACGCCAAAGACACCGACCTGGTGGCCAAGCTCATCGATGTTGATGAGCAGGGCCGGTCGTGGAACGTGGTCAGCGGGATCAAGCGGGTGCGGTACCGGAACGGGATGGCCACGCCCGCGTTCATGGAGACGGGGCAGGTCTACCGGGTCACCGTGAGCCTCAAGGCCTCGGCCTACCGGTTCCTGCCGGGGCACCGGATCCGGCTCTGGATTTCGAGCAGCGACTTCCCGATGTACGACCGGAACCTCAACACCGGCGGCGACAACGTCACCGAAACCACCTGGGTCAAGGCGACGAACACCGTGCACTACGGACCGAAGCAGGCGTCGGTACTGGTGCTTCCGGTCCTGCCCGACTGAATCCGGTCGCGATCGACGTCGCGCGTTAGGCGCCTTCCGACGGCGGTCTTCCGCGGAGCCCGGCATCGAGCTGGCGGATGAGCGAACCGAGCCGCCCCCGCCCGACCCCGGGCCGCGCCATCCGACCCACGACATCGCGGACCTGTGCCGATGCCTGGCCAAGCGCGCGGCGGATCTCCGTCTCACCGACGCTCGGATCACCGCCGCCGGCCAACTCGAGCGCCAAGGCGGCAGATGCGACCGGCCCGAGCGTGTGGTTCGTTTGATGAGGGGTCGCGAGCGGATGGGTGAAGGCGACGCCCGCGGCCAAGCACGCGGCCCGGGCGGCAGCGGCGGCAGCAGGATCGCCGACCTTCCGGGCGGCCCAGGCGGCCCAACCGAGCGCGCGGAGCTCGGCCGTTCTCGGCCCGCCGTTGGCGAACGCCTTTGAGCCCTCGATCGCCTCCCGAGGCCGCGGATCCGACGGTGCGTAGGCTTCGAACACCGGCAGCGCCCGCTCGACTGAGCTGAGGGCCCACCGACCGATGGCGCGGAGATCCTCCAGCGTCAAAGCGATCGGCTCCGGATCGGGGCCGGCCGGCGTCACTTCAGCTCGAACTCCACGACGATGCCGCTCCGCTTCCCGCCGTTTCCCAGGGTGTGCGTCGCGGTCCCCGTGACCC
>JANPEL010000331.1:0-2483 GCA_031431925.1 Gemmatimonadota bacterium | reverse complement strand
ACGCCTGGTCCAGGCCCAAGACCGGCTCAGTCAGGCCGAAGAAGGCGCCATCACCGCGCGGTTCGACTACTTGCGATCCAAAGCGCAGATCGAAGCGCTCATCGGGAGGACGCTGTGAACAAACCCACGATCTACGCCCTGACCTTGGTGCTTCTGGCCGGTTGCAAGAAGAAGGATGGCGACGGCACCGAAGCCGGTGGCACCAGCGCCGCCGACTCCACCGCCCAGGACGCGGCCGCCAGCAACGTGACGCTCCCCGTCGTCGGCCAAGCCGTCCGGGTGGGCGACTTGATTCTCTCGGTGGTGACCACCGCCCAAGTCCGGTCGGACGGCGTGGCCATGCTCAAGAGTGAGACGGTCGGCCCGATCTCGGCCGTCAACGTCCGGCCCGGCCAATCGGTAACCCAAGGCCAGGTCCTGGTCGCGGTCGACCCGCGCGAACTCGATCTTGCGGTCGACAAGGCCCAAGCCGACTTGGAAGACGCGAAGCTCAAACTGCTCGACAACATCGTCCCCGATTCGATCGTGTCGGGCAAAGCCGTGACCGGCGAACGACTCCGGAGCGCCGAAATCCGAGCCGGGATGGACCGGGCCCGCGCCTCGCTCGATGAAGCCAAACTCCGCCGGGAACGAGCCTCGATCACCGCCCCGTTCAACGGCGTGGTCGAAGAAATGAAAGTCTCAGTCGGCGAACGACTGTCGCAGGGCCAAGAGGTAGCCAAGATCGTCGACCTCAGGAACCTCCGAATCGAGGCCTCGGTCCTGGAACACGACCTCCCGTTGATCAAGATCGGCGGCGATGCCACCATCACCGCCGCCGCGTTCCCCGACAAGCCGCTCCGGGGCCGGGTGGCCGCCATCCTGCCGCTCGTCGACAGCACCACCCGGGCCGGCCGAGCGGTCATCCGCGCCACCGGCAATGGGGTCCTCCGCCCCGGGATGTACGCCGACGTCCGGCTCGAGGCCACCCGGCTCCCGAACCGCACCATCGTACCCGCCTCGGCGGTCATCGAACGCGACGGCCGCCCGCTGGTGTTCGTGGTCAAAGGGGGCCGGGCCCAATGGGTCTACATCTTCCCGGGCCGGACCAACGGATTCGAAACCGAAGTCCTGGCCGATAGCTCCACCGGGCAGATTCCGGTGGCCGCCGGAGACACCGTGCTGGTCGAGGGCCACCTGACCCTGACCCATGACGCCCCGGTCCGGCTGGTGGCCAAACAGGAACGCGGCACCCCGTAGTGTCGATCGCGTCAGAGGCGCTGAAGCGCCCCGTCACCACCATTTCCGCCGTAGCGGCCCTGGTGCTGCTCGGGTCGGTATCGTTAGGCAAGCTCCCGGTGTCGTTGTTGCCGGACATCGAGCTCCCGGTCTTGACGATCCGGACCCTGTACCCCGGGGCCGCGGCGGAAGAAGTGTCCCGGTTCATTGCCGAGCCGATCGAAGAGGCGGTCTCGGCCACCCCGGGATTGGTCGACGTAAAATCGGTGAGCCGAAACGGCGAAGCCACCACGTCGCTCAAGTTTTCCTGGGGCACCAGCATGGCGGCGACCGTGCTCCAAGTCCGGGAACGGCTCGACAACGCCCGCGGCGCCTTGCCCGAGCGCGCCGAGCGCCCCACCCTGCTCACCAGCGACCCCGGGGAACGGCCCATCGCGGTCCTCGGCCTGACCAGCGACGGCGACCTCCGGAGCATTTCCCGAACCGCCAAGGACGTCCACGCCCGCCGGCTCGAACAGTTGGCCGGGATCTCGAGCGTGGCGGTAGTCGGCGAACCCAAGGACGAAATCCGGGTCGAGGTCGACCCCGACCGGATGCGGGCCTTAGGGCTCACCCCCGACGACATCGCGACCGCGCTCAAGTCCGCCAATGCCACCGCGGCCGGCGGCTCGATTCGCCGGGGCCAGTTTCGGTTTTCGCTCCGCGCGCTCACCGAGTTCCAGAGCGTGGCCGAGATCGAGAAGACCCCGGTCGGCCCGCCGAAGAGCGGCATCATCCTGGGCGACATCGGTACCGTGACCCTGTCGGTGGCCGACCCGACCACGGTCACCACCCTGGACAGCCGGCCGGCCGTCGGACTCGTCGTATATAAGGACGCGGGTTCCAACACCGTGGCCGTGACGGCCGAGATCTACAAGACGATCGAGCAGCTCAAGACCGAGTTTCCGAAGGTCAAGATCAAGGTCGTGGCGGCCCAGGCCCAATTCGTCACCGACGCCCTCTCCAATCTGATCCAGGAAATCGTCGTGGGCGGCCTGATGTCGCTCGCGGTCATCCTGCTGTTCCTCCGCGATTGGCGGGCGTCGGTGGCCATCGGCTTGATGGTGCCGCTCTCGGTGTTGGTGGCGCTGACCCTGCTCCAGTTGATGGGTGTCACGATCAACATCCTCTCGCTCGGCGGCTTGGCCTTGGGCGTCGGGTTGCTGGTGGACAACGCCATCGTCGTCGCGGAGGCGGCCAACCGGCACATGGACGCCGGGCTCACC
>JANPEL010000330.1:0-3126 GCA_031431925.1 Gemmatimonadota bacterium | reverse complement strand
GACGGCCAGCATGGCAAGGAGGAGTACGATTCGCATGCCAGTATCATAGCACGGGTTGCCGACGCCCTGAACGGACCGGTGACGAAATCGGGGGTCGGAGGGTATCCTTGCCGAGTGTCGCTCCCCAAACGAGGTTCCATCCATGCCGACCGTCAGAACCATCAGTTTGTTGGCGGTGCTCGCCGCCTGCGGCGGGAGCACGCCGCCGGAGCCGAGTCCGGACCTTCAATCCCTCCCGGCCACCGTGACGCTGAAACTGGGCGAGAGCCGGACCGCAGCCGGAGCAGTGATTCGTTTTGCGGAGGTCAAGGGTGATTCGCGCTGCCCGAGCGATGTCACCTGTGTCTGGCGGGGCAACGCCGAGCTGCTGTTCGTGGTCGGGCCGGCCGTCGGCGAGGGCCCGGCGTACCTCGTGCCGCTCAACACCGGGGTCGAGCCCAGCTCGGGCGGGGCGCTTGGCCTTCGGCTTACCCTCGTGAAGGTCTTGCCGGAGCCGGTGTCGACGACCCCGACCAAGGGCTATCAGGCCGAAATCCGGATCGAGCGCGCCCCGCCGTCGTGACCGGTCCGCAGTGACCGGCCTCGGCGGCGGTCGTCCCGTCGCCGTCTGAAGGCGGTTTCCAACGCCAGCATCGCGAACACGCCGCTGAACAGAATTCCGAACAACACCACAAACACCAGCCGAAACCCCCGTTCGAACCAATCCATGGCGGCGCTCCCGTGTGACGAGACGCTGCCAATATTCAGGTGGGACCCGACTGCAACAAGTTGGGAAAAAACCTTGCCGGGCTACCGGTTGGCCAAGACCGCGAAGTCTTCCGACTGCAGAAGCCGCTCGTCGGCCGTCACCAAGGTCAGTCCGAGCACTGCGGCGGTGGCGGCGAGGAGCCGGTCGGCCGGGTCTTGGTGAGACAAGGCCAGCCGCCGGCTCGCCACCGCGATGTCGTGCGTCAACGGGGCCTCGCGGCGGGGAATGGCCCGGACCATCTGCTGGATCCACTCCGCCGCCGGGGCGCTCGGCACCAGCCGGCCTCGTTCCGCCAGCACCAACGCCTCCCAAACGCTGATCGGTGACAACCACAGTTCGTTGTCAGCCGACTCGAGCGCGGTCCGAACAGCGGGGGTGAGCCGCTCCGGCTCCAGGAGGGCCCAGAGCCAGATGTGGGTGTCGAGCAGCAGCTTCACGAGCCCAAGACCTCCCAGTCGGTCGGAGCGCCGGCGGGGGCGACGAGATCGCCGACAATGACGGCGGTGCCTTGCATGGCTCCCAGCCACCCATCGGCTGTGCTGGCCATCGACGGCGGAACCACCTCGGCGATCGGTTGGCCCCGGCGAGTGACGATGATCGGCGTCCCGGTCCGGTGGACCCGGTCCAGAACCGCGAGGCAGGTGGCTTTGAACTCGGAAATCGGCATGGTCTCTGATGGCTTCTTGGTCATGAATCAACATACTATAGTCAATGACTATGGTCAAGTACTTCAAGCAGTGTCTGACCGTCGTCGCCACTTAAGGTAACGGTCGGAATCCCGTCCGAAGGACCAAATTTCGCAGGATTGTACCCCTTTTCGGGGGTTTTCAGCGGGTTCGGGCCGTTGCCACCGCCAGCCGCCGGGCCAGATCCTCGAGCGACGCCACCGACGCACAGGGCAGCAGCCCATCCACGAACGGCAACGCCACCCGAAGCCCCTCGACCTCCGGTTTGAACCCAACCTGGCTGGCTAACGGATCGAGCCAATAGAGTCGGTGGCACGACCGCCGGAGCTTGGCCATCTCGGCGCCGAGCACGGTGGCATCGCCGCGCTCCCAACCGTCCGATACCAGGAGCACCACCGAGCCGCTCCGGATCGTCCGCCTGACCCACCGGCGGTTGAGTTCCCGGAGGCTCTCCCCGATCCGAGTGCCGCCGTTCCAGTCCACCACCGTAAGGCCGACCCGGGCCAGGGCCGTGTCGGGGTCGCGGACCCGAAGCTCCCGGGTAATCCGGGTGAGCCGAGTGCCGAAGACGAAGACCTCGACCGGGGCGCCGGATTGGCTCATCGCGTGGGCAAACCGGAGCATCAGCCGGCTGTACCGTTCCATCGAGCCGCTGATATCGCAGATCACCACGATCGGCCGGGGGCGTTTGGGGTGGTGGACCCAATCCCACCGGATCGGCTCGCCGAAGGTTCGGAGGGCGGCCCGGAGCATCCGCGCCCGCGCCGGGCGCTGGCCCCGGTGCCGGGAGGCGACCCAGCGACGCGACGGCCGCCGGGGCAGGGAGGGGCGGAGGGCCGCCAGCATGGCCAGGGCATCGCGGGCTTCCGCGGGCGTCAACGATGCGAAGTCCGCGTGCTTGAGCCGTTCGTTGTGGCCGGCCAGCGCCGGCTCGGTGATCGCGGGAACGTCGTCCAGCACCAATTCGGCGGGCGGCGCGGCGGCGGGAAAGGTCGGAACCTTGGCTGGGTCCTGGTTCATCCGCGGGAGTACGGGGGCATCGTCGCCTAACGGTCCGTAGCGGCGCCAGAACAGGCCGAAGGCCTGGTCGTAGAGCTCCCGGTCCTCCCGGCGGCGAACATAGATCGACCGGCCCGCCGCGCGGACCGCGGCTTTCCGGTCCCACCCGATGGTATCGATCGCTTGGCCGAAGAGGCGGGTCGAGTCGGGCGTCACCTGGAGTCCCGCCCGGCGAAGCAGTCGCCCGAAGGTGACCAGGTTCGCCGTGATCACCGGCCCGCCTGGATCTCCGCCAAGAGGGTCCGGGCCGCGTCGCCGCGGATCCGGGACACGTCTTCCTGGTATTTGAGCAGGACGCCGAGACTCCGGTCGATGTCCTCGGGGCCGAGCTGCCGGGCGCCTAACGAGTCGAGGGCGGCGGCCCAGTCGATGGTTTCGGCCACCCCCGGAAGCTTCGACAGGTCGGTGGTCCGGAGCCGCTGGACGAACGCCACGACCTCGGCGGCCAGCCGGTCGGGCAGTTGCGGCAGCCGGGCCTTCAAGATCGCGAGTTCCCGAGTGGCGGACGGATAGTCGATCCAGTGATAGAAGCAGCGCCGCTTCAGGGCGTCGTGCACTTCCCGGGTTCGATTGCTCATCAGGATGACCCTGGGCCGCCGCTCTGCCCGAACCGTCCCGATCTCTGGAATCGTG
>JANPEL010000329.1:0-11764 GCA_031431925.1 Gemmatimonadota bacterium | reverse complement strand
GCAACGCCGGAGCCCGCCGGACATAGAACTGTTTCCGCTTGATCTTCTTCCACTGCGCGAGGAGCGATTCGACCTCCCGCTGGAAGTGGTCCTCGGTGACGCCTTCCGCCACGGTTCGGATGATCATCCCGCCGGCGTCTTCCGGCAGCAGCCGAGTGACCATCTCGCGGAGCCGGGCGCGTTGTTCCCGGCTCTCGATCTTCCGGCTCACCCCGACGCGCGAGGCGTACGGCATGTACACCAAGAACCGGCCCGGCAGTGAAATCTGGGCGGTGACTCGGGAGCCCTTGGTGCTGATTGGTTCTTTGGTGACTTGGACCGGAAGGGTCTGCCCCTTCTTCAGGATCTCGCCGATGTCCGGCAGGGCCCGGCGTCCGGAGACCTCCCGCTGCCGGGGTTCCGCGACCGCCTGGCGGCCGCCCCGCCGGCTGTTACCATTTGAAGGCGGCTCCTCTTCCGCGGCCGATTCGGCCTCATCAAGATCAGGAACCTCGTCCTCGTCCTTATCGTTCGGCTCGTCGTCCTCGTCGGGCTCCAACAGATCCGACACGTGGAGAAAGGCGCTCTTCTCCAGGCCAATATCGACGAACGCCGCTTGGAGCCCCGGGAGGACGGCATCGACCCGGCCGAGGTAGATGTCGCCAACGATCCGACGGTGATCGGGCCGGTCGACCATGAGTTCGGCCAACCGGTCGTCCTCGAGGATGGCGACCCGGGTTTCCCGGGGGCCACTGGTGATGAGAATCTCGCGCTTCACGAAAGACTTCCTTCGTCGGAGTCACCTCGCCTGGCCGGACCACGGCCCGGGGCGACGTCACGACGCGCATACGGTGGGTGGCCGGACCGAAGATGGTCCGAAGCCGAGGGAGTCCTCCGCCTGCCCCCGAGCGCCGCGGTAGCCTCTGCTCGCCGACCGGCCGCAACCGGAGTCGGACCGAAGCCGGGACAGTGAGCCCGACGCCGGCCCGAAGACCTTGCGACCAATGGTGGGATGGCGATGCCTTGAGGCTAACGATCGAGCGGCCCTGGGTGTGCCGGCGGAAGGGACGACACAGCAAACTGATCCACTGGGCGACGACCCGGCCGAGTCCGAGCCAATGGCTCGCCGGGTTCCAAGACAAGAGGGTCTGGATAAGTCGCATTGGGTAAAGATATGCCGGAAAGCAGCTTAGGGGGAGGCGTCCGGCCGCATCCCCGGTTCCGGTCAGCCGTCGACCACCCGGCCCAGGATCTGTCGGGCGATGACGAGGCGCTGAATTTCGCTGGTGCCCTCGCCGATCTCGCAGACTTTCGCGTCCCGCATCATCCGCTCGACCGGGTAATCAGCCGTGTAGCCGTAGCCCCCGAAGATCTGGACGGCCTCGGTGGTGGTCTTCATGGCGAGTTCCGAGCAGAAGAGCTTGGCCATGGCCGCCTCGGTTTTGAACGGCTTCCCGGCCTGCTTCAGCCGGGCCGCCGTATACAGCAAGTGGGTTCCGGCTTCGATGCCCATGGCCATATCAGCCAGCTTGAAGCTGATGCCCTGAAAACTCCCGATGTATCGACCAAACTGCTTCCGGGTTCCCGCGTACTGGCGGGCGGCCTCGTAGGCGCCCTCAGCGATCCCCAACGACAGCGCGGCGATCCCGATCCGGCCGGCGTCCAGGGTCTTCAGGAAGTTGATGAAGCCGGCGCCCCGGGGGCCCAGCATGTTTTCTTTGGGCACGATGGCATTGTCAAAATGGAGTTCGCGGGTATCACTGGCCCGCCAGCCCATCTTGTCTTCCTTCTTGCCGGCGTTGATCCCCGCAATCTTGGGGAGATCCTTGGCGTGGCCGACGCCCAGAGTCTGGCACAGCTCGAGGTCCACCGTGTCTTTGGTGACGATGAAGCTGGTGATGCCACGATGGCCGGTCCCCGGATCGGTGCGAGCGGTAACCGAAAAAACCTCGCCGACGCCGGCGTGGGTAATGAAGATCTTGGAGCCGTTGAGCAGGAAGTGGTCGCCTTTGTCCACGGCGGTGGTGGCGGTTCCCCCGGCGTCGCTGCCGGCGCCCGGTTCGGTCAATCCGAACCCGCCCATGACGGCGCCGGACGCGAGCAGCGGCACGTAGCGCCCGCGCTGGGCCTCGGTACCAAACTCAACGATGGGGGAGGTGCCGAGATTGGTATGGGCGCTAATGGTCAGACCGTGGGAGGCGTCGACCTTGGCCATCTCGTGAATCGTGATGTAGTAGGAGATCTGGTCCATGCCGGCGCCGCCGAGGTCTTCCGGCCAGGGAACGCCGAGGAGGCCGAGTTCTCCCATCTTTTTGATGTTCTGCCACGGAAAGGTGGAGGTGCGGTCAAGCTCGCGGGCCACCGGCGCAACATGGGTCTTGGCGAAATCGCGGACCATTTCGCGGACCTGCTGGTGGTGCTCGGAAAAATACAGGGTGTCATCCATGGGGAGGGAATATAGCAACCCTAGGGCCACGATCTGGAGACCTGATTAGCTTGGATTGTCCCAGTCAGGAACCATCATGGATCAACTTGCTTCGATCGAGCAACGCCTCGGCCGGCTTCGGGTCATTACCCTGCTCAGTTTCGTGGTCGCCGTCGGCGCACTGGCCTACTCCCTGATGGAGAAGTCGGGGACCGTCCAGGACGGGCGGCTGTGGCAAGCCCGGGACGAGAGCGGGCGGGTCCGGGGCGTGTTCGGCGTGTCGGCCGACGGGGTCGGCCTGACGATGTACGATAGCACCGGACAGATGCGGCTCGACGTCGGCATCGCGCCGGGCGGGGTACCGGGCATTCTCCTGATGTCGAAAACCGGCGAACCCGTCGCGACGTTGAACTTGGTCGACGGGGCGATCCCGACGTTGCGCCTGACTAACGTGGCCGAGTCGACCCGGATCGAGCTGACCCCGCGGGCCGGCACCCCCCCGATTTCAATCCGGGCGCCGGGCCGGCCGGACACGATGGTCGCGCGACGGCCCTGATTCGAAACCCGCGCACCGACCCGGCCGTACCCTGGTTCCACACTCCCAACCCGAAGGGCACCATGGTCAGGTCCGTGATTGCTGTTGTTGGCTTGGCGCTTGCCGCCGGTCCGCTCGCCGGGCAGGAAGCGATGTTCGTGCTCCGAGCCGGGAAGGACACGATCAGTCTGGAGCGATTCACCCGCACGGCGACCCGAATCGAATCCGAGGTCCTCCTCAAGCCTAACGCCGTTCGGCTCCGTTTCAGTGCCACGATTGGAGCCGACGGTCTGATCGGATCGTTGGACAACCAATTCTGGATGGCTACCGACTCCGGGTCGGCGCCGCCCCGCCAGACGGCGACGATCACCCTGACGGGCGATTCGGCCTTTGCCGCCATCTCCGGAGGCGGGCAGACCCGGACCGAGCGTCTGGGCTCCAAGGCCGGGGCCCTGCCCTATATCAATCCCTCGTTCGCCCTGATCGAAGTCTTTCTCCAGCGAGCCAAACTGATCGGCGGCGATCCGGCGGAGGTCCCGGCGTTCATGGTCAACGGCGGCCAGACGTTCCCGGTGCGGGTCGCCACCCTGGGCGCCGACTCCATGGTCCTGACGATGGCCGGCGGCGAGATGCGTTTCAAGGTCGACCGCGACGGCCGGATCCTCGGCGGCGCCGTACCGGCCCAGAAAACCACCATCGAACGAACCAGCCCGAGTGCGGCCGGGATGACGATGGAGCAGCCCGATTATTCCGCCCCGACCGGGGCTCCGTACCGGGCGATCGACGTGACCGTGACCACCACCATGGGCCACACGTTGGCCGGAACCCTCACGATTCCAGCGGGTGCCACGGCCGCGGCGCCCGTGCCGGCGGTGGTCACGATTACCGGCTCGGGATCGCAGGATCGGGACGAGGCCATCTCGTTGTTCAAAGGTTTCCGGCCGTTTCGCGAATTTGCCGATTCATTGGCCCGGCGAGGGATTGCGGTGCTCCGGATGGATGACCGAGGCTTCGGTGGCTCCGGGGGCAATGCGGCAACCGCCACCAGCGCCGATTTCGCCAAGGACATCCAAGCGGGGCTGGCTTGGCTTCGGACTCGCCCCGACATCGACGGGACCCGGCTCGGTTTGATCGGGCACAGCGAAGGCGGCTTGATTGCGCCGATGGTGGCCAAGGACGAGCCATCGCTCAAAGGCATCGTGCTGTTGGCCGGCACCGCCTACACCGGCCGCCAGATCCTCAACTTCCAGCTTGGCAACGCGATCAAGAACGACAGCTCGCTCAGGCCGGCGGCGCGCGATTCGGCCCTCAAGGCCGTTGCCCCCCGGGTGGACTCGATGACCGCCGGCAACCCGTGGCTCAAGTTCTTTGCGGAGTACGAGCCGCTGGCAACCGCTCGTCAGGTGACGACCCCGGTCCTGATCTTGAACGGCGCCACGGATCAGCAGGTTACGCCTGATCAGGTTCCGTTGCTGGTCAAGGCGTTCAAGGCCGCCGGGAACCGACACATCACGGCCAAGGTGCTTCCGAATCTGAATCATCTTTTCGTTTACGATCCGGACGGTTTCCCGGGGCGATATACCGAGCTCAAGTCGTTTGCCGTTGACCGGCCGACCATCGGATTGGTGGTGGACTGGCTGGTAAAGCAGATGACCAAACCAACGGCCTAGCCCGACGACGGCCGGTGGGTCGGACCCGGAGCGGACAGCAGCGCGAGGATGTCCGAGCCATAGTTCCCGAGAAACCGGGGTCCGACACCGGCGATGGCCGAGAGTTCGCCGAGCGAGGTGGGGCGTTGCTCGACGATCCGCTGGAGGACGGCCTCGGGAACCACGCGGAACGCCGCGACCACCCGAGTCCGGGCGGTCGCGGCCCGCCAGGCGCGCAGTCGGTCGAACGGCCCGCCATCGGGTCGTTCTTCCGGGCCGGGCTCCACCGTTCCGAGTGCCCTCATGATCGCCGGGCCCAACCGCTCGGCCAGATGCTCACCGACCCCGGCCCGGCCGGCCAGGTCGTCGAGCGTTCCCGGGGGATCGGCGGCGAGGGCCGTGATGGTTCGCGCGTCGAGCAGCGAGCCCCGCCATGGGCTGCCGGAGGCGCCAAGGGCCAAGCGAAGGCGACGGACCCGAGCGACCGCCTCCGCCGGCAGACCGACGATCGGAGCCGATCGCCCGCCACAGACGTCGCACCCCGAACAACGGACCACGCGCTCGCCGAAGTACCGGAGCAGGGCGGCCCGCCGGCAGGTCCGGTTGCCGGCGTAGTCTTTCACCGTCGCGAGACGGGCTCGCGCGGCTCCCTCGCGCCGGACGACCCGGTCCCAGCGGACTGCCCCTCGTTCCGGTCGAAGCTCTCGGCGGAGGCGCTCGACGGAGGCCGCGACATTCCTGGGGAGTCGCTGCAGTGCCCGGGGATCCGCCCACGCGGACTCAACCGTCTTCCGCGGCGGGAATGTCACCGCCAACTCCCGAACGGCCCGATCGATGTCGCCCGGTTGGTAGAGCGCGATGCATCGGGCCAACCCGCCATCCCGTCCGGCCCGGCCCGCCTCCTGATAGTAGGACTCCGGCGTGGGCGGCATCGTCCAATGGACGACCAACCGGACGTTCGGCTTGTCGATCCCCATCCCGAACGCACAGGTGGCGACGATCACTTCGAACCGGTCGGCGAGGAATCCGGTCAGGACTTCGGCCCGGCGTTCTTTCGTTAGGCCGGCGTGATAGGCCACGGCTCGGAAGCCCCGCTCCCGAACCACCCGGGCCAGCGCCTCAACGACGTTGCGGGTTGGCCCATACACAATGGCGACGCGGTCGCCGTGCCCGAGCAGCTCCAGGAGTCGTTCCAACCGGTCCCGTTCGGAGCCGACCGGCACCACGCCGAACCAGAGATTCCGCCGGTCGAACGAGGCGAGGTGGAGGTCGTAGCCACCCCGGGCGCCAAGGCCGAGGGTTCGGGCAATCACGCCGCGGACCTCGGCGGTGGCACTGCCGGTCAAGGCCACCGTGGGCGGATCGCCGAGCGCTTGGCGGAGTCGCCCGAGGGCCAGGTAGGCGGGCCGGAAATCCGGCCCCCACTCGGCGATACAATGGGCTTCGTCGATCGCGAGCAAGCCGACGGTGGCTCCGGCGCTCGCGAGCTCATCGACCAATCGGGGGCCGCGCTCGGGCGCCGCGTACAGCAGCCGGACGATGCCGTCGGCGAGTTCGGACTTGACCCGGGCCTGGGCCGACTTGCTCTGGATGCTGTTGAGGGCTCGGGCGGGGAGGCCCCGGGCGCGGGCCGCCTCGACCTGATCCTCCATGAGCGCGAGGAGGGGCGACATCACCACGGTGACGCCCGGCCGGACCATGGCGGGCACCTGAAAGCACACCGACTTCCCCGCCCCGGTTGGAAGGACCGCCAAGGTGTCGCGGCCGTTGAGGACCGAGTGCACCACCCGGCTCTGACTGGGCCGGAAATCGGAATAACCAAAATGGCGGGCGAGCACGGCGCGGGCTTGGATCAGGCCGGCGCTGCCCGAGGGCGTTGAGTGGGTCACGCCGACAATCTGGCACCCGGCCGACGGGGTGTGGTAACCGAAATTACCGCGAGGACGACCGAATTACTGCGGAGGGGGGCGGAATCGGCTCACCGCATGATCGGCGGGAGCGGCTCGGGGAGCCGGACCTCCCGGCCCCAGCCGGAGCCATTGACCTCGACCAGCAGTTGGCCGAGCGGGAAGAACCCGTCGCCCAATGGCCACGGCGTCCGGCCCAGTGGAAACCGGACGGTGCTCTGCCCGCCCACCGCGACCGATCGTTCCGCCGAGCCGGTCGGCTCGAGGACCATGGGGGTTTCGGCGTAGAACCGAATGGCCATCATCCCGTCCCAGAGCGGTTCGGCAAACGGGTCGGCAAACCCCGGGGCGACGGCGATGGTGAGATCCGGCACGGCGGCGGCGGAATCGAAGTCCGCCGTGACTCGCCCGAAATGGTAGTTCATCGGGTTAGCGACCAACACCTGCCCGTGACCGTCGAGTAGGGTGAGACCCATATCGGTAAACAGCGGCCAGGTGGCCCGGGACACCCGGAGATCGACCTCCACCCTTTTGGCCCACGCCGGCACCGGAACCGACAGGCGCCTCACGGCCGACCCCTTTTGGCTGAACGACAAGGCCCGTTCACCGCCAACGAGCGCCAGGACCGTCGCCGCCGACTGGACGGATTTCGTTCGGTTGGTCAGCTGTACGGTGACCGTATCGGCGTGGAGCCGGCTCGCATCGATCGCCAGCGGTGACTGGTCGATTGTCATGGTGACCGTGGCCCCGCCGGTGGGAGGCGCGACCGCCACCACCTCGTAGTAGCCCGGCTCCACGTTCCGGCCGTCGACGTCGTACTCCGCTTGCCCGGTGCCCGCACCAGCCCGCTTTCCGTTCTCAACCCGGAACGGCTGCCCGCCGGGTTCATGGAGAAACGCGAGCACGTCTTGGCCCAGGGTGGCCGTGCCCACCTGGACCCGGAACGGCCGGCCGCTGTCGGCCGCGAAGACCACCCGCTGGGTTCCGCCGGGCTGGATCGTTCCGCGAGCCCGGGCCCCGGAGTCGCCGACGAGCACCGGGTGAACCACGGTGACCGGAAGCCGGAACAGGGGGCCGATGGCCGTATCGGTGGCCCAGCCGGTCACGGTGGCGCCGAAGACGCCGGGATCCCGGAGGGCCGACCCTCTGAGCCCCATCGGCACCGACGTCCGCGGGGGGGTGAGCTGAACCTGCCCGGGGGGTTCGACCCAAGCGGTATTCGACGTCAGGCGGACCGGGCCGCCTAACGATCCCAGGATCTCGACCATGACGGTCGTGTCAGTGGCCGGCCGGTTGGGGTCGAGGATCCGGTACACTCCGGCTCCCGGCACCCCGCCAACAGCCAGCCGAACCGAGGCGCCAACAGGCAACCGGCGGAGCACCCGATCCGCGGCGACGAGGTCGAGCAACCCGCCCCCCTGATCGACCCGGAGCGACGCCGGCAGCGCCCGGCCGGTCGCCACGATGGCTTGCTTCACCTG
Organism: Gemmatimonadota bacterium; assembly: GCA_031431925.1. Classification (GTDB taxonomy): domain Bacteria; phylum Gemmatimonadota; class Gemmatimonadetes; order Gemmatimonadales; family GWC2-71-9; genus SHZU01. The sequence goes on along the minus strand of JANPEL010000329.1, from coordinate 3,788 downwards.
CCCCGAAGTTGCGGAGCGCCGCTCCTGCTGGAGGGCTGACAGCAGGAGGGCGACCGCCCCCGCCACGTGGGGCGACGCCATACTGGTGCCGCTCTTGTCCTCGGAGCCGGTTTCCCACCGGGGCACGGAGGAGTACGCGATCCCTGGCGCCATGATGTCCGGCTTGGCGGCCTCCCCGCCCCTCGAGCTGAAGAAGGCGACCACATCGCCGGCCACCGCACCGGGGAGAAAGGCCGGCGGGTAGGTAGCGCCGACCGACAGGACCCGATCGGCGGACCCCGGAAACCCAAGGGTCGAGAGCCCGGGACCGTCATTGCCGGCACTGGTGACGAAGACCACCTCGGGATTGGCGGCCAAGATCGAATCGAGCAAGGCATCGATGCGCGCGGCGCCGTTCCGTTCGTTGCCGACGCCAAAGCTCATATTCAACACCAGCGGCAGTTGACGGCTCTTCGCAAACCGAATGGCGTAGTCGATGCTCCGGACCATACTCCCGGTTACCGAGACACCGCCCGCGGCATTGTTGGCGATCTTGAGGCCGAGGAGTTGGGCCCCGGGCGCGACCCCGTCAAATCCCCTGACCCCGTAGAGACCGTTCCCCGCGGCGATGCCCGCCACATGAGTTCCGTGCCCGCTGTTGTCGAAGAAGAGGTCGAGCGTCGGGGGACCCGACGCCGATCCGAAGTTCGCCGCGACCGTCATCGGCCACTTCCGGCCCGCCACCGTCCAGCCGAACACCTCTTTGGCCACCAGGTAGTCGTGGACCGGCCGCTCGTCGGCGAGGGTCCCATCGCCGTCGGTATCGGCGAACACCACCCAACCATCGGACGCGCGGGCCACCACGAGCGGCAACCGGTCGGCATTGTCGCCGTCGCCGTTGAGATCGCTGCCCGGCATTTCGCCCAGCCCCCGTTCGACGATGGCCCCGGCATAGTGCATTCCGGCCGCGTCGAGCGCGGTGACCCGCTGCAAACCCGCCAGTCTGGTACCAGCGACGATCGCGGTGTCGCCGTGGGGACCGAGAGGCGTCAGGACGATCCGCCCCTCACCGGAGAAGTCTCGCAGGTCGAGAATCTTGCGGCTCCCCATCGTCGTCACATCGAGGCCTACGATGTCGGCGTCGATCCCGCTATCGAGAATGCCGATCACCACCCCGCGCCCGTCGGCGGCGGGCTTGGCTTGGCGAAACGCCCAGACGTTGGTCGAGGCCAGGGGCATGAGGCCCCGGCGATAGGCCTCGGTCGGCGGAATGACCGGCGTTTTGACCGGCGGGAGCGCCGGGGGAACCACCACCGGTGGCACGACCCGCCCCGGGTCCATGGTGGGCCTCGGGGCTTCAGGCACCGGACGGCCGGCACAGGCGGCCAGCACGACAACGGCGACCAGCGCCGCGAGCCGGCTAGCGCCCATGGTCATCGATCGGCGGCAGCACGAACGCGCCCAGGTGCGGTCCGGCGTAGTTGGCTGCGGCCTTGAGCAGGAGCGACAGGATGCCCCGGGTTTCCTCCGGCGTGATGATCGCATCGACTTGTCCCCTCGCCGCCGCATGCCGGGCATCGAGGTCGCGGTCGTAGTCGGCTCGCATCTGAGCCATCGAGGTTTCCACCTCAGGCGCCACCGGTTTGCCGAGCTGTTTGGCCTTCTCGATGGTGGGTCCGTGGACGGCCATGACGGCCGCCTCGCCCTCCATGACACCCATCCGACCAGTGGGCCAGGACACAATGAAGTCCGGATCGAAGCCCTGCCCCGCCATGGCGTAGTACCCCGCGCCGGATGCGTGATTGACCGTGAGGACGATCCGGGGCACCACCGCGGTCGCCATCGCCTCGACGAAGCGGGCGCCCGCGCGAATGATGCCGGAGTGCTCGGCTTCCGGGCCGACCATGAAGCCGCTCACGTCTTGGATGAACAGGATCGGGATCCGTTCGCGGCTGGCGGTTTCGATGAAATAGGCCACCTTTTCGGCGCTCTCGGTGTAGATGATGCCGCCGAAATGCGGCCGCTCGCCGGCTTTGGCCTTGATCAATCCCCGCTGGTTGGCAATCACGGCCACCGGGCGGCCTTCGAGCCGGCCGTGGCCGCAGATCATTTCCGCCGCCACCGCCGGCTGGAACTCCTCGAGCCGGCCGCCGTCGAGCAGGCAGGCCAAGACATGGCGCATGTCGTATGACATCCGGTGATCCTGGGGCAGAATGTCGTACAGATCCTCCACCGGCCGGGCGGGCGCGACCGTCTCCGCGATCCGGTGCGCGACGCCTGGCAACCGCGGCAGCCGGGCCACGTACTCGCGAATCTTGACCAGGCATTCAGCATCGGACGCCGCGAGATAATGGGCCACGGCGCTGATTTCGGTGTGGGTCTTGGCACCACCCAAGGTCTCGCCATCGACAGTCTGACCGGTTGCTCCCTTGACGAGGTTCGCGCCGCCGAGGCCCATGAAGCTGGTGCCGTCGACCATGAAGATCACGTCCGACAACGCCGGAAGGTAGGCGCCGCCCGCCACACAACTGCCCATGACCGCGGCGATCTGGGGCACGTGGAGGTAGCGCCGCATGATCGAGTTATAGTAGAAGATCCGGGCCGCCCCGTATTGCCCGGGGAAGACGCCGCCTTGGTATGGCAGGTTCACGCCGGCGCTGTCGACCAGATAAATGATCGGAATTCGCTGGCGCATCGCGACTTCCTGGGCCCGGAGGATCTTCGCGATGGTCTCGGGCCACCACGAGCCGGCTTTGACCGTGGCGTCATTCGCGACGACCACCACCTCACGGCCCTCGACGACCCCGACGCCGGTGATCACCCCGGCACCCGGTGCTTGGCCGTCGTATCGGTCGTAGGCAACCAAGAGGCCGATCTCAAACCACGGCGGGCCCGGATCGAGGAGCCGCTCCACTCGTTCCCGGGGCGAGAGCTTGCCTTGGGCATGCATCTTCGCGACCCGGTCCGGACCGCCGCCGCCGCGGAGCTTCTCGGCAAGGGAACGGTACTCGCCGGTCAGGGACCGGAGCCGAGATGATTTCGGGGGCGGGGTTTTAGGCGGCACGCAGTGATTCTCGATCGTGAAGGTTGCTATTGAATGGCGGTGACGAGACAGCGATTCCAACGGTGGTCGGGGAACCGAACCGGATTCGGCTCGGGACACGGCCGGCGGAGCCGCGCCAAGTCCGCCTCGGCCGCGACATAGATGATTGACGCCCAGTTCGTGGTATGACGGACCTCGTCCAACGCTTCCGCCGCCTCGGCCTGGCGACCGCGGGCCAACAGCGTGGATCCGAGCCCGTACAGGTACAGACCGGCCGTCTCCGATTGAATGTCGCCGCCGAGGTCTCGCTGCAGCGAGTCGAGAGAGAGCGTCCCGGCAAACGCCTGGAGCAGCCGCAGTTCGGCGGTTCGATGGACGACCGGCAGATCCGGGGGGATGACTTTGGCGATCTGGCCCGCTTCCGCGAGCCGCCCGGCGCGCCGCAGGGTGAACAGCAGCCAGAGTGAGGCCGTGGCAATGCCGTCGGCGTCGTCAGCCGACTGGGCGGCGGCCACGAGCATTGGATAGGCCCGGCGGTAATCGCCCCGGATGAAGTGCGTCATGCCCAGCAGCAACTGGCTGCTATGGAGCACCCCGGTACCGCTGAGTTGACCGTCAGGGCCCTCCAGAAACTCCATGACCGGGGGAGCGAATCGGCGACCGTCCGGCGAGACTCTCTCCCGGGCGCGGCTGGCGGCCCGGAGCGGGGCGGGGGCCGCCCAAAGCGGGTCGCCGGACCGGCACCCCGACGGGCCCCCGCGGGGGG
>JANPEL010000328.1:0-2678 GCA_031431925.1 Gemmatimonadota bacterium | reverse complement strand
GCCGCGAGTTCCGAGCGGCTCGAATCGCTGATCTTCGGATCCGGTGACTATGCCGCCTCGATGCGGATGCCGCTCGCGAGTATTGGCGAGGCCGACGATGATGACGCCGCCTATCCCGGCCACCGATGGCACGCCGTGATGCACGGGATCGTGGCGGCGGCCCGGGCCAACGGGCTCCGGGCCCTCGATGGGCCGTACGCGGATTTCAAGGACACCGCAGGCCTCGAACGGGCCTGCCGGACGGCCCGGGCGCTCGGGTTCGACGGGAAGCAATGCATTCATCCCGCCCAGATCGCGGCGGTCAACGTCGCGTTCTCGCCGCTTCCGGCCGAGGTCGATTGGGCTCGCTCGGTGGTCGCGGCCTATGACCAGGCCACGGCCGGGGGCCGGGGGGCGGTGGCGATCGGCGGCAAGATGATCGACGCGGCCAACATCCGGATGGCGATGACGACCCTCCGCCGGGCGGACGCCATCAAGGCCCTGACCCCGGAGGCAGCGCCATGAGTGAGGCTCGGTCCTACGAGGACTTCCAGGTTGGATTGGTCGTTCGGCACGCCATTGGCCGGACCGTCACCAGCACCGACAATGCCTGGTTTACGCTCCTCACCAACAACAGCAATCCGATCCACTTCGACCGCCACTACGCCGCCCAGACCGAGTTCGGCCAGCCCTTGGTCAACTCGACTTTTACGTTAGCGCTGGTGGTGGGCCTCACGGTGTCCGACATCTCCCAGAACGCGGTCAATCTGGGCTGGCAGGATATTCGGATGCCGGCCCCGGTGTTCGAGGGTGACACGATCTACGCCCAGACTGAGGTGCTGAGTACTCGCGACTCGGGCTCCCGACCCACGATGGGCATCGTCGAAATCAAAACGACCGGTTACAAACAGGACGGCACCGTCGTGATGACGTTCCGGCGCACCATTCTGGTGTACAAGCGGGGCCATGCTCCCGTGCGCCCGACTCCGACAATCAAGGAGTGACCATGCTCGATCCGAGATTCTTCGACCGGATTCGCACCGCGGGCGCCGGGGCGGCTACCACCTTCGAGGTCCGGTCGCCGATTGACGGGCGGGTCGTGGCCGCCGTGCCGGATTGCGGTGCGGCCGAGGCCCGCTCGGCGCTCGACCGGGCCGCGAGCGGGTTCGATCGGTGGAAGCGAACGACCGTCTACGAGCGCGCGGCCGTGATGAAGAAGTGGCATGCGCTGATCGTGGCTCATGAACCGGTGCTGGCCGAGTTGATGACGGTCGAAATGGGCAAGCCGGTGACCGAGTCGGTCGGGGAAGTCCGGTACGGCGCGGGGTTCGTCGAATGGTATGCGGAGGAAGCCAAACGGATCGGCGGGGAAACCATCGCCAGTCAGTTTGCCCACAAGCGGCTCCACGCGATCAAGCAGCCGACTGGGATCGTGTACGCGATTACCCCCTGGAACTTCCCGATTGCCACCGTCACCCGGAAAATTGCCCCGGCGCTGGCGGCCGGGTGCGTGGTGATCGTCAAGCCGGCCGAGCAGACGCCGCTCTCGGCGCTGGCGCTCGCGGCGCTCTGGCGCGAGGCGGGCGGGCCGCCGGATGCGTTCCAAGTCCTCACGGCCCTCGATCCGCGGCCGGTGTCCGGGGTGTTGCTCGACGACCTCCGGGTTCGGGTCCTCACCTTCACCGGGTCGACCGAGGTCGGCGTTCATCTCTACGAGCAGTCGGCTCGGACCATGAAACGCCTGGCCCTCGAACTTGGCGGGCATGCGCCGTTCCTGATTTTTGAGGATGCCCCGCTCGAAGCCGCCGTCCGCGAAGTCATGTCATGCAAGTTTCGAAACGGGGGCCAGACCTGTGTCTGCACCAACCGGATCTACGTTCAGGAATCGATCGCGCCGGCGTTTACCGCGCGGTTGGCCACCGCGGTAGCCGCGCTCAAGGTTGGCGACCCGCTTGATCCGGCCACCCAGATCGGTCCGATGGTGGACCAGGCCGGGCTCGCCAAAATCGTCGAGCATCTCGAGGATGCCGCCCGGCTCGGCGCCACCGTCCTGACCGGCGGCAAGGCCCTGACCGGCCTCTACCACCAGCCCACCGTACTCACGGGCATTCAGCCCGCGATGAAGCTGATGCACGAAGAGACGTTCGGCCCGGTAGCGCCGGTGCTCACTTTCACGACCGAGGCCGAGGCGATTCGGCTGGCCAATGACTCACCGTTCGGGCTCGCGGCGTATCTCTGGACCGCCGATTTACGGCGGGCCTACCAGGTGGCGGAGGCGCTCGAGTTTGGGATCGTCGGCATCAACGATGGGGTGCCGTCGACGGCGCAGGCGCCGTTTGGCGGCGTCAAGATGTCCGGGATCGGCCGCGAAGGCGGCCACTGGGGCATCGATGAGTTTCTCGACATCAAGTACTTCTCGATCGGGCTCCACTCGACATGAATGACCAGATTGAATGGGCGGACGAGATTCACGCCCTGTTTCGCACCCATCGGATTGGACTGGTGTCGGTTGTGCCGGACGCCGGCCATCAACGGCTGATCGAACGCTGCCAGGCCGATCCGGCCATCCGGACGGTGACGCTCACGACCGAAGAAGAAGGCGTGGCGCTGGCGGCCGGGGCGTATCTCGGCGGGGTCCGGAGTGTGCTGTTGATTCAGTCGAGCGGGGTGGGCAACTGCATCAACATGCTGTCGCTGCC
>JANPEL010000327.1:0-4564 GCA_031431925.1 Gemmatimonadota bacterium | reverse complement strand
CTTCTTGATCTGTTTGCCGTGACGTTCGACATCGGCCGCGGCAATGCGTTGAGTCGATTTGACCGGCGGATCGTAACGGAGACACTCCTCCGTGGCGAGCCGGGTCAGACCCGCGGGGTCGGCACAGAGCTTGGCCCATTGCTCCGGATGGCGGAGCAGCGCCAGCGTCCCGTTGCAGATCAGGTTCATGGTGGTCTCGTGCCCCGCAAACAGCAGCAGCGCGGTGTTGACCAAGACCTGATGGCGGGTAAAGACGCCCGCCTTCTCGGCCGTGGCCAGGACCGATATGAAATCATTCTCCGGGTGTTCCGCCCGAGTCCCGACTTTCGGCTCGACGTACGCCATCATGGCCCGGATGCCCTCCATCAAGGGCTTCATCCGATACGGTTCGCCTCGATTGATATAGAGGAGCTTGCCCGCCAACTCGCGCAGGTACTCGCGGTCCTCGTTCGGGACGCCCATCATGTGGGTGATGATCCGGACCGGGAGCGGAGCGGCCAGCACTTGGAGGACGTCCATCCTGCCCTTCGGGGCCACTTCGTCGAGCAACTCAGCCACCGCGGTCCGGACGAACGGCCGCCACGCCTCCATGGCCGTCGGGGTGAAGTACTCGTGCACCGCCTCCCGCATCCGGGTGTGATCGGGCCGGTCCTTCTCCACCAACTGATCGGACCGGAAGTGGCGAACCTCCTCGAAGAGCCCCCGGTCCTCGGCGTCGATCGGCGGGTAGAGCGGCCGCTGGTCCGACCCGATGACCGCGGACGAGAACAGCTCGTGATGCCGGACCAGCCAGACCAAGTCGTCGTACCGGGTGATGATCCAGAGCTCGGAACGGGCATTCCAGTGAATCGGATCGGTTTCGCGGAGCTGCCCGAAGTAGGCATATGGGTCGGCAATGACACTGGGTGCGAACAGATCGTCGCCGTGGTCGCTCATGCGGCCTTCCGGTTCGAGGGAGAACGAGGCGGGCGCCGGCCCGCTCGGGAAACCCGGGGGGCCAATACCAGCGTCAAGGTACAGAGCTCGCCGGTGGCTGGCTTCCGGGCCCGGGTCATGATCGCGACCAATTGGTCGACTAATCCATTGACCCGCTCGAGATCCCGGGGCGAGAGCCACGCGTGGCGCCGGCCGGCCCAGAGATTCCGGCGGTCGCCGTCGGGGCGGGCTTGGCCGGTCGCGACGGCCGCACGGAAGTCCCGCTCGCCGGTCCGGAGCATGGACCGCACCAGCCGGGAGAGCGGATGCTCATGTCCGGCGGCCTTGACCGGATAGTCGAGCACCAAGGGATGGCCGGCCAGATCGTACACCACCTCATCCCGACGGCCGGTCCGACGGGTGGCCTTGACCACCAACAGGCCGACCTTCATCAGCCGTTTGAGGTGGTAATAGAGAGCATCGGCCGGGCGGCCCATCAGCGTCGACACCTCCAGCGCCGACAGTGGGCCGGCGGCCTGAATGGTATCGACGATTTCCTGGCGGACCGCCGATTCGAGGGCGGCGATCTGGTCCCGCCGTTTGATCGAGTAGGGCCGGGTCCGGGCTCTGCTTGACATAGTTGGAATATCGCGCCTGATTTCAACACCGCAAGAGAGGAACCTGCCGACATGACCACGTGGACCGATCTGATCAAGGCCTGGCCCGGCCAAGAGGTGGTGGTGCGCTACGACCGGGAGGCCGACGCCTGGATGTTCATCGCCATTCACGCCACCCATGGCACCCGCTCGGTGGGCGGCTGCCGGATGAAGGAGTACGGGAGCCCCGAGGAAGGGTTGTGGGACGCGATCCGGCTCGCCGAGGGGATGACCAACAAGTGGGCGGCGATCGACGTGAACTACGGCGGCGGTAAAGCGGTCATCGCGCTCTCCAAGCCGGTGGCGGGCCCGGACCGGACCGCCCTCCTCCTCCGGTTCGGCCGGATGATCGACTCGTTGAACGGACGGTACGGCACCGGCCCCGACATCGGGACCACGCCCGCCGACATGGCGCTCCTCGCCACGGTCACCCGTTACGTCCATTGTTATGACTGGAAGATCAAGGCGCCGTATGATCCCGGCATCTACACAGCGTTAGGCGTTTTCGTCGGCATAAAAGCGGCGTGGCGCCAGGTGACCGGATCCGACGACCTCCGAGGGGTTCGGGTGCTGGTCCAGGGTGTGGGCGACACGGGGGCGCCGTTGGCCCGGTACCTCACGAAGGCCGGGGCGGTAGTGCTGCTCAACGACCTCAACGCCGAGAAGGTCGCGGCCCTCGCCGCGGAGCTCAAGGCCGAGACCGTGCCGACCGAACGGGTCTACGAGACAGTCTGCGACGTCTACGCCCCCTGCTCGGTGGGCGCGACCCTCGACGAAACGACGATTCCGAAGCTCCGGTGCCGGGTCGTGGCCGGCGCCGCCAACAACCAGCTCCGAGCGCCGGAGGACGGGACTCGGCTGGTGGCGCGGAACATCCTCTACGCCCCGGACTACGTGGTGAATGGCGCCGGCGCGGTGTCACTCGCCATGGTGGACGAAGGGGCCACCTTCGAGGCCATCGAAGCGGCGATCCAACAGATGGACGCCCGGCTCACCGGGATCTTCAAGGAGGCCTCCACTCGAGGCGAGTCGCCCGTTGAAGCGGCCCGGCGGATGGTGGAGCGACGGCTGGCTACAATCACGACCTGACCTTCGAACGGAGGACCGAATGCGGTTGATCACGTTGCTGGTGCTTGCGCTGGCCACCGGGGCACGTCCCGCGCCGGCGCAGGACCGTGAGGTCGAGATCCAATGGGGCGTCAAGATTCCCCTGCGTGACGGCGTCCGCCTGAACGCCACGATCTACCGCCCCCGGGGCATCACCGCGCCAGGTCCGGTGGTCTTTACCTTGACCCCCTACATCGGCGACACCTACCACAAATTCGCGATGGAAATGGCCCGCGACGGCTACACCTTCGCCGCCGTCGACGTCCGGGGTCGCGGCAACTCCGAGGGCGCCTTCGAACCCTTCGTGAACGAGGCCCAGGACGGCCATGACGTCGTCGAGTGGTTCGCGGCCCAGCCGTGGAGCACCGGCAAGATCGGGATGTGGGGCGGCTCATACGGCGGCTTCGATCAGTGGGCCACCCTGAAGGAACTCCCACCCCACCTCGTCACCATCGTGCCGGTGGCCCCGGCATATCTCGGCATCGACTTCCCGATGGTCGGCAACATCTTCTCGACCTACCTGCCCCAATGGCTCACCTTCACGTCCGGAAAAACCGCCCAGGGGCAGATCTTTGCCGACATGAGCCAGTGGGCCGGGTACGCCAAGATTCTCCGCCGAGAAGGGCTTCCGTTCCAGGCGCTCGACAGCATCGCGGGCAACCGGTCGACGGTGTTTCAGAAATGGCTGGCGAACCCGACGCCCGGTCCCTATTGGGATGCCACGTCGCCCACGCCGGCGGAGTACGCCCGGATGACCCAGCCGATTTTGACGATCACCGGCCACTACGACGGCGATCAGCTCGGCACCCTGACCCACTACCGGGCGTTCCTCCAACACGCCACGGTCGAGGCCCGGCGGAACATCTATTTGGTGATCGGGCCGTGGGATCACGGCGGCACCCGGGTTCCGACGGCTGAAGTGAACGGCGTGACCTTCGGACCGGCGAGTTTGCTCAGCATCCATCAGCTCCACAAAGCTTGGTACGATTGGACCCTCCGGGGCACTGGATCGAAGCCCGAGTTCCTGAAGAAGCGGGTGGCCTACTACGTGGCCGGATCCAACGGCGATGTCTGGCGCTATGCCGACAGTCTCGAGGCCGTGGCCACCGACACCAAGAAGTTCTATCTCAACTCCGCCGGCGGGGGGGCCACTGACCTCTTCGGCGGCGGCCGGCTCGAGCTGACGGCGCCGGACCGATCCGATCCCGACGTCTTCACCTACAACCCGCTCGACCCACCCGCCCAGGGCGATGTTACCCACCCTTCGGCCCTCTCGTTCGTCGATCAAACCCGAGTGATCAACACCCGGGGTAACCGGGTGATCTACCACACGGAGCCGTTTGGGGAAGAAACCGAGATCGCCGGCAACGTGGCGCTCACGATCTGGCTCGCGCTCGACGTGCCCGACACCGACCTCGCCGCGACGTTGTTCGAGATCCTGCCGGACGGAAAGAGCATCGAACTCGCCGGCACCCAACTCCGGGCCCGGTATCGCGAGTCCCTCCGGCAGGAGCAGCTGGTGCCGCCAGGCGTGCCGCTTCCCTACCAGTTCACCAACTTCAACTGGTTTGCCCGCCGGATCGCGAAAGGCAGCCGGCTCCGGCTCTTCGTCCGTTCACCCAACGGCACCGAACTTCAGCAGAACTTCAACTCCGGCGGTGTGGTGGCAAAAGAAACCCGGAAGGACGCTCGCACGGCGCGGATCACCGTGCTGCACGATCGGGCGCACCCGAGCGTCTTGGTGGTCCCGATCCGTCGATAACGGGCAACGGGGTGGTGCCGGCATTTCTGCGAAGGTCTGGTTCTCCGGCTATCCGTCGTGCTGGAGCCGCTGGGCGGGCTGCCGATCCGGTTGGGGGACGAGCGCGTGGTGTGAAGCCCCAGAG